>CAZBUH010000017.1:0-23797 GCA_964495095.1 uncultured Oscillospiraceae bacterium | reverse complement strand
CCTTCACTTACGAAAGCTGAGACGGGGCGGTTTCCCTTAAAAATCAGCCGGCGGCACCGGGTACGGGGATAAAAAGAGTGGGGCGCGGCCTTTGGCCGCGCCCCACCGGGATAATCAAATAATTTCATTAAAAGCGCGCGCCGTTTTCAGGGTGCGCGCTTTTAACTATTCCACTGTAATATTCTGAATTTCCCGTATCCAACTGTAACAGGCCGAGCACTGGGGAATTCCCGATACATTTTCGCCGCATATGACGCTGCCGTACCGTGTGTAGACAGGCAGCTCCACGGCGGCGTCCTTTACCGACGACAGCACGCCGAAAACGGCGTCCGGAAGTTCCCCGGCGCCGCAGGAGGCGGTGCGTCCGATGGCGGCGTCCAGCTCGTCGGAGGCGAGGCCGTAATAGTTTCCCTGGCCGGAGGAGGAATACTTTTCAAAAAGCGCTCCGGCGATGTCCGTTTCCGCCGACCAGCCCGCGCACCAGAGATACTGCTTTCCGCTTTTGAGGGCGGACCAGAACTCCGATTCGCTGCCGGCGGAGACAAAGTTCAGCGTTATGCCAAGGGCGGAAAGCGCCTCCTGGGCGGGCCGGAGCAGCTCGCAGGCCGGATTATCCAGGGAGGAGACGAGAATATCGTATTCAAGCCTTGCCCCGTCGGGGGCCTCGGTGAATTTGCCCAGGGCGTCATCCCAGGTGTAGCTGGCCGCCGCAAAACAGTTTTTGGCCTCGGTAACAGCGGCGGACATATCCGTTTCAAAACCGCCGGAAATTTGGGGATAGCAGGGGGAGGACAGAGTGAGGGGCCAGTCCTGGCCGTCCTGCCGGCAGGCGGCTGCCGCCGCAATAAGCCCCCGGCGGAGGGCAAGGCTCTCTTCGGAATACGGGTCGCGGCTTACGCAGACATTATCCGCATTTATGCCGAGGTAGCAGTAGCCGTCGTCCCAGGCATTCCCGCCGGAAAGGCCGGAAATTTGCGCTATGTCCAGATAGCCGCTCTCGATGTCCGCCTGCGCGCCGTAGGTGACGGTAAAAACGGCTTTTTGAGTGGCCGGCTCACCGCCGAAGTAATTTTCGTTTGCCGTAAGCTCCGCCGTGCAGCCGTCAAAGCTCAAAAGCTCATAGGCTCCGGCGCCGAAAGGCTCGGTCACGGCCTTTATTTCGTGCAGCTCGCCGCGGGTGACGCCGAAAAGGCCCTTTTCATAGTCGTATTCGCCGCCGTAGTATGAAAGTGGCATGACGGGGATAATGAACTTCTCCAAATCCCCGGAGGAGGCCCCGGACACGGTGACGGACACGGAATAATCGGAGAGCCGCTCTATGCCGGATATGCCGCTTATGGGCGGCAGCCCGTCCAACTGGGCGGCAGCGCCGATAAACTGCGGCAGGGCGGCGTCCACTACGGAGGAGCCGTCGGCGTACTCAACCTCCCAGTAGGCCTCCGGGTCGCCCTTATAAAAGCTGTAAGCCTCATTGAAAAAGTCCTCGTCGGAGGGCATGTCCCCCTCCTGCAGGGTCCAGGTTTTGCCGAGAGCCACGGTGTAGAAGCCGCCGTTTTCGTCAAGGTCTCCGAAGCCCCAAAGCATCATGGCAAAGGCGGTCTGAAGGCCCCGGTCGGCTTTTATCTCCTCCGCCGTGCGGCCAAACCAGCTCTCGCCGTAAGCGGCGGCGAAATTTTCAGTGCAGTAGTCGATTATGGCGGAGACGTCCTCCCGCCACGCCCGGTCGATTATCTGCCAGAAAACCTCCTGGGTCTCATAGGTCCATTGAGAGAAGTCGGCGTTATCGCGCCCGGCGTACAGAATGCTCCGGAACAGCAGGGAATACTTCTCGTGATTTTCCGCTGCGGTGTTCTCCCTGTACTCCTCAAGTCCCAGTATGGGGAGGGTGCCGGTGGACAGCGGGCCGTCGTAGGAGCTGTCGCAGAGAAGATAGAGGGTGAAAATAAGGTCGTCCGCCGTAAGGGGCCGGCCGTCAGGGAGCAGCAGGTCGTCCCTGAGATTAAAGGTATAGGACGTAAGGCCGGTCTCCGGCTCGGTTTCCACGGATACTGCGGCGCCGTCCGCCACGATGTTTCCGCCGGCGTCATAATTGAGCAGGTATGCGCATACGGCGGATACCACGGCCAGATCGTTTTCCGACTGGGCGTAGGCGGGATTGAAATTCCCGCTGAAGCCGCCTTCAAAGCCGGCCGTCAAGGGCTCCGGCTCCGGAGTGGGCTGAGGGGTAGGCTCCGGGGTGGGGGCCGGTGTGTCGATGATTGGAGGGGCCGGGGAATCTGACTCCTCCGGGCCGCCGCCCGCGCTGCAGCCCGGAAATACCGCCCAGAGCATGGCCGCCGCCGTTATAAGAGCGAAAATTCTGCGAAAGGACATAATAGCCTCCGATTTATGCAAGCTGCGACATATCAAAATCAGCTATCCACTTTTCAGCCGCGGCGCAGACGTCCTTAAGGGCGTTGGGCTGGAAGGGCACAACGAGGCCCGCGGCCTCAACAAGCTGGCGGAAGGTCATGGTACCGCCGGGGCGGACAAGGCGCATATAGGCCTCCCACGCGGCCTTTCTGTCACGAAGCATGTACTCCCAGAACTGGAGGGACATGGTCTGGGCCAGGCAGTAGTCTATGTAGTAGAAGGGGCAGTCGTAAATATGGCTCTGGCGCTGCCAGTAGCGGCCGAAGGAATAGAAGGGAATCTCGCCGTCGAGCCTTATCCATGGCATATATATGGACATGAGCTTTGACCACTCCTGATGGCGCTGGCCGGGAGTGAGCTCCGGGTGCTCATAGACGATGTGCTGGAAATGGTCCACCATTGTGCCGTATGGGATAAAGGTGAGCGCGCCGGTAAGGTGGCTGTAATAGAATTTCTGGGTGTCCTCGTGAAAGAAGCCCTCCTCCCAGGGCCATGCGAAAAATTCCATGGACATGGAGTGTATCTCGCAGGATTCCAGGGAGGCCCACTGCATGGAGATGGGCTTTATATTACGGCAGGTGTAGGCCTGGAAGGCATGTCCCGCCTCGTGGGTCATGACCTCAACATCGTGGGAGGTGCCGTTGAAGTTTGCAAAGATGAACGGAACGCTGTAGTCGGGTATGGAGGTGCAGTAGCCGCCGCCGGCCTTGCCCTTTTTGGAGAGCACGTCCATACACTGGTTTTCAAACATTACGTCGATAAATTCGGCTGTCTCCGGGGACAGCTCGTGATAGAATTTTTTGCCGTGGGCCAGGATGTCCTCCGGCGTGCCCTTGGGGGCGGCGTTGCCGGAGCGGTATTCCAGAGCGGCGTCGGAATAGCTGAGGGGATAGGCAACGCCAAGGCGCTTCGCCTGTTCCCGGTAGATTTTATCCGCCACCGGGACCATATACTTGATAACCGACTCACGGAATTTTTCCACGTCCTCCTTGGTGTAGCAGTTTCTCATCATCCTGTCGTAGCCCAGAGGTATGTAGTTTTCGTAGCCCAGCTTCCGACCCATGGAGGTGCGCAGAGCCACAAGCTCGTCATAAATGGAGTCCAGCTTGTCGCCGATGCCGGAGTAGAAATTGCCCTCGGCCGTCCAGGCGGCGAGGCGGCGCTTATCGTCCGGGGACTGCTTGAAGGGGGACATCTGGGACAGGGTATAGACGCCGCCCTCAAAGGGTATCTGGGCCGAGGCGATAAGGTTATCGTATTCTGTCGTAAGCTCGTTTTCACGCTTCAGATCGCCGATAAGCTCCGGCTTAAAGGTCCGGAGGGATATCTCGGTGTTTGTAAAGAGCAGGGGTGAATATTTTTCGGAAAACTCCGCCCTGAAGGGGGAATTGAAAAGAGCGTCGTCAAATTCCTGATGGTATTCCTGAAGCTCGGGGCCGGCGGTGTCCCAGAATGCCTGCTCATCCTTGTAGAATTCGTCGTTTGTGTCTATGTCGTGGCGTATGTGGGCCAGGGTGGAGAGCGTCTCTGTGTGGCGAAGGCACTCATCCATTTCGAGAAGGGCCGCGTCCGCCTGCTGGAAGGTCGCGGCCGATTTCAGCTTATCCGTAATGGTACGGATATCTTTTTTGACAGCCTCAATGTCCGGGCGGGCATAGGGCATCTCAGGGAATTTCATATTATCTGTCTCCTTATAAATTAATATGTATATGATTCATTATTCTATTATATAACCGGCCGTATGTCAAATGGCCCCGGTTGAGGCAGGATATATTTTATTTTCATTTTCTCTATACAATTTAAAAGCCAAATGCTATAATTAAAAGCAATCAAAAGACGGAGGATGAAAAATGACCTATCAGGATGTTTACGGGATGAAGAAAAGCACCCTTCAGGACTGCCTGGGGCTTATAGAGTCCGGGGATACTATAGCCGTGTCCGGCGTGGGCACGGAGCCTATCACTTTTTTGAGCAATTTTGGCGAGATAATACCGCGGCTTAAAGATGTGACGCTTATAAAAAGTAAAGATAACGACTATCCGTATCTGCATGACCCCGCCACCAAGGGACACGTTATGACACTGGGCCATTTTTACGCCAGCCCCTTTCAGGACGCACACAAGCTGGGCATGGCCTCCTACATCCCGTCGAATCTGCACAACTACATGGCTGAGCGCACGGCGTATAAGCCCAACAATGTTTTTGTGGCACAGGTGACGGATATGGAGAACGGCTCTTTCCAGATACCGTACTGCCAGATGTTTGAGCGGGAGGCCCTCAGCTGCGCGGAAAAGATAATACTGGAGGTAAACCCCCGGTTTAAAAGGGTGCGGGGCGGCGTGGAGATACCCCTTAAGGATGTGACGGCGTTTTTCGTGTCGGATAAGCCCCTCTTTACCATACCCCGTTCGGTGCAGACGGAAATGGATAAAAAAATAGGCCGGTACATAGCCGACCTTATCCACGACGGCGACTGCATCCAGCTTGGAATCGGCGGCCTGCCCGATGCGGTGGGCGAGTATTTAAAGGAGAAGAACGATTTGGGAATCCATTCGGAGCTGTTTTCCTCCACTATGGCCGACCTTATGGAAAACGGCAACGTAAACGGAAGCCGGAAAAACCTCAACAGGGGCATACATATCGCCACCTTCTGCATAGGCGACGAGCACCTCTACGAGACGGTGGCGAACAACCCCGCATGCAGGCTGGTGCCGTGCTCCTACGGGAACGACCCGTTTGTGATATCCCAGAATAACAATATGATATCCGTGAATACCGCCATGGAGGTGGATATAACGGGGCAGATATGCTCTGAGTCCATCGGGAGCCATCAGTATTCCGGCACCGGCGGCGCTGCGGATTACGCCTACGGCGCGATGCACTCCAGGGGCGGACGTGGAATAGTGGCCTTTACCTCCACCACAAGGGACGGAAAGCACTCAAAGATAAAATCCATTCTAACTCCCGGCGCGGCGGTGTCCATATCCAGAAACCTGGCGGACACCATAGTCACCGAATACGGCGTGGCGGAGCTGCGGGGCAGGACCATCCGGGAGAGGGTGGAGGCCATGATTTCCATCGCCCACCCGAGCTTCAGAGAGCAGCTTCGGGATGAGGCCAGGGAGTACGGCATAGTTTACTGATATCCTGATAAAATTGAGCCTCTGCCGCTGTGCGGCAGAGGCTCAAACGGTTTAAGGAGAAATGCGGGGTTAATTCAGACTGTCATGTATTTGGTTTTAATGCGCTCCAATTTCTCCAGCATTGGCCGGGCCAGCAGCCACAGGAAAAGCACCGTGGCTGCGGCTTGTATTAAATCCAGCGGCAGGCCCGCCGCGTAATATGACAGCAGCATCTCAAAATTTACCGTCCCCTGGGACACCAGGGCGGCGGCGGGATTCATTATGCCGCCGTAAACCGCCACTGCGGCGATAAATCCGAAGAGCGCCATAGGCGCTCTTTTTTTGAGGCCGTTTCCCCTGAAAATAATTCCCGCCAGAAAGCCCACAAGGCCCATGGCGAACATCTGCCACGGCGTAAGGGGTCCCTGGCCGAAAAACATATTTGACACCAGCATGGTCATGGCCCCGACAAGAAAGCCCGTCTCGCCGCCAAAGGCCGCCCCGGAGATAATCACAAGGGCCATTACGGGCTTAAACTGCGGCAGCATGAAAAACGCCGCCCTGCCGGCGACGCCCAGGGCGCAGAGCACCGCCACCGTCACAAGCTCCCGTGCCATTGGGCGGCGGCCCTCAAACATCAAAAAAAAGGGCGCCATACACTCCAATATCACAAGCAGGGATATGAAGTAATATTTCCTGTTTTCAAGGTACTCCATCCCGAAGAAAATAGTCAGGGGGATAAGAAGAAGTATCATAAGGGCGGAGAAAACCGACTTTTTTCCCGGGCGGCTCCGCTCTTTTTTTGAGGGGGCCGGGGCGGGGAGCACCGGCGGCCGGACATTCTGCGGTTTTTTGGGCCCCTTTGGAGGCTCCGGCGGGACGCCGCCGCAGGCGCAGATTATATCCGCCGGGGTGACGGCCTCCGGCAGCAGTTCCCTGGCCATGCGGCTGGCCGCCGTGGTGTAAAAGCTGTTCCGGGCAAAAAATTCCCGGGGCGCACCCTGTGATATGGCCGCGCCGTCGAAAAGCATAACGCAGTTTTCGGCAAATTCGGCGCAGAACTCCACGTCGTGGCTGACCGTTATTATCGTTGCGCCGTCATTTTGAAGCGACGCCAGTATACCGGCAAAGCTCTGCTTAAATTCCGCGTCGAGGCCCTTTGTGGGCTCGTCCAGCAGCAGGATATCGGGCTTTTCCAGCAGGATTTTTGCCAGCGCCGCCCGCTGCTGCTCGCCGCCGGAGAGATCGTAGGGGTGGCGGTGGAGAAGGCCGGATATACCGCAGAGCGCGGCGGCGGAACGGGCGGCGCGCCCGTTTTCTTCGGGGCCGGCGCTTTTCGGCAGAGCGGACATAAGCTCGTCCCAAACTGTTTTTTCGGTGAAAACTGTCTGCGGGTCCTGTGGGAGTATGGCCGTCCGCCCGTTTACGGTGATTTTTCCACGGTATGGCTTTAAAAGACCCCCTGCGGCGGAGAGAGCCGTGGTTTTTCCCACGCCGTTTCCGCCCATAAGGGCTGTGAAGCTGCCCCGCTTTATGTCCAGCTCCAGGCCCTTAAGCACGTCCGGGGAGTTTTTTTCGTATCTCAGCCACACGCCGTCAAATTTAACGGCTGTTTCGCCGCTCTGACGTAAAGGGGGCTTTTCCGGGATATTCCCAAGGCTGTGATTTTCGGAGAAGCTGCGTAGCCAGGCCCTGCCGTCCCGGACGGTAATGGGGCAGTCCAGACCGTTTTCCACGGCGGCCCAGACCCGCATGGGCGTGGGCATGGAAAGGAACATGCCGTGGCCGGATCGCAGAAGCTCTTTGCCAACCGTATCGGGTTTTCCGTCGGCTATAAGCCTGCCGCCGTCCAGGATAATGGCGCGGTTTGCCAGCGGAAGGGCGTCCTCCAGCCGGTGCTCCGTCATTATTATAGTGGTACCCAGCTCCCGGTTGATTTTGCCCAGGACGCCGAGAAAATCCGAGGCGGCAACCGGGTCGAGGCTGCCTGTAGGCTCGTCCAGAATGAGAAGCTCCGGCCCCATGACCATAACGGAGGCCAAATTGAGAAGCTGCTTCTGGCCGCCGGAAAGCTCCATGGTGCTCTTATAAAACCACTGCTGTATGCCGAAAAAGGAGGCCATCTCCGCCACCCGCCGCCGTATCTCCTGATTTTCCGTACCCAGGCTCTCAAGGCCGAAGGCCAGCTCGTGCCAGACCTTGTCGGTTACGATTTGGTGTTCTGGAGATTGGAGCACAAAGCCGATTTTCTCCGCCTGCTCCCGCTGGCTGAGCCCCTCAAGGGCGGCGCCGTTAAACAGAAGCTCCCCGGACCTGTCCCCGCGTGGGGCGAGGATGGGCTTCAGGCACCTTAAAAGCGTGGTTTTCCCGCTTCCCGAGGGGCCGCAGAGGACGGCGAAATCGCCCCGCTCTATCCGGAAGCCTATATCCGTAAGGGCGTTTACGGCGGCGCCGGGATAGGCGAAGCTGAAATTTTCAACAGAGAGCGCCGCTACATTCCGGCCCATTTCGCGTCCTCCTTTAAATCGGCCCCCAACGGGAAAAGGCACAGGCAGAGATAGGCCGCCGTTACGCTTAACGAGTACAGGCTGAAGCTGCCCTTTACGGTAGGGTAGTACCGCCATGTAAAGGCCCCGAGAGCCGCGCCCGCCGCCATATAGGCGGCGCACAGCAGAAGAATGGCCAGGGCAGCGGCATCCCGGCCCGTAAATTTATATATGGAGAAGGCCGTCCGGCCACGCAGGCCGAAGCCGCGGCTTCTCATGCTGTCGGCTGTGACGATGGAATTTTCCAGGGCCCAGGTGACGGCGGCGGATAGTATTTTAAGCCCTGCCGAGGCTTTGCGAAAAACGCCCTCCCGGCCCTCGCCGGGGCGCTTCTGAGCCGCGGCTATCCGCTTTATCTGGTTTTTGAAGCCGGGCACAAACCGCAGCGCCATTGAGAGCACAAGACTGAGGGACGGGATTATCCGGCCAAAGAGGTATATGAATTTATCCGAGGTCATGACCGCGTTATAGCAGGAAAACCAGTTTATAACCGATATGAGCATAAGGGACGACGCCGCGCTGAACAGGATGCTCTCCAGCGTGAGCGCGTTGCCTGAGGGGAGCCGGCACAGGGCCGTGGCGCCCTGGTGATTAAAAAGGGGGCCTATGGCGGCGGTGAGGAGCATAAGAGGCAGAAGGTATTTAAGCTGGAATTTCAGGGCCTTGACGCCGCTGAGCCGCAGCGCGTAGGCAGTGCTGCACACAAGGGCCGTAAAAAGGCAGGCCGGGTGCATAAGGGTCATGCCGAAAATGAGCACCAGCGCGAAATATACGAAGTTTACCGCCGGATGATAACGGGAAAAGCTGTCCCTGCCGTCCATTTTGTCACCGCCCTTTCATGATTTTATAGATTTTTCTATGGCCTGTTGCCGCTTCCGGAGGAGTCTCCTATATCATAGCCGAAATCGCAGGTATAGCTCCAGCGTATAACGTCCCCGCCGCTGAGCAGATACCCGGAGCAGCCGTAGTTGGGGAACAGGCCGTTTACAGAGTACATCCAGCCGGACAGTTCCCCGGCGTCGAACTCATACAGGTTTCCAATGCCCTCAATATAGGCCGAGCGGTATATTGGGCTGTTTACAAATTCAAGCTGTATGCCTTTTTCGAGGCATACGCGCTGCAATACGTCGAAAACGCTCTCGCCCTCGGAAAACGTGACCTGGGTTTCCGGCAGCAGCAGGCCGTCCTGGGGCACAAGCTCCGCCTTATCGCTGTCAAGGGCGTCGTTTCCCACGAGAGTGGCGCAGGATATGGATATGGAGCAGGTCAGCTCCTTTTCCGGCTCCGGCGTGGGCTCGGGAGCTTTTTCCGGCACAGGGGTGCTTTCCGGCTGGCCTGTGCTTGCGGGAGGACTTTCCAAAGCCGGAGCGGTGGATGGAGCTTCTGTCGCAAACACAGGGGCTTTTGACGGCTCCGGCGTAGCCGCCGGGGAGGCCGAAGGCCCCGCCGACGGGGATATTTCAGCCGTCGGCCACGGCGTCTCCGCACCCGGCGTTTCCGGGGCTGGAGCTTCCGTTACCGGCGCTTCCGGCGAGGGGCCGGACACTGTCCAGCCGTGGGAGCCGGGACTGTCGCCGCCAAACCAGAAGGCCGCCGCCAGAGCCAGAACAATCAGTGCGGGTACAATGACCTTCCACTTGTTTTTCTTAAACCACAACCGCATATTTTCCACCTTAAAATGTTCTTTTGAGAAAAATTATCACAAAAGATCCGCTGATGTGAGCATATTGTATATCATTTCAGCCATCTCTCCGCGGGTGATGGGCTGGTCAAAGCTGTCGAGGCTTTCAATTATGCCGTATTTCAGGCAGAAGGCCGCCGAAACCCGCGCCCAGGAGGCAATTTCGGCGTCATTTATCAGAGAGCCTGCCTCCTGCTCCGTAAGGGCTGTGTCCATGCCGCAGAGCTTTGAAGCCCGGGCGGTCATTACGGCCGCCTCCTGGCGGGTAACGGTCCCGTCGGGATTGAATTTTCCGCCGCCGACGCCCTGGACTATCCCGTATTTTTCCGCCGCGCCTACAAAGCCCGCGTACCATTTATTTGCCGGCACGTCGGAGAATTTCCCGGTGTGTTCGGCCCCCAGGCCCAGGGCCCGTGTGACGGCGGCCGCAAATTCCGCCCTTGTAAGGGTATTGCCCGGCCTGAATTCACCGTTTTCATAGCCGTTTACAATTCCCCTTGCGGCAAGGGCCGCCGCGGGGCCGCCGGACGCATCGGGAAATGACGCGCCGGGATTCGTAACAGGGGGGACGGCAATCTGCGGCGCTTTGGCCGCGTCCATGCTGAATATGGGGCTGAGGCCATTTTTAAGCCTGTCCAGAGACACAAGGGCCATAAAAGCCTGCTCCGTTGACATTCCTGACGTACCGCCCCCATGCTCGTGGGCAAAGCTCCCGTCGGAAAGCTGGTATGAAAGGAGGCTGTCCAGAGGGGTGAGGCCGTTTTTTGTGAAACGGCTGTCGTTTACGGAAATGCCAAGCTCGCACAGGGCGATTATAACCTGAGCCGTGCTGTCGCAGTTCTGCGCACCCCAGCTTGAGTAGCCGCCGTCGGGTTCCTGCTTTTGGGATAATACATCCAATCCCTTTTCGATGGCGACGCTTACCGCCTGCTGCTCACTGTATTTTGAAAGGGCCGCAAGGGCCATTGCAGTCATATCCGGGTCGGAGCCGTTTATATCCGACATGGCCCAGCCCCCGTCGGAAAGCTCCCGGGAGAGTATGGCGTCTATATACATCTGCCGGGTAGCCTGCGTTTTCGCCTCCGGGTTTTCCGGTATGGCGTAGCCGCCGCTGTCCAGGGCGATAAGCGCCCATATGGCGCCGTTTATCCCCTGCTTTAAGGTGCCGTCAAAATCACCGAGGGGCAGCAGCAGATTATAGCCTGCCGCATTTTGCGGGTCCTTGCCGATAGCCGTGAGAGCCAAAATGAGCCGGGAATACTCCGTATGCTTAGTGCGGCTGAGAACGCCGCCGCAGTCCCTTAGCGCACTCTCCACGCTCTCGTAATATTTATCACTCACGGCGCGGCCGCCCCGGGCAAGGCCCACCACGGCCCAATCGCCCCCGACGTATCCGGGCTGAAGCCCATAGCCGTCCCGGAGCATGAAGTCCGCGGCCATTTCCAGCGGCCCGGACGTATCAAGTCCGGAGACAAAGGAGCCGGAGACAACGGCGGCGCATAAAAATAAGCATATAAAGACTCTTGCTGCTTTTCCCATTATATCCTCCAAAACGTCAAAATACACCCTTTTACAGTATAGTATAGCACATATCCCTCCGGTTTTCTACCTGGAGGGGAAGGGCTTTTCCAAAATAATATGTATATGGCAGGGGGTAGCGGCGGAGAAGAATTTTGAATTTTTAAAATCATACAAAATTATTTTAAAAAAATTGTGCATTTAAAATTGCATGTATTTCGCTGATTATATGAGTTTTTGAAACATTTTTTGCTTTTTGTTAAAATTTATAGTTTTTGTTCCGTCAGAATGAAAAAATCTGCTTTTTTCACCATTGACTATTTCGCCGCATGTACTTATACTAAAGCTAATATTTTTAATAAAAATATAAACGGCCAGCCGGAGAATCGGCTGGCCGTTTGAATATGCGGAGGATGCTATGAACGACGAGTTAACTGAAGTTGACATAAAAAAGATGAAAGAGGAGATAGAATACCGCACAAAGGAGCTGCGGCCGAGGCTTATCGAGGAAGTAAAGACGGCCAGGGCTTTCGGGGATCTGAGCGAAAATTTTGAATATAAGGCGGCAAAACGCGAGAAAAACAGGAACGACAGCCGGATACGCTATCTCCAGCGGATGGTAAACAGCGCCAGGGTTATATCCGACAGCTCCGACCGGGACACTGTGGGCCTTTTTGACAGGCTCTCCATCTATATTGAGGAGGACGACGAGACGCGGGATATCCGTATCGTCACCACCCTGCGGCAAAATCCGCTGAAGGGGCTTATAAGCAAGGAATCCCCCGTGGGGAAGGCTGTGCTGGGCCACAGGGTTGGGGACCGGGTGACCGTGGAGGTAAACCCTGACTACAGCTATTATATTGTTATTAAAGCCCTTGAGAAAGGGCAGGATGACGAGGATATACCTATAATGGGTTACTGATATCGTCCATGAAATCGGAAAACGCACAAAAGCTCTGCGACACTAAGCAGCGCAGAGCTTTTTACTTTATCAGGACGGGTATCTGGTGTCCAGTATTTCAACGATATGCGCCAATGCGCCAAGCTCCGCCGGGCGCACCACGGTGACGCCGGAATTTTTTATTTCCTCCGCGGCGTTTTCAGGCACAAAGCCCTCGGCGGCCTCCCGGAGCATGGGCAGGTCGTTCCAGCTATCGCCGGCGCAGTAGAGGTTTTCCCGCGAAACGCCCAGCATTTCCACAAGCTTAAGGACGCCGGAAGCCTTAGTGACGCCGGCTGCGGCCACGTCGGCTATTCCGCCGGAAACGACAGGCTCATATTTCCCCGGGAAACTGTTTCGGATATAATCGCAGACCCGGCGGGATAAATCGCTCTCCACCCGTATCTCACGGGTGAAAAGAGCAAATTTTGTCCAGGGCCTTGGGATATCCTCCACGGCCGCCTCAACAGGGGAGGCGTCTATCTTGCCTAAATGGGCGAGGACGCCCTCGTTTACCCTGGGCGACCATATTTCAAAGCCCCGGTGTATCTCCACGCCTACATCCGGGAATTTTTCCATCAGCTCCAGTATATCGCCGCCGCAGTCGGAGGGCAGGGAGCTTTCAAATATTATCTCGTCCCTGTCCTTACTGTACATGGCGGCGCCGTTGCTCACCACGGCCGGGACGTGGATTGGGAAAAGGGATTTAATGTGAAGTACGCTCCGCAGGTCCCGGCCTGTGGCGATGGAGAATTTACCGCCGTTTTCGGTGAAATATTCTATGGCCCTTATATTTTCCTCGGGCACCAGCGCCTGATTATACGGCCTCAGCGTGTCGTCAAAATCGGATACCAGGAGCACCCCGTCAAATTTGCCCATCCTTTTCCGCCTTTCCTTTTGCTATGAAGATGGTACAGCAAAAAAGGGGAAAAATCAAGAATACCAGGCCATTTTGTAGAAGGTAGGGTAGGAATTCCAGTGCTGGGCGAGAGTGGTGCTGGATGTGCCCGGGTCGTTTACGGTAAAGCCCGAGGATGTGAGTGTGCTGCCGCCTGTGTAGCCGGTAACAACTACCCAGTGGGTGCCGCCTTTGGAGTTTTTGCCGCTTATTATCACAGGCTTTCCCTGGCTGAGCAGGCTGTAGAGAGTGCTGAGGTAATTTGACGAATTCGTGGTGACGGTGTAATTCTGGGGCCAGTAGAGGGCGCCGCCGGAGGTGTAGGAGAGCCGCGAGGCCATATTCGCCGGGGTAACGGCGGAGCCGGTGCGGTAGCTCTCGGTCATTGCAAGACATGCTGTGGTGCATCCGATAGTCCCGATAGTACCGCCTGAGGAGCCTATCTTTATGGACGCCCAGCGGCTGTCGCGCTGCTTATAGGCGGGCACCGGCAGGGACAGAGAGGCATATGATGAAGAGCCGTATTTTTTCAGGTATGAGCTGAGAACGTAGCCGGAGGACCTGCCGTTATACAGAATTTTCGACCAGCCGCCGCTCTGGGAGAGCACCACGACGCCGGCGCCTTTATAGAGCTTTGCCGCAATGGCGTAGCCTGTACCCGGGCCGGAGCGCACGTTCAGCCTGTCGCTGTCGGTGGCCACATACGCGGCGTAGGAGCCGGAAACCTGGGATATGTAGGAGGAATGCACATACCCGTATGTGCCGGAGGCGTATTCCACCTGCCACCAGGCGCCGGAGCGGGACATGAGCGTCACCGTTGAGTTTTTCGGGAGGCTTGACCTTATTGGGTATCCGGAGCCGGGCCCGGAGCGCACATTCAGGTTGGAGTCGCTTGTGGCAACCCGTCCCGCCGTGGAGCCGGAGCCGGCAGCCCCCGCCGGAATTGACAGCAGCGAAGCGAATATTGCCGCTGTAATAATAAAAACGATGATTTTCTTCAAAAAAACACTCCTTTCGGCTATTTATGTTAACATAAAATACGCGCTTTGTGTCAGGCCAAATGCTGGAAGCGGTTTTTCGCCGGAAGGGGAGCGGGAAAACCGCCGTAAAATCGGGGCATGGGGCCGCGGCCGGCGGGGATTAATTATGCCGCTCAGCCTATTGAGAAAATCCGTGAAATTTGATATAATAAAAGATAATTGTTTAAAAACTGCTTTAAAGCGCCGGTGAGCGCGGGCGTTTTGGATTATGGGGCATGGCGATGAAATTTACGAATTGGAACATATCTCAATATGTGCCGGAGACCGCCAGACGGCTGGAGGCGGAGGGATATCCGAAGCTGGTGGCGGCGCTGCTGTCGGCAAGAGGGGTGAAATCCGCCGGGGAGGCCCGGGAGCTTACATGCTGCTCGATGGAGGATATCCTGGACCCTATGCTGATGCGCGACATGGATAAGGCGGCGGCGCGGGTGCGGGAGGCCGTACGGAACAGGGAGCACGCGGCGGTGTTCGGAGACTACGATGTGGACGGCATAACCTCCACCTGCCTGCTTGTGAGCTGGCTCCGGGAAAAGGGACTTACAAACTGCGAGATGTACATACCCGACAGGGAGGACGACGGCTACGGCCTCAATCCTGGCGCATTGGATAAGCTGCGGGAGAGGGGCGTTACCCTCACCATAACCGTGGACTGCGGCATAACCGCCTGCCTTGAAGCCCGCCACGCGGCGGAGATAGGCATGGACCTTATAATAACCGACCACCACGAGTGCAGGGAGAGCATACCGGAGGCCACTGCGGTGGTTGACCCGAAGCGGGGCGACTGCGGATATCCCTATAAATCCCTGGCGGGCGTGGGAGTTGCATTTAAGCTGGTGTGCGCCGCCGAAGGGACCGGCAGCGCCGGAAGGCTTCTGGAAAAATACGGGGATTTGCTGGCTGTGGGCACCGTGGCCGACGTTATGCCGGTTACGGGGGAGAACAGGATATTTATCCAGCGGGGGCTGGAAATACTCAAAACAAGGCCCAGGCCGGGGTTTGCCGCCCTTATGAGGGCCGCCAGGATAGAGCCTCAGAAGGTGGGGGCAACGGCCATAGGCTACACTCTGGCGCCGAGGATAAACGCCGCCGGAAGAATGGGCAGCGCGTCTGTTTCAGCGGAGCTTATTCTGTCGGAGGAGCCGGAAAAAGCGGCGGAGCTGGCGGAAGCGCTGAGTGAAATGAATAAGCTCCGCCAGAAAACGGAGAACAGGATATTGACAGAGGCGCTCTCCATGCTGGAGGACGGCCGCTACATGGAGGGGGAGCCTATAGTGCTGGCCCGGGAGGGCTGGCATCAGGGGGTCATCGGCATAGTGGCGTCGCGGCTGGCCGAGAGATTCCACGTCCCGGCTGTTATGATATGCCTTAAAAACGGCCAGGGGAAGGGCTCCTGCCGGAGCTACGGGCAGTTTAACCTCTTTGCCGCTCTGGAGAGCGTCTCGGAGCTGCTGGAGGGCTTCGGCGGACATGAGCTGGCGGCGGGGCTTACCATATTGGAGGAAAACGTACCTGAAATGCGGAGACGGTTCAGGGAGAAATACACCTCCGACGCCTGCGCCGGGGAAGAGCCGGCTCTTAAGGTTGACATGTGCATTTTCCGGCCGGAGCTGCTGACAGAGGAAAACGTGGAGACGCTGGATATGCTGGAGCCCTGCGGCGTTGGAAACCCAAGGCCGGTGTTCTGTATACGCTCGGCGCTTTTAACGGATATTATGCCGATAGGCGGGGGAAAGCACACAAGGCTGAGAGTGGAAAAATGGGGATATAATTTCGAATGTGTGTTTTTCGGCCAGAGGGCTGAAAAGCTTGAAGTGAGACGGGGCGAAAACGTGGATATAGCCTTTGTGCCCCAGATAAATGAATTCAGGGGCAGAAGGACCGTACAGCTCCTTATGACGGACATCCGGCCCGCCCAGGCCAGAAATGAGCGGGAGGTATTTAAGGAGTTTTTTGTAAGCGGGGATATCTCGCCGGAGGACGCGTATTCGGTGCTGCCGGAGCGGCGGGATTTTGTAGCCCTTTGGAAGAGGCTGGCCTCCGGAACGGCGCCCGGCAGAGCGGCGGGGAAGGATTACATATGCCTTAAGGTATTCCAGGAGCTGGGGCTTATAAAGCTTTCGGAGACGGGAGAAAAGACAGAGGTGGAGGTCTCCGCCGAGGGGAAAAAGGTCGATCTTGGCTCCTCAATTATCCTGAGAAGGCTTACAGAGGCTGTGTGAAGAGGTGAAAATAATGGAACAGGTTGAAGAAAAATACGCTCAGCTTGAAAAAACGATAAAGGAGAATAACCCATCGGTAAACCTGGCCCGGATCAGGGAGGCCTTTGAGTTTGCCCGGGACGCCCACGGGGACCAGCGCCGGAAGGACAACTCCATGTTTATCACCCACCCTATAGCGGCGGCGGAGATAATAGCGGAGATGGGCCTTGACGAGGACTCAATTGTGGCCGCCCTGCTTCACGACACCATTGAGGATACGCCTGTGGAGTATGACGACATTAAGGCGAAATTCGGCGAATCCGTGGCCACTATTGTGGACGGCGTCACAAAGCTTACCCGTGTAAAATACACCAGCCGCGAGGAAGAGCAGATGGAGAACATGCGGAAGATGCTTATGGCGATGGCCAAGGACATCCGCGTTATCCTGATAAAGATAGGCGACCGGCTCCACAATATGCGCACTATGGAATACCAGTCCCCGGAAAAGCAGCGGGAAAAAGCCGCGGAGACGATGGAGATATACGCTCCCATCGCACACCGGCTGGGTATGCAGAAGATAAAATGGGAGCTGGAGGATCTGTCGCTGCTGTACCTTGACCCTGTGGGCTACAAGGCCATAGAGGACGGGCTGAATAAGCGGGGGGCGGAGCATAAGGAATTTTTCGCCTCCATGCAGGAGCGGATAACAAAACGGCTGGAGGAGCACGGGATAAAGTGCACCGTCTACGGCAGAATAAAGCACATATACAGCATCTACCGGAAAATGTACAGCCAGAACAAGGATTTTAAGGAGATATTTGACCTTTACGCTTTCCGGGTCATCGTGGACGATATAGCCGACTGCTATAATGTGCTGGGCCACATACACGATATGTTCAAGCCTATACCGGGGCGCTTCAAGGACTATATCGGCACGCCGAAGCCAAATATGTACCAGAGCCTCCATACCACGGTAATAGGCAACGAGGGCATACCCTTTGAGGTGCAGATAAGGACTTGGGAGATGCACCACACCGCGGAATACGGCGTCGCCGCCCACTGGAAATATAAGCAGGGCGTGGAGGGGCGCACCTCCGATGAGGAGAAGTACGCCTGGGTGCGCCGGCTGCTGGAATCACAGCAGGACTCCGACGCCCAGGACTTTATAAAAGAGCTTAAAATAGACATGTTCGCCGACGAGGTGTTTGTTTTTACGCCCCGGGGCGACGTTATAAACCTGCCCGCAGGCGCGACGCCCATAGATTTTGCGTACAGCATACACTCGGCCGTGGGCAACAGGATGACAGGCGCAATTGTAAACGGGCGCATTGTGCCCTTTAACCACGAATTGCAGACGGGAGATATCGTGGAGGTCATAACCTCCAATTCCTCCAAGGGCCCCAGCCGCGACTGGATGAATATCGTGAAAACCACAGAGGCGCGGAACAAGATACGTATGTGGTTTAAAAAGGAGCGCCGGGAGGAGAATATTATCGCGGGCAGGACGGCCTTTGAGGCCGAGATGAAACGCGCCGGCATCCCGCTCAGCTCCATGACAAGGGAGGATGTGCTCCCGGCCATACTGAAAAAGGTGTCGTTCCCGGCGCTGGACGATATGTACGCCGCAATCGGCTACGGCGGCCTCACGGCGGCCAAGGCGGTAAACCGCATACGCGACGAGCTTATCCGTATCGGCAAGGCGGAAATGAAGGCAGTGAAGGGCAAAAACGCCGTCCGCACCACAATACCGAAGGACAACACCAACGGCGGCGTGGTCGTGGAGGGAATTACCAACTGCCTTGTAAAATTCTCCAAGTGCTGCACCCCGGTGCCCGGGGACAAGATAAGGGGATTTATTACCAGGGGGTACGGCGTTTCCGTACACAGAAAGGACTGCCAGAATTACATTAAATCTGTCCAGAACCCGGAGGACGCCGGACGGTGGGTAAATGTGGAATGGCTGCCCGGCACAGGC
This sequence comes from uncultured Oscillospiraceae bacterium, assembly GCA_964495095.1. Lineage (GTDB taxonomy): Bacteria > Bacillota > Clostridia > Oscillospirales > Oscillospiraceae > CAZBUH01. The sequence continues at coordinate 5,467 of CAZBUH010000017.1, read as the reverse complement.
GAAAAGTATGAGACCTCCCTTACAATGACGGCCAGGGAGCGGGACGGACTTGTTATGGACATAGCGGCGGTACTGGCCGCCATGAAGCTGAAGGTGCGCTCCCTTTCGGCCAGGGATTTGGGGGACAGCGTGTCCTCGGTATATCTCACCATAGAGGTGACGGGGCGCAAGGAGCTGAGCGAGGCCATGGGCAAGCTCTCCACCATAAGCAGCGTCATATCCGTGAAGAGAGTTGGTGGCTGATTTGAGGGCCGTTGTTACAAGAGTCTCCTCCGCCTCGGTGGAGACAGACGGAAGAACCTGCGGAAAGACGGAAACAGGTTTTCTGGTGCTGCTGGGGGTAAAGACCGGCGACACGGAGCGGGAGGCGTGCCTTCTGGCCGACAAGATAACGGGGCTCAGGGTGTTTGAGGATGAAAATGGGAAAATGAACCGCTCCCTTCAGGATGTGGGCGGCTCGCTGCTGGTGATATCCCAGTTTACCCTTTACGGAAACTGCCGCAGAGGAAGGCGGCCGGAATTTTTAAGCGCCGCCAGGCCGGAGACGGCGAAACCACTGTATGAGCTTTTTGTGGAGAAATGCCGGGAAAAGGGCTTTCACACGGAGACGGGGAAGTTCGGCGCTGACATGAAGGTGGCCTCTGTAAACGACGGGCCTGTAACAATCATACTTGACACTGAAACGCTTTGAAAGGATGGGGCATATGCTTATAAAAAACTTCCAGCTTGGGGAGATAGAGACAAACTGCTATATAGTTACAGACGAGAACACGCTGGAGTGCGCCGTGATAGACCCTGGGGCGGAGTCAAACGTGATAATGGACTATGTGGAGAGCAATAAGCTGAAGGTTGGGGCTATTCTCCTTACCCACGGCCATTTTGACCACACCATGGCGGTGGAGGAGGTCCATGAGAGCACCGGCGCGCCGGTCTATATAAACGCCCGGGACGCTTACGCCTCGGGGCCGGAAAACCCGTACAAGTACAGGGCGCCGGAATATACGAAATACTACGGGGAGGGCGACACCGTAAAGGTGGGCGGTCTTGAATTCCAGGTAATAGAGACGCCGGGACACTCCGCCGGCTCCGTCACATTAAAGTGCGAGGACGCCCTTTTTACGGGCGATACGCTTTTCCGCGACAGCTGCGGCAGGACGGATCTGCCGGGGGGCGAGATGAAAAAGCTCCTACAGTCCCTTAAGAAGCTCAGCAGCCTTGAGGGGGATTTCGAGGTATACCCGGGCCACGCGGACACCACCACGCTGGATAAGGAGCGGCGCTTCAATTACTACATCCGTTACGCACTGGACGAGTTAAAATGAAGCTCTTCCTAAAAAATCACGATTTTAAATATGCCGCGGAGCAGATGCTCTTTACCCTGTTTCCGGGTGAAAAGGCCGAGTACCCGGGAGAGGACGGGCCGGGGGACAACCGGGCGGTCATCTCCCTTGAAAAGGACGGGGATATATACAGGGCCGGAACAGAACTTTGCAGGGATGGGGCGGTGTATCACGGCAGCGCCGAGGCGGCTGAAAAGGAGCTGGACGGGGAGACAGTCAAAAAGCGGCTTTTGCAGCGAATTGTAAAGCTCTCCTTTTACAGAGCCGCAGTGGAATATCTTGGCCGCGCGCCTGTCTGGGGAGCGCTCACTGGGGTGCGGCCCGGAAAGCTGGCTGAGAGATATCTTGAGCAGGGCATGACGCCCGACGGGGCGGCCCGCGAGCTGGAGCGGGAATTTTACGTCTCCCCCCAGCGGGCCGGGCTGTGCGTCAGGGCGGCGGAGACCTCCCTTAAGATAAAAAGAAGCTTTTCACCCCGGGACGTATCGCTCTACATCGGCATACCCTTCTGCCCAACTCGCTGCGCCTATTGCAGCTTTGTGAGCCAGAGCGTGGAGAAGTCCATGTCCCTTATTGGGCCTTTCATGGAGACACTGCTCCGGGAGATAAGGGAGACGGGGAAAATAGTCCGGGCGGCGGGGGTGAGACCCGTCACCGTATACATGGGCGGCGGGACGCCCACCGCTTTGTCGGCGCGGCAGCTTGAAGAGCTTATGTGCGCCCTGGAAGAAAATTTTGACCTTACAGGCCTGAGAGAATACACCGTTGAGGCGGGAAGACCGGACACAATAACAGCAGAAAAGCTGCAGGTAATAAAACACCATGGGGTGGGGAGAATAAGCGTAAATCCCCAGACCATGGAAAACAGCGTACTGGAGGCCATAGGCCGGAAACACACGGCGGAGGATATAGAGCGGGCCCTGGGGCTTGCCAGGGCGGCGGGAATCCCGGCGGTGAACATGGACCTTATAGCCGGGCTGCCCACGGACACTGCCCGGGGCTTTCAGGGCACGCTGGAAAGAGTGCTTTCGCTGAGGCCGGAGAACATAACGGTACACACGCTGGCCCTGAAAAAGGGCTCAGGAATAACGGTAAACGGCACCGAGCTGCCTCCGGAAGAGGAGACGGCGAAAATGCTGGACGCCGCGGCGTTGGAGCTTACGGCGGCCGGGTATCTGCCATATTACCTTTACAGGCAGAAATACATGTCCGGGGGCTTTGAGAACGTGGGCTGGTGCCTGCCGGGGTTTGAAAACATATACAACGTGGTAATGATGGAGGAGCTACACTCCGTTATAGCTCTGGGCGGAGGCGGGGCCACAAAGCTCATCCGTCCAGGCAGCGGGAAGATAGAGAGGATGTTCAACCAGAAATATCCGAAGGAATATATTGAGGGAATAGAACATAACATAGAGGAAAAACGGTATATACAGGAGTTTTATAATGGCATACAGTCTTTCTGAAATAAACAACAGGGTATTGTGCGATCCCGAGGCTTTTGTGGCCGAGAGCGACGCCGAATACCGGGACAAGATAATCGCCGCGGCGGACAGCATATCCCAGCGCCTACCTGTAAGCCCCGTGGTGCTTTTGTCGGGCCCCTCCGGCAGCGGCAAGACCACCACCGCCAAAAAGGTGGAGGAGGAGCTGGAACGCCGGGGGATCAACTCCCACACCATATCCATGGATAATTACTTTAAGGACATAAATCCCGAGACATCGCCGAGAACGGCCACCGGGGAGTACGACTACGAGTCCCCGGACTGCGTTGACATGGAGCTTTTGAACGAGCACTTCTCCATGCTGGCAAGAGGCGAGGAGATACATATCCCGCACTTTATGTTTGCCCGGCAGAAAAGGAGCGCCAGCACATTTACGCCCCTTAAGCTCAAAAAGGACGAAATAGCCATATTCGAGGGAATACACGCACTGAACGACTCCATAACGGATACCCACCCGGAGGCGTATAAGCTGTATATAAGCGCCCAGTCGAATGTGGAGGATGAAAACAGGCTGTGCTTTTCCGGCACATGGATGCGCCTTGTGCGCAGGGTGGTGCGGGATAACAATTTCCGCGGCTCCGACGCCCTTTTTACCATAAAGCTCTGGGCAAACGTGCTGGAGGGGGAAAAGCTGCACATATACCCCTTCAAGGACAAGGCGGATATGCAGCTTGATTCGTCGCTGCCATATGAGGTGCCGGTTTTAAAGCATTTTGCCGAGCCACTTTTCCGGGACATACCGGCGGGGACGGAACGGCTGGCGGAGCTGAGCGAGATAATCCCGGCGCTGTCGCTTTTCCGGGAGCTGGACGAGAGCTATGTAAAGCCTGACTCGCTGCTCAGAGAGTTTATAGGCGGCGGAGTATATAAATACTGAAAAGCAAAGGAGAATATAAAAATGGCGGATTGCACACATGATTGCAGCAGCTGCGGCTCGAGCTGCTCTGAAAGGACTGCGGAACAGAACCTCAGAGCGAAGCTCAACGGCTTTTCAAGCGTCGGCAAGGTCTATGCCGTGGTAAGCGGCAAGGGAGGAGTCGGAAAGAGCCTGGTCACGTCCCTGATGGCGGCGGCGGTGGCAAAAACCGGCAGGAGCACGGCAATTTTGGACGCGGATATTACAGGCCCATCTATCCCACAGATATTCGGGGTACATGAGAAGGCCCAGGGCAGCGAGGCGGGCATCCTGCCCGCAGAGTCAAAGGGCGGCGTTAAGCTCATGTCCATAAACCTGCTGACAGAGAAGGAAACCGACCCGGTGCTGTGGCGCGGGCCGGTAATAGCCGGTGTCGTGACCCAGTTCTGGACAGACGTGGCCTGGGGACACGTGGACTATATGTTCGTTGACATGCCTCCCGGAACCGGCGATGTGCCGCTGACGGTTTTCCAGTCACTGCCGGTGGACGGCATCATTGTGGTAACTTCGCCTCAGGACCTTGTCTCCATGATAGTGGCGAAAGCCGTGAATATGGCCAAGCTTATGAACATCCCCATCGTGGGGATAATCGAGAACTACAGCTTTGTGAAATGCCCCGACTGCGGCAGGGAGATATACGTTTTCGGCGAGAGCAAGGTGGAGAAGGCGGCCTCAGAGCACGGCATAAAGGTGCTGGCCAGACTGCCTGTCGATCCGGCCATTGCGGCCGCCTGCGACGCAGGAACGTTGGAGAGCTATGAAAACCAGTATGTGGACGAGGCTGTAAGGGAAATTTTAAAGTGAGTTTACAATCCGGGTGTATAGTAGGTAAAAACGGCGATTTGGAGTTGACATAATGAATTTTCTCCGCAATTTTATGTCCGGCAGGTACGGTCCGGACCAACTGTTCATCGGGCTGTTTATAGCGTCTATAATTGTAAATCTTATAGCGTCCATAACCGGGCTGGGCTTTTTATCGATTATAGCGTGGATATTTGTGGTATACGCGCTGTTTCGATTCCTGTCCAGGAATATCTATAAACGGCAGCACGAAAACGATGTTTTCCTTCGCTTCTGGGGTCCTGTGCAGAGCTGGTTTAAAAACCGCTGGCGGCGCATAAAGGATTCCAAAACCCACCGTTACTTCCGGTGCCCCGGCTGCGGGAACACCCTCCGGGTGCCTAAGGGAAAGGGAAGGATAAGCATCACCTGCCCCAAGTGCTCGGCAAAATTTGAAAAGAAAACATAAAAAGAGAAACCGCCCCCGCTGCTTATGCAGCGGGGGCGGTTTTTGCTGTTTTGCGGGGAAGGAAGGGGGCGTTTCCTGACGGTGCGGAGAGCTTTTTCGGGAGCGGCAGAGGGAATTTGCACAGCAGGGGCCATAACGGTAACTCTTGACTAAAATCAGCATAGAGGCATAAAACAGAGCAGGACCTTTCAAATTAAAAATTTAAAAATGAATTGGTCCTGCTCTTATTTAAAGCATAAGTTTAATGACGGATAATTATATAAATGAGATTATAAGTAATTATTTGGGCTTTTCGGGGGAAGTTATGTATGCTTAAATATCGCAGCCTTTTATCGCCCCTCTGCATTTGGGACACTGTTATAAAAAACCGCTCGCCGAATTTCTAATCTAATTCGGACGAGCAGTTTCCAGATATATTCTACAAAATTAAATCAATTCATTCATAGCCCAGCTTTTTGCT
>CAZBUH010000016.1:0-26843 GCA_964495095.1 uncultured Oscillospiraceae bacterium | reverse complement strand
TATGAATTCTTTGAATTCATAGTATATTCGGCATCTTCGCCGTTTGCCCCGGTAAAGGGCGCGGCGATGGCCGGTTTCGATGCGCGAACGCATACAGTGCGTTCATGCGCAGGTATAATATCCGCTTTGCGGATATTATACTACTATTCCGGCAGTTTGCATTAACTATTTGTAAATTCAGCAGACGGCCCGGCCTTTTTTTCCGCCCGGTATTTTTTATATACGCAGAAAAAACGTGCCCGCGGCAGACGGACACGTTTTTATATGTTTTTTATTTAAGATTTTCAGCGAAATATTTTTTCATACCCTCGGTGGCGGTGGCCTTGTCGGCGCTGATTGTGATGGTAAACTTCACATTTTCAGCGTTGCTGAACTCCTCAAGCCAATCGAGGAAAGCCTCGGCACTCTCGGAGGCGCTGTCGTCAACCAGTTTATAGAGGCCGTCGATAAACACGCTGGTTATGTCATAGTTGCCGGCGTGGAGTCCGCTTATGAATCCCTTAAGGAAATCATAGGAGCCGAAAGGATAGCTCGTGGACTGGATAAGCCGCGCTCTGTACGGAATATCGTAAGTCAGCTTGGGGCCCTTTTCCAAAACGACGACGTCGCCCTGTTCATCCCCAACTGCTTCTGTAACAAGATCGATAAGCTGCTTGGTTTTGCCGGAGCCTTTGAGACCCATGATCACTTTTACCAATATGATCACTCCTTTTAATGTTGTGTATACATTTTAACATCTTTCCCACATTTCTTCAACTGCTATTTTGTCAAATTCATCAGTTGTTTACAAGTTTTTTGCGAAGCTCCTCGTAGCCCGGCTTTCCGAGGAGGGCGAACATATTCTTTTTATAGGCCTCCACTCCCGGCTGATTGAAGGGATTTACCCCGGACATATAGCCTGACACGCCGCAGGCAAACTCAAAGAAATACACCAGTTCCCCGAAGCTGTACTCGCATATTTTGTCCAGCTTTACCTCCATAACCGGAACGCCGCCGTCGATATGGGCAAGCTTTGTGGCCTTAAGGGCGGTGGAATTTACAAGCTGCATATCCCTGCCCGCCAGGTAGTTAAGCCCGTCTGTATTTTCCTTATCAAAGGGCACCTGGACGGAGGCCCTGGGGCTTTCAAAGGAGACCACCGTCTCCATAAGCGTCCGGCTGCCCTCCTGTATATACTGGCCCATGGAGTGCAGATCCGCCGTAAGCTCCACGCTGGCCGGGAAAATACCCTTTCCGTCCTTGCCCTCGCTCTCACCGTAAAGCTGCTTCCACCACTCGGCCATAAACCTGAATGCCGGCTCGTAGCAGGCAAGTATCTCGGTTCCCTTGCCCTTTCTGAAAAGCTTCTGCCGGGCGGAGGCATATATAAGCGCCGGGTTGTCGTTTCCCGTGCTCTCCAGCGCCTTCATCTCGTCGTAAGCGCCGCGCATAATCCCGTCCACATCTATACCGGCGCAGGCGATGGGCAGCAGGCCCACGGCCGTAAGCACCGAATAGCGGCCGCCGATATCGTCCGGCACAACAAACGTCTCGTAGCCCTCGCTGTCGGCAAGCTGCTTTAAAGCGCCCTTTGCCCTGTCGGTGGTGGCATATATGCGGCCCCTGGCCCCCTCCGCGCCGTATTTTGCCTCAAGCAGACTCTTAAACAGCCGGAAGGCCACGGCAGGCTCCGTCGTTGTGCCCGACTTGGAGATAACGTTTACGGAAAAATCCTTATCCTTTACAAGGTTCATTATCTGGGACAGATATTCTCCGGAAAGGTTATTGCCGGCAAAATATATCTCCGGCGTATCCTTCGGCAGCAGGTTGTAATTTGGGCTCCGGAGCAGCTCTATCGCCGCCCGCGCTCCCAGATAGGAGCCGCCGATACCAATGACTACAAGCGCTTTGGAGTCGCTTTTTATCTTCTCCGCCGCCTTTTTTATGCGGGCAAGCTCTTCCCTGTCGTAATTTTCGGGCAGCCTCACCCAGCCCGTGAAATCGCTGCCCGCGCCCTCTCCGCTGTAAAGCAGTGCCTGGGCGGCTTTCGCCTCCGCCAAATCGTCAAGCTCCTCCCCGGTGAGGAAGCCATTAACTCCGGAAATATCTGCCTTTAACATAACCAGTACTCCTTTGTGCGTTATTTTATTGCTTTACTATGAATATTTTATCCTATTTAAATTGTTTTTACAAGTCTCCGGTAAACGTCAATTTCAACAACTTAAGGAACACCTGACCCCAGGTCAGGCGTACAACTTTGCTTGAAGCCACTATCGGCAGCACCGCCAGCTCCCCTCTGGAGTCCGAAACCGTCACCGAGCCGAGCCGCTGGCCCTCCTCCACCGGGGCCTCCAAAACGCCGGATATCTCCACCGTTTTCGTTATCTCGTTTACGCGGCTTTTTTCCACCAGCATACTGCCGCCGCCCTGGACCACCGGCTGCACGCTGTTGTATTCACCCATATTTACCGCTATGGGCGCCAAAGCATCATCCGGCATACTGCTTGTAAGCGTATAGTTTGCAAAGGCGTAGCTGAGAAGCGTTTTCGCGCTTTCAAACCGGTTTTGGGAGGAGTCGGCGTGCATTATCACCGCTATATACTCCACCCCGTCCCGCTGGGCCGTGGCGGAGAGGCAGTAGCCGGCGGAGCTTGTAAAACCCGTTTTCAGCCCGGTGGCCCCGTCGTAGTAATATATAAGCTTATTGGTGTTTGAAAGGCCGAATTCGCCGCCGCGCACCGTGTCCATCCAGATGGTGGTAAACTCCTTTATCATATCGTGCCTTATAAGCTCCCGGGACATTATGGCTATATCCCTTGCCGTGGTAAGGTGCTCCGGCTGGCTGAGAAGCCCGGTGCAGTTGCAGAAATTTGTGTTCTCCATGCCCAGCTCCGCAGCCCGGGCGTTCATCCGCTGGACGAAAGCCTCCTCCGTCCCCGCCAGATGCTCCGCCATCGCAACGGCGGCGTCGTTTGCCGAGGACACCACGATGGATTTCAGCATATCCCGGACGCTCATCTGCTCGCCCTCCTCCAGGAATATCTGCGAGCCGCCCATGCTGGCGGCGTAAGCGCTTGCTGTCACCGTATCGTCCATAGATATCGTCCCGGCCTCTACAGCCTCCACGATAAGCAGGATAGTCATTACCTTTGTGACGCTGGCCGGCTCCAGCCGCTCATCGGGATTTTTTTCAAATATAACCGTGCCGGTCTCCTTTTCCATAAGGATCGCCGAGGGCGCGGAAATGCTTATATCCGCCGGGCCCACCGCCTCCGCCGCGTCCTGGAAAAGGGCCGCGTCAAGGCAGCCGTCATCCGTTTCAAAAGTGTACTCCATCCCACAGGCGGACCCTGTAAGCACCGCCGCCGCCAGCGCCGCCGCTATAAGTCTTTTCATTCTCCCCTGCTCCCTTCAATGCTTGTTTATTGGTATAAACTATGTCCGAAAGGGGACAAATATTACTTCCGGCAGGGCGTGTGATAACGTGCGGCGGACAGCCCCGGGAAAAGAACCACCCTGTCCCTTGATTTCTCCGGCAAAAAATCATATTATAGTAAAAAACACCGTTTGGGAGTGACCCCCATGGCCAGAGAACTGGAGCCGTATCAGCTTATTGAGCGAAGCATCAACAAAAAATACAGGAAAGAGCTGTGGAACCCTTTTATCGCCGCCGTAAAGCGATATGAGCTTATTCTGGAGGGCGACAGGATAGCCGTCTGCATTTCCGGGGGCAAGGACTCCATGCTTATGGCAAAGCTCATGCAGGAGCTTCAGCGCCACAGCGACGCGCCCTTTGAGCTTAAATTTCTCGTGATGGACCCGGGCTACAACAGTGAAAACCGGGCCAGGATAGAGGAAAACGCGAAGCTGCTCAACATACCCATAACGGTTTTTGAAACCGACATCTTCCAGGCGGCGGACGGGGCTGTAAAATCCCCCTGCTATCTCTGCGCCAGGATGCGCCGCGGAAATTTATACAGCAAGGCCCGGGAGCTGGGCTGCAACAAAATAGCCCTGGGCCACCATTTAAACGACGTTATAGAGACTGTTGTTATGAGCATGTTCTACGGCGCCCAGCTCCAATCCATGCCGCCCAAGCTCCACAGCACCAATTTCCCCGGCATGGAGCTTATCAGGCCCCTTTACTGCATCCGCGAAGAGGATATAATCGCCTGGTGCCGCTATAACGGGCTCAGCTTTATCCAGTGCGCCTGCCGCGTCTCGGAAAAGAACGCCGACGGCGGAGACGGCTCCAAGCGTCAGGAGATAAAGCTTCTTCTGCGCGAGCTTAAAAAAACAAATCCAAACATTGAAAAAAGCATCTTCAGCAGCGTCCACTCCGTGTGTCTGGACACTATGACCGGCTACAAAAAGGACGGCATAGAGCACTCGTTTCTCGAGGATTATTACAAATAAGGTTTTCCCGGCAGGCGCGGCGCCTTTCCTGAATTTATTGACACTTAACATAAAACATATTAAACTGTAGCAAAAAGGAGGCTAATTAATGAAAACACTCTGTTTTGATATAGCTGTCATAGGCGGAGGCGGCGCCGGCGTGGCGGCGGCCCTCAGGGCGTCTGAGGAGGGCAAAAAGGTGGTGCTCCTGGAGAAAGCCCCCAGCATCGGCGGCTCCACCGCCATGTGCCGCGGAATAGGCGCCGTCGGCTCCAGAGAGCAGGAGCAAAGTCCTGAGTGCGACTTCACTGCGGCGGATCTTTACAGCGAATATATGCGCCAGACGAATTTCCTGGCCGACAGCTCCCTTGTGCGCCTTTTCCTCTCCGAGAGCGGCAGGACAGTGGACTGGCTCCAGGATAACGGCTGCGTCATGGATTATGTGGGCAACGCCCAGGCAAAGCATATCGGCAGCAAGCTCAAGACCTATTTCAACTGGGGCCCGGAGAAGATACTCCAGATGCGCGCCATGATGAAAACCGTCTGCGGCCGGGGCGGTGCGCTTATGGTAAAGGCTCCGGCAAAGCGTCTGCTTATGGAAAACGGAAAAATCGCCGGAGTTACAGCGGAAAAGGACGGTCGGGAGATTACTGTAAAATGTCCCGCCGTTATCCTCTGCACCGGCGGCTTCGGAAATAACGAGGAGATGGTCCTTAAGGCCACCGGCGGCGTCAAGGTGAACATGATAAATTCCGGCGGCCAGACCGGCGACGGGATAAACATGGGCATAGAGGTGGGCGCCGACACCGACAATATAAACAGCATCGAATTTCACGGCGTGTCCATGCCCTTTGATAAAGTGCGCGTCACCTCCGCCCACGGCACTCCCGGCGTGCTGGGCTTCACGGCCAATATACATCCCGCCCTGTGGGTCAACAGGAACGCCGTGCGTTTTGTAAACGAGGAGATAGCCGACGACATCTCCTTTTCCGGCAACGCGGCCTTCCGGCAGGGCAGCAATTTCTTCAATATTATGTCCCAGTCCCTTGTCCGTGGGCTTGTGGAAAAGGGCCTTAAGAGCCTCGGCTTTGAGGTGCCCGGCATAGTGCCGGACGCCGCCGGATGGGTCGGCCTTCCCAAAGAGCTTGAGGAGGGCGAGCGCGACGGCTACGTATACAAAGCTGGCTCCTTTAGGGAGCTGGCGGAAAAAATGGGAGTGGACCCGGAAAAATTTGCCTCCACCATGGAGCGCTATAACGGCTTCTGCCGCACCGGCGCCGATATGGATTTCGGCAAGAATGCAAAGTATCTGATACCGGTGGAGGAAGCGCCCTTTTACGCCGTCGAGTACAGGGCGGCGGAGCTCTGCTCCCTTGGCAGTCTGCGCATAAACACAGAGCTTCAGGTCACTGATAAGGACCTGAGGCCCATACCCGGCCTTTACGCCGCCGGATGCGACGCCAGCGGCGGGCTTTTCAACAACGCCTACGTCTCCCTGGAGGGCATGACCATCGGCTGGGCGTTTACCTCCGGAAGGCTGGCCGGCGAAAGCGCCTGCCGGTATCTGGATAAGTGAATCCAAAAATCCGCCCCTGAGAACGGAGCCCTGGCGCATCTGAAAACAGGCAAAAATTTTGGCCCCCGAAGCTTCGGGGGCCTTTCCTTATCAAATTTTCCAGCAATACTCGCTGCGGCGGCGGGACTTTAAAGATAAGTCGCCATCTGCGCAATATTCTTCCTGTCCCCATGGAGCCGGGCCGGGTGCGCATCCTCCGACGGGTATCCCAGGGGGAATAATCCTATAACCGTATAACCGTCCAGCTCTTTAAATTCCTCCCGCAGCAGCTCCGGGTCGAACATCCCCACATATGTGGTGCCGAGCCCCAGATCCGCCGCCTGGAGCATAATGTGGGCGGCGGCCAGGGCCGCGTCTATCTCACCGTAGTTTTTCCCGTCCTGCTCTCTCACCCACGCCTTTTCAGGCTCAACAGCCATGATAAGTATCACCGGCGCGTTAAAATGGCAGGGCGTGCAGCGCTTTATCTTCTCCAGCGCCTCCGGGCTTTTTACCGCGAATATGTGCTGCGGCTGCATGTTTTTCGCCGTGGGAGAGGCTATCGCGGCCTTTAAAATAAGCTCCAGCTTTTCCGGCTCCACTTCCCGGCTGCTGAATTTCCTGAGAGAATATCTGGCTGTTGAAAGCTCTTTAAAATTCATTTTTCACCGCTCCTTAGCTATTTTTAAACGGTACGCCGGATATCCGGCGTACCGTTTTTATGGTTATTTCCCGTCCCCAGGGTCATTTTCCGCAGGCCCAGTACCGAACTTTTCAAAAAACTCCGTGTCCTGAGCGTCCTTTATGGCCTCGCTGCGGATGCCGTCCAGCTCCGCGTCAACGTCTATGGCGGGCTCCTTTTTCTCCGGGAGCTTCCCGTTTTCGCAGAGATAGGCGAAATCCTCGCCGTCCATAGTCTCGTTTTCAAGCAGATATTCCGCCGTCATAATGAGCTTATCCTTATGCTGGATAAGGATACCCTCGGCCACCTTGTAGGCCTCCTCGAAAATATCCCTCACCTCGTCGTCGATCTCGGCGGCGGTTTTTTCGGAATAGCTCTTAGTGTGGGCAAAATCCCTGCCTATGAATACCGACTGGTCGCTGGAATCGTAGGATATTGGCCCGAGCTTTTTGCTCATGCCGTACTTTGTCACCATAGATCTGGCGATGGAGGACGCCTGCTGGATATCCCCGGAAGCGCCGGTGGATATGTCGTCCATCATAAGCGCCTCAGCCACACGCCCGCCGAGAGCGGAGACGATGTTCTCAAACATCTCCTTGCGGGAGTGGAAGCTCTTATCCTCCTGGGGCCGGTAGACGGTCATGCCGCCGGCGGCTCCGTGGGGAACTATCGTGATATGGTGCACCGGGTCCACATGCTCCAGATAGTGGCTTGTAACGGCGTGTCCCGCCTCATGGAAGGCGGTGAGCCTCCGCTCCTTTTCCGTCACCACGCGGCTCTTCTTCTCCGGGCCCGCCATGACCTTCAGCACGGCGTCGTCCATCTCCTTCATGGTGATAAAGCGCTTATTGCGCCTTGCCGAAAGAAGTGCCGCCTCGTTTATGAGGTTTTCAAGGTCTGCTCCGGTAAAGCCCGGAGTGCCTCTTGCAACGCTCCTGAGATCCACATCCTCGCCCAGGGCCTTGCCCTTTGCGTGGACCTTGAGTATTTCCTCTCTGCCCCGGATATCCGGTACGCCCACGTATATCTGCCGGTCAAAACGGCCGGGGCGCAGCAGCGCGTTATCCAGGATATCGGCCCTGTTGGTGGCCGCCATGACAATCACGCCCTCGTTGCTTCCGAAGCCGTCCATCTCAACAAGGAGCTGGTTTAAGGTCTGCTCCCTCTCATCGTGCCCGCCTCCGAGGCCCGTGCCTCTCTGGCGTCCCACGGCGTCTATCTCATCGATGAATATAATGGCGGGCGCCGCCTTTTTGGCCTGGTCGAAGAGATCCCTTACACGCGACGCGCCGACGCCCACATAGAGCTCTACGAAATCCGAGCCGGATATGGAGAGAAACTGCACCTCCGCCTCCCCGGCCACGGCTTTCGCCAGCAGCGTCTTACCTGTTCCCGGAGGGCCCACCAGAAGTACGCCCTTCGGTATTCTGGCGCCCAGGTCGATATATTTCTGAGGATTTTTGAGGAAATCCACTATCTCCTCAAGCTCCGCCTTCTCCTCGTCGGCCCCGGCCACGTCGGCGAAGGTGACCTTTTTCTTTTCGTCAGTGCCTAGCCTTGTCCTGGCCTTGCCGAATCTGGCCACGCCCCTGTCGCCGCCTCCAGCCCTGTTCATCATCACATACCAGAGCACAAAGAACACCACTATAACGATTATATAGGGCACAAACATGAGCCACCAGGGCGTCTGCCAGCCCACGTCATAGTCATACTCTTTGATTATGCCACTGTCATACTGCTCTTTTATCAGGTCGCCCAGATCGTAGTAGAAAACGGTAAAATCATAAAGCTCATACGTGACGGTCTTGCTGCCGTTGACAGGCTCCTTAAGGCTCATTACCAGCGTGTCGCCGCTTACCTCAAAGGAATCCACCTGCTCGTTTTCAAACAGCGAGACTACCTCAGAATACTGCATATCCGGGGACGACCCCTGATTTGTAAGCAGGTAAATGGTAGACACCAGTATTACGAGAATAAGCACGTAAAAGCCGATGTCCCGGGCTCTGTTTCGTTTTTGTTTCAATTAGCTGTCACTTCTTTCCGGGGTTCCCCACTTTTATTCATAAATTTCCGGCTTCAAAACGCCGATATAAGGCAGATTCCTATACCTTTCGGCATAGTCAAGGCCATAGCCAACAATAAATGCGTCGGGGCACTCGAAGCCCACGTAATCCGCCTTTATTTCGGATTTCCTTCTGGCGGGCTTATCCAGAAGGGTACATATCTTAACGGATGCCGGCTCCCGGCTCTCCAGATATTTCTTGAGGTAGCTGAGCGTAATGCCGGAGTCCAGAATATCCTCCACTATAAGCACATGCCGGCCCTGGATATCGCGGTTTAAATCCTTCGTTATCCGCACGGCGCCTGTTGTGGTAGTGCCGCTGCCGTAAGACGAAACCGACATAAAATCAAGGTCGCAGACCGTGTCAATTTTCCTTATAAGATCCGCCATGAAAACGAAGCAGCCCTTCAAAACACCGACCACAAACGGGTTTTTGCCCTCGTAGTCGGCCGTTATCTGCTGTCCAAGCTCGGCCACTTTATTTTGTATCTCCTCAGCGGAAAAGAATATTCGCTCAATATCCTTCATCATTTTAACCCAGCCCCTTTTTCTTTATTGTTATTTTTACCGTGCGGCCGTGCTCTCTCGGGGCGCACTGGGGATTTGCCGCGATCCGCCATACTCCCAGCAGCTTTTCGCTGTCTGCGATTACCGGTATCCGCTCCCGCTCCGCCGCAGGTATTTTTTTCTCTATAAAAAGCTTTTTTAAGGTTTTTGTCCCGCCGGGGGTTTTTATGGCGTCCCCGGTTTTTCTCGGCCTGACTGTGATTTTACCACAGATATTATCATAATTGAAGAAAAAAGTATTTAACGAATTATAAATTTTTCCGCTTTTTTCTTCCTGAACCGATATTTCCAGATCAAGCCCGTCAATAACCGCCTTTTCTCCTATACCGAGAGTCACCGGTGAAAAGGTTTTTTTCTCCCCGCCGCCAAAAATTACCCAGCCGTATTCCCGGCGCACTCTCATGCCCGGCACGTCGGCCTCCGCCGAAGGATCGCTGCCGCGCAGAAGCAATAATATTCTGTCAACATGAACTTTATTTAAATTTTCACGGGCTTTGCCGATAATTACCCTTTTCAGCACCGGCTCCGGCAGCCCCAGCAGCTCTTTTACAGGCAGCTTATTCCCGGGAAAGGCGGCCATAAATCTCTCCGCCTCCCCTTCGAGGAAGCTCAAATCCTCCCGCAAAAGCTCCGTCATGAAGCTTACGGCCTCCGAAGCGCCCGGGTTTATCTCTTTCAGCACCGGCATCACAAAATGCCGCACCCTGTTTCTCGTACAGAAATCCTCGCTGTTTGTGGAGTCCTCCACATGCTCAAGGCCCCTTTCCCGGAGATATTCCTCCACCTGGGCCCTGGTCATGCACAGTATCGGCCGTATAAGCTTTCCCCGCACGGGCGGTATGCCGCAAAGGCCCTTAAGACCCGTACCCCGGGCAAGGCGCATTATAACGGTCTCGGCGTTATCGTCTGCGGTGTGGGCGGTGGCAATCTTCCCCGCCCCTGCCTTTTCGGCAGTCTCAAGCAGGAAATCGTATCTCAGGTGCCTGGCGGCCTCCTCCAGGCCCATTCCCCGCTCCGCCGCCCAGGATTTTACATCCCCACGGCCGGCGTAAAACGGCACGTTGAGCCCGGCGCACATACGTCTGACAAAGCTCTCGTCCCTGTCGGACTCCTCTCCCCGGAGCATATGGTTAAAATGCGCCGCCTCAACCTGAAACCCGCATTTTTGCGACGTCTCCAGCAGAATGTGAAGCATACAGACCGAGTCCGCGCCGCCGGAAACGGCGCAGAGCACCTTGTCCCCCCGGGACAGCATACCGTATTTTCCGGCAAAGTCCAGAATCTTCTCAATATCCATCGTCTAAAAAGCGTCCGCGTCCGTGTGGCGCCGCTCCACGGAAGCGTATGTGGTAAATTCGGGCAGCCATTGCAGCTCCACGGAGCCTATCTCGCCGTGGCGGTTTTTCAGGACTATGCACTCGGCAAGGTTGGGGTTTTCCGCCTCCCTGTCGTAGTAGTTTTCACGGTAGAGGCCCAGCACGATGTCGGCGTCCTGCTCTATTGCGCCTGATTCGCGCAGGTCAGACAGCACGGGGCGCTTATTCGTCCTTGTCTCGCTGGCACGGGAGAGCTGGCTTAAACAGATTACCGGCACATTGAGCTCCTTCGCCATTATTTTGAGCATACGGCTTATGTCGCTCACCGTCTGCTGGCGGCTCTCGCCGGAGTGGTTGGCCATGCCCCCGGCGCTCTGCATAAGCTGAAGGTAGTCTATGACCACAAGGCCCAGATTGTTAAGCCTTCTGCATTGGGCGTTCATATCCGCAACGGAAAGTGACGGGTTATCGTCTATCATAATGTCCGCCTTGCTTATAGCGCCGGCTGCCGCGCCTATCTTGCGCCATTCCTCCTGGTTTAGCCGTCCCGTCTGGAGCTTCTTGCTGTCCACAAAGCTCTCTCCGGAGAGAAGCCGGAGCGCAAGCTGCTCCTTTGACATTTCCAGAGAAAATATGGCAACGGTTTTGCCGGAGGTTTTTCCCACGTGCAGCGCTATATTGAGGGCGATACTCGTCTTTCCCATGCCGGGACGGGAGGCTATAAGAATAAGGTCCGACTTGTTCAGGCCCATTATCATATGGTCCACGTCCACAAGGCCGGTGGAGAGGCCCGTTATGCTGCTGTCGCTTTTTGACGCCTGGGATATCTGGTCGTAGACCGTCATAAGCACCCGGGATACGGGTTCCAGCCCTCCGGTGCTTCTGCCCTGCCTGAGGGCGTATATTTTCTTTTCCGCCGATTCCAGCACGTCGTCGGCGGCGCCTTCCTCAGCCCGCGCCATGTCGCTTATGCTGGCGCCCGCCTCAGCCACGCCCCGCAGGAGGGATTTATCCTGAAGTATCTTGACATACTCCATAACGTTGGCCGCCGTGGGCGTTACGGTCATAAGCTCTATTATATAGTCCTGAGATGTCTGCTCCTTATACACGCCCTGGGACTTCATCTGCTCCAAAACCGTCACAGGGTCTATTTTCATGGAGTAGTTGAACATCATGTATACGGTTTCAAATATCTCCCTGTTGGTGGAGTAGTAAAAATCCTCCGGGCGCAGCGCGCCTATAACATCCGGCACACATCGGTCGTCTATGAGCATGGAGCCCAGCACCGAGCGCTCAGCCTCCGCGCTGTGCGGCATCTGCCTGTTTAAGACCTCGTCCAGGTCTATCCCTCCCTTCCGGAAAGCTAAAAAGCCTCTTTACTCCTCAGTCACAGCCATTTTAAAGCTGCCGTTTACCTCGTAGCCCAGCTTGCACTTTAATTCATATGTGCCGAAAGCCTTTATCGGCTCCGGCTGTACTATCTTGTTCTTCTCAATTTCAAACCCGAACTGGTCCTTAAGGGCGTCGGATATCTCCTTGGAGGTGACGGAGCCGAAGAGCCTGCCGCCGTTTCCGGCCCTGGCGGAGATTTTAACGGTGCAGCCGCTGAGCTTCTCTGCCAGCGCCTTCGCCTCCTGCTTTTCCCGCTCCATCTGGGCCTGGCGGGCCTTCTCCTGTATTTTCATCGTATTTATATTGTCCGCGGTGGCCGGTATCGCCATCTTTTTAGGCAGGAGGAAGTTCCTGGCGTACCCGTCGGATACATCTATAAGCTGACCTTTTTTGCCCTGGCCCCGGACGTCCTGCTGCAATATGACCTTCATTTCAAATCTTCCTTTCTTTTTTCACTTAACTTTTTTCATCTGACATGTATTCCGCAATTTTCTCCTTCAGCGCGTTAACCGCGTCCTCTCTGGACATTCCCTTTATCTGAACGCCGGCGGCGGACTTGTTTCCTCCGCCTCCCAGCTTTTCAAGTATAAGCTGCACGTTTACATTGCCTATGCTCCTTGCGGAGATATTCACGTCCCCGCTGTTTAGAAACACCACGAAGGACGCCTCTATGCCCCGGACGTTCAGAAGCTCGTCCGCAGCCTGGGCCGCAGTCACCTTGTCCGTCTCGCCCTGGGGGGAAGCCACGGTTATGCCCTCCGTGAAAAACTCCGCCTGCTGGATTATAGAATATTTTGCCACAGTGCTGTTAAAATCGCTCTGCATGAGCCGCTTTACCTCCGAGGTGTCGGCTCCGGCCCTGCGGAGGAACGCCGCCGCGTCAAATGTCCTGCCGCCGGTGCGCAGCGCAAAATTCTTCGTGTCAAGCATTATTCCCGCCATCACAGCCTCCGCCTCCTGCTGGAGTATATCCTGGGACTCCACAAGATAAGAGAGCAGCTCCGACACAAGCTCAGAAGCCGAGGAGGCATATGGCTCATGGAAGTTGAGGGCCGCGTTTGAAATATAAGTGGCGGCCCGCCGGTGATGGTCTATGACCGCTATGCGGTTAAACGACATCAAAAGCGTCTCCGACTCCACCTGCTCCGGCCTGTTCGTATCGACCACAACAAGAAGCCCCCGGCTGTCGGAATCCAGCATGGCGTCGTCGGCGGTTATAAACGTGTGGCTGTACTCAGGCAGCGCCTGCATCCTGTCTATAAGGGGCTTTGCGGAATTTTTCTGGAAATTTGTTATTATTCTGGCCTTCACACCGCGCTTTCTGGCGATGCAGCACAGGCCCACGGCGGCGCCAAGGCAGTCCATATCCGCCATTTTGTGTCCCATAATATACACGCAGCTTGAGTCGCTTATAAGCTCCCCTATTGCCCCGGCCATAACCCGGGATTTTACCTTTGTCCGCTTTTCCGCCTCGTTTGAGCGGCCGCCGTAAAATTCAAAATTATATTTATTCTTCACCGTCACCTGGTCGCCGCCGCGGCTGAGGCACATTTCCACGGCGAGCTGGGCAAACTGCACGGTCTCCTCGAAGTTTTCGCCGTCCATGCCCACGCCGATGCTGACGGTGGCCCTGATGCCGCTGTTGTTCGTCACCTCGTGGACCTTGTCAAGAAGCTCAAATTTCCCGTCTACAAACCGGCTCAGGTGCCGGTGCTCAAATATGAAAATATACCTGTCCCTGTCGTATTTGCAGAGATATCCGCCGGAGCCGGCGGTCCAGTCGCTTATCTTGTCGTCTATTTCCGACAGTACGGCGGACTTTGTCTTTTCCGGCACGCTCTTTAAAAGCTCGTCGTAGTTATCCAGCATTATCACCGCCGCCACCGGCCTTGTGGCGTCAAACTCGCTTTTAAGGCGCATATCGTCAGTAACGTCAAGCCAGTAGGTGGTGGCGAGGAAGCCGTGGTTTCCGGCCTCATGCTCGGAACGGACTATATTTCCCAGCACCCGGTACTTTTTTTCACCCAGGGTCACTATGTCGGGATTCTGGTTTTTCCCCTCCATGAGCCACTTCCCGGAAAAACCGGGCACCATATCGTCCAGGCTCACCTCAAAAAGGTGCTCGCGCTGGCCGGTCATCTCCAAAAAGGAGTCGTTGCTCCAAAGTATCTGCCCGTCGCCTATGTTGAATATGACCGTGGGCAGCGGGAAATTCAGCAGCGTGTCCCTTGTGGCGGTATCCACATTATACGTCACGCTCTCTATATACCCCAGAAGCGCCTTATTCCTTCTTGACAGCGATATTCTGGAGTAAACGAAAAGGATAACTATGACCACGGCCTCGGCTATAGCCAGCTTGTCGCCCTTGCCGTCGAAAAAGAAGGTGGCGGCGGCAAAGAGTATGAGCATTACAAAATACATCCTCATACTCGGCTGGAGCGCCCTGGTAATTTTTTTATTCATATTTTTTCCTCCTGCTCCAAGCTACAGAAAAGGTATCTTATATTATACCAATATAACCAGCCATACGCAAGTAATTTTACAGTTTCCGGTTTTTAAATAAAATACACAGTCCGGGAAATACTGAAATGGGAGTTGATGAAATTTGAAAGGTGTAATTCTGGCCGGAGGCGAGGGCACCCGTCTCCGGCCTGTAAGCTCCGGGCTTCCGAAGCCTATGGTCACTTTTTTTGATAAACCTCTTATCCTGCGGATAATACAGCTTCTCCGGGAAAACGGGATATACGACATCTGCCTCACACTTCGCTACCTTCCGGGGATGATAACCCAATGTATCCAGGACGCCGGGCTTCAGGGCGTGAGCTGGAATATAGAAGCCGCGCCCCTGGGCACCGCCGGCGGGGTGAAAGCATGCAGCCGGTTTACAGGCGGCGACGATTTTCTCATAATAAGCGGCGACGCCGTGTGCGATTTTGACCTCCGGGCCGCCATCGCCTTCCACCGGGAGAAAAACGCCGACGCCACCCTTATCCTCTGCCCCCACCCAAATCCCCCGGAGTACGGCCTCGTGCTCACCGGGAAAAACGGCGAGATACGCCGTTTTCTTGAAAAGCCCTCCTGGGATGGCGTGGTGACAAATCTTGTGAACACCGGCATATATATTTTCTCCGGCCGCGTTATGGACGAGCTGCCGGAAAACGGCGATTTCGGCAAGGACGTGTTCCCGGAAATGCTGAAAAAGGGCCGGCGGCTTTTCGGCTACGAGGCGAAGGGCTTCTGGCGGGACATCGGCTCCTGCCGGGAGTATCTTGCCGCCATGGGCTCCGTGCTGGACGGCGGCGCCAGAATCCCCCTTGAGGGTGAATTTATCCGGAGCGGCGTAATATCCTCCTCGGCCCTCCCCGAAAGCGTAAGCCTTGAGGCGCCGCTATATATCGGCAAAAACGTCCGGCTGAGCCGTGGCGCCCATATCGGCCCCGGCTCCGTAATCGGCAGCGGCAGCGCCGTTGGGGAAAACGCCGTTATACGCCGGAGCTTTGTGGACGGCGCTTCAATAGGCCCCGGGGCCAACATATCAGGCGCCATAATCTGCCCCAAAGCCTCCATCGGGCCCGGGGCCGTTATAGGCGAGGGAGCCGTCATCGGCGAAGGGACCGTTGTCGGCCAGGGCGCATGCGTTATGGCAGGCGTAAAAATATGGCCTGGCCGCGAGGTAAAGCCCGGGGCCCGGGTCACGGCCAGCATTACGGAGGGGAGCCTCGCCGCCCCGCCCCAGCTTGATTTTTCCTGCTCCGTGAGAGGCGACGCGGGCACCGTCATAACGCCGGAGATGTGTATCTCCCTGGGCGGGGCCATGGCCTTTTCCGGCAGGGTAGCCGTGGGCTGCACGGAAAATCCCGCCGCCAGAGTCAGGGCGGACGCCATATCCTGCGGCGCCCGTGCGGCAGGAAGCGACGTGGACATGTTCACGGCGGAATTCCCCGCGGTCGGAGCCTACGCCGCAAGGCTCCTTATGTCGCCACTTACCGCCTTTGTCTCCCAGTGCATGGACGGCCTCTCCATCCGCTTTTTCGATTCCCTAGGCGAAAAGCCCTCAAGGGACGTGCAGCGCAGGATTGAGACCGGCATGGCCGGGGACGCCCTTCGCCGCGGCGTTTCCGGCACCGGGAAGCTCCAGCACATATCCGGCGGCGCAGAGAGCTATATATCCGCCGCTGTGAGGGCGGGCCGCCTCTCCCACAGCCAGAAGGTAGAAGTCTCCGCCGCCGTATCCGGCAATTTCCCCGAGTGTGGGGCCCTTGCGGAGGTCTTTAAGCGTCTGGGGGTAAAAACCGTGCCCCGGCGGCGGGGCGTCCCGGCGTTTTCCCCCTGCTCCGGAGGCTTTCTCCTTAAAGCGGAGGATGAAAACGGCGCTTTTCTGGACTCCATGCACCTGCTTCTCATCCTGTCGCTTATAGAATTTGAAAACGGCTCCGGAGCCGTTGCCGCGCCCGGCCCCGTGCCCGGCGCCATGACCATTTTGGCAAACGAAACAGGGGGCAGGATATACAGGCCCGACGAGCCGGGATATAAGGAGTTTACCCAGCTCCAGCCCTATTTCTCCGACGGCGTTTTCGCCGCCGCAAGGATAGTCTCCGGCATAGCGTACCGCGGCGAGACGCTGGCCCAGCTCTCGGAGCTTATACCGGAATTTGCGGTAGTCTCCCGGGACGTGCCCGTGTCCGGCGACAGGAGCCGGATAATGCGGCATTTTCTGGACGAATACCCCGGCTCCTTCGACCGTGGCGGCCTGGCCGTAAGCTGCGGTGCCGGAAGCGTGCTCATAAGACCTGAAGCCTGCCGTCCCGTGCTGAAGCTCCGTGCTGAAGGCGGCAGCATGGAGGCCGCGCAGGAGCTGTGCTGCGATTTTGAGCGGGCAATCCGTAAAATGGATTCTGGTAAAACAGCAAAGCTGCCGGGGCTTTTGTAAAAGTCCCCGGCAGTTTCATGCCTGCGGAAATAATTTTGCTTAAAACGCCCCTTTTCAGCCGCCCTGACGGGATTGACTAAACACCACGCCTGATGTAAAATTAAATGCGCGTTACGGCAATCAACTTTACATTCAGGTGATAAAAATGCAGAAAAAGACACGTCCGGCCATTTTGGCTATGACGTTTTTAATGATAATTTCCCTCTCCTCCTGCGGCGACAGCGTACCCAGAAACTCGGTCTTTTCACCCGAGGACCTGCCTGGCAAAAATGTCGCCGTCGCCCAGAACGCCGTCGCATCGGCCCTGGTTACAGAATTTACCAACGGCGGCGCCGCCATATCCGTATATCCGAATCTCGACGACGCCGTCACTGCACTCCGCGCCGGCCTTGCCGACTGCGTCGTTGCCGACAGCAGCTCCAAAATATCAAAGCGCGGGGTCAAAATTCTGGACGAGCCCATGATGAGCCGTGATTTCGCCTTTATGGCGGCGCTGGAAAACAGTGACCTTGTAAGCGACATAAATTCCGCCCTGGCCGCCCTCCGTGATAACGGCGTCCTCTCATCCATAATAGACGGCTGGCTCTCCGGGAGCGGCAGCGATTATAAGCCAAAGGAGGAGGAGTTTTCCGCCTACATAACCCTTGGGGTCAGGACCGATTTCCCCCCTTACGCTTTCATCGATGAAAACGGCGGCATTGCCGGAATGGATGTGGACATAGCCCGGGCCGTCTGCGACTATATCGGCGTAGGACTTAATGTGCTGGATATCCCGGCGGATAGCCTTATGTCCTCCGTCCAGTCCGGCAGGATAGATATGGCCATGAGCGGCAGCTCCCCCAGCGGGGAGTCTGAGGGAAAGGTCAGGTTTTCCGAGCCGTACACCACCTGCACCCAGGTTATAATAGTGAGAAAAAAGTGATATGGAAAAGCTTCAGTTTTCCCTGCTGGGCCGCGAAATAGCCGCGGCCGCCCCATCTGTTCCCGGCAAAGTGCCCGTTATATACACCCACATGAGGCCGGAGGAGCTTTTCAGCCTCCAAATTCCGGAGAACGCGGCCCTTATTTCGGTGGCTGACGCGGATTTCTCCCGGGACATGTCCCCCTGGCCCGCAGGCAGGGCTTTCAGGGGCGGCGAGGACTTTACAGGCGGCGCCGGAAAGTATCTTAACTTCCTGACATCTGAGCTTATACCGGCAGCGGAGCGGCAGTTGGGCCTGGAGGCGGAATTTCGCGCCATAGCCGGCTATTCCATGGCGGGGCTTTTCGCCGTCTGGGCCTTTTTCAGAACAGATGTGTTCTCCCGGGGCGTCTCGGCCTCCGGCTCCCTGTGGTATGATAAATTTGCAGGCTTTATGGAGAGCGAAAACCTGTGCCGGGTTCCCGACAGGATGTACTTTTCCCTGGGCGACAGGGAGAAAATGACCCGCAATCAGCGCCTTGCCAAAGTCCAGGACTGCACCGCCGCCGCAGCGGGGAAATTTTCCACAGCCGGGGCGGAGACCGTTTTTGAGATTAACCCCGGCGGGCATTTCGACGACGTGCCGGACAGGATGGCAAAAGGCATAAGCTGGATACTCAGATAAAAACAGCGCGGCCATACGGCCGCGCTGTTTTTTTGTTATGTATCAAATTATTCCTTGAGGGAAGCTCCGGAAGCGTCTGTTGTAATCGTCTTGCCGCAGAGGATAAGGATGCCCTCGATAAAGCCCCACAGAGTGCCGGCTCCGCATGTGACGAGAGTAACCACTATCTGAAGTACGCCTATCATGGTATAGCCCAGATAGAATCTGTGTATGCCCAATCCGCCGAGGAACAGGCCAAGAAGTCCGGCGGT
Organism: uncultured Oscillospiraceae bacterium; assembly: GCA_964495095.1. GTDB lineage: Bacteria > Bacillota > Clostridia > Oscillospirales > Oscillospiraceae > CAZBUH01. Next base: position 8,128 of record CAZBUH010000016.1, on the reverse strand, counting down.
GAGCTTGGACTTGCTGCCGACAGCGCCCTTGGCGGCGGCAAACGCCACGCCGCACTTTACACATACGGCGGCGTTGGGGTCACTGGGCTCGCCGCAGTTGGGGCAGAAGGAATTTCCAATCCCGGTGGGCACGCCGCACTTTACGCACACGGCGGCATTGGGATCCATTTGATTTCCGCAATTTCTACAATACATATTATTTTCCTCCCTAAAAATAATAGATTAAAAGGTTGTGGATATAATTTACCAGGAATCCGGCGCATACAGCCAGCAGCACCGCGATGTTCACCGTCCGCTTTTTAAATACCTTTCCATCCATAATAAAGTATATGAACAGCACAGGCAGAGAGAACACCATCGGGTGATGTCTGAACGCCGCCGCGAAATCAAGACGCAGGCAGGCCAGGATAGCCCGTGTCATACCGCAGCCGGGGCAGATTATACCCAAAAATCGCCTGAAAAGGCATTGGATGCCGCAGGTGTAAAATACAGCCAGCACAGCAAGCCCGCCGCACAGTATCAGACCTTTGAGAAACAGCCTTTTTTTCATGTAATGATTATACCAAATTTAATCAGGTTGTCAACAAAATATGTCAAATAATATGCTCCCCTGCCCATTGGAAAATATCGGAGAATATTTCCTCACGGCATGTCTCGTGCAGCAGCTCGTGTCGGCAGTCCGGATAAAGCCGCAGTGTAACGTCCTTGCAGCCGGCCTTTATAAACGCCCGCCCCACCTTCTGCGCAGCCTTACCGCCGCGGCTCACCGGGTCCCGGGAGCCGGACATGAACAGCGCCGGCACCGGTGCCGCGGGGCCTTTGCCGCTTATGGCGCAGAGACCGTCTATCATATCGGAAAAAAGCCCCACGGACGGGATATCAAAGCACATTTCGTCCAAAAGCCACTTTTCCACCTCATCCTGATCCGAGCTTATCCAGTCCACCCTGGTGCGGCACGGCCGGAATTTATTGTTGTAGTTTACCTGGCATAAGGCCGCCAGATTTTCACTCACGCCCTCGGGTCCCAGCTTTTTCAGCTCCGCCCTGCAAAAGCCCCTTGCGGCGCGCATCAAAGGCCCGGAAAGCTCCGCCGTACCGCAGAGCACCACGCCGGCAAGCCCCTTCCGGGGCGACCGGCTCAGAAAATCCCGCACAAGGAAGCTCCCCATGCTGTGGCCCAGCATAAAGTAAGGCAGGCCGGAGTATTTTTCCGACGCTATACGGTACAGCGCCTCAAAATCGGCCTCCATCGCATCCCAGCCGCCGGAATCCGATATGAAGCCGCGCTTTTCCCCGGTAAGGCCGTGGCCCAGATGGTCGTTCCCGAAAACTATGTACCCCCGCTCCGTGAGAAAACCGGCCAATTCCCCGTACCTGCCAATGTGCTCCCCAATCCCGTGGGCAAGCTGGAAAACCCCGGCAGGCTCCTCTGTCTCAGGCATCCAGCTCATCACATGGAGCCGCGAGCGCCCGTCGCAGGAAGGGATATATACATCCTGATAAAGTCCCATTTCAGCATTCCTTTTCATTGATTAAAATCCGGCCCTTGCCTATTTGGCCGGGGCCGTCTATAATTATATCATAAATACAGAGCTTTGAACATGGCCCGCCCCCTTTTAAGAGGGGCCGGCGGTCAATTTCGGTGGTGCAGATGAAAACAAATTATCAGCTTATCTTGGATAAAGAGCTCTCCGGGCTTCAGGCTGAGGGACGGACGCCCTCGCTCCTGCTCCATAGCTGCTGCGGGCCATGCAGCAGCTATGTGCTGGAATACCTCACGCAATATTTTTCCGTCACCCTCTACTACTATAACCCAAACATTTTCCCAGCCGGGGAATATCAGCACCGGCTGGCCGAGCAAAAGCGGATAATAGCCGAAATGGAGTTTAAAAACCCCGTGGAGCTTATGGAAAGCCGATACATTCCGGAGGAATTTGCCGGCGCCGCCCAGGGCCTGGAGTCGGAGCCGGAGGGCGGCAGGAGGTGCGCCGCCTGCTTTGCCCTGCGGCTTGAGGACACCGCGAAAAAGGCCCGGGATGGCGGCTTTGAATATTTCGCCACCACCCTCACCGTAAGCCCACACAAAAACGCGGAGCTTTTAAACTCCATCGGCGGCGCGCTCGGTGAAAAATACGGCGTCAAATACCTCTTCTCCGACTTCAAAAAGCGGGAGGGCTATAAGCGCTCCATAGAGCTGTCACGGGAGCACGGGCTTTACCGCCAGGTGTACTGCGGCTGCAAATATTCACTGGAGGCGGCCGAATGAACATCGAAGAGCCCAAATTAAGGGCGTTTTTGGAAAATCCCCTGGATATTCAGGGTCATCTGGACGAGTATGACGCCCTGAAAAATTTTCACTTTAAGGGCGAGGGCTTCTCCGCTGTTGAGTTTGACGGGGCCGCCATAGACGGGTGCCTTTTTGAAAACTGCGATTTTTCCGGGGCGGGCCTTGGGCATGTCCAGATATCCGACTGCCTTTTCAAAAACTGCGACCTCTCCGGCGCCAGGTTCAGCGGCAGCGGGCTTTTCAGGGTAATTCTGTCGGGCTGCCGCATGACCGGGGCCAGGTTTTGGGATTCCGGCCTCAAAAGCGTTATTTTGAGCGGCTGCCGCGGAGATTACATGAATTTTTCCTCAACTCAGCTCAAGGGCGTGAGGCTTCAGGACTGCGTCCTCTCCCACTCGGTACTCGACCATCTGAACATAGCTTCCCTGGAGCTTGCCGGCACGGACCTTACGGCCTGTGAATTTCCCGGCACAAAGCTCTGCGGTGTGGATCTCTCCGGGTGCGTCATACAGGGGGTGTCGGCGTCGCCTGAGAGCCTGAAGGGCGCCGTGCTGGCGCCGGAGCAGATGGAGGATTTGGCGGGGATATTCGGTATAACCCTAAAGGGCAGGGGGTAAGGCTTTATTCCGGCCATCCGGCAGTGCCGTTTTGACGCAGGCAGGGCGGCGTCCCCGTTGACAATTAAACTGTAAAATGTTAGAATGCCTTTTGACCGGTTTCCACACCCGGTCGTAAATCAAAAAATGGAGTGAAATTAATATGAAATTATCGGTACGCAAGCTTGTCCTTGCGGCAGTCGTCGGCGCGGTGTACGCGGCACTTACAATGGTTTTGGCCCCAATAAGCTACGGGCCTGTCCAGTTCAGAATATCTGAGGTGCTGTGTATACTGCCTTTCTTTTTCCCTTATTCCGTCTGGGGCCTGTTTGTGGGCTGCATTCTGGCAAACCTGATAAGCGCCTACGGGATACTTGATATAGTTTTCGGCTCCCTGGCCACGCTTCTGGCCGGGCTGTGCACCATGGCCCTCGGCAAAATAAGCCGCGAGAGCCTTGTCACAAAAATTTTCGCCTGCCTCCCGCCGGTAATTTTCAACGGCATTATAATAGGCGCTGTGCTGTCGTATTCCTATACCCCCAACGCCTTTTGGCAGGGCTTTCTTATAAACGGCGCTCAGGTGGCCGCCGGTGAGCTGGCTGTGCTTTACATAATCGGCCTGCCCCTTCTTATCCTGCTGCCCAGATCCGGCGCTTTCAGGAGCTTTCAGGCAAAATACACCCTGTAGCGGCCATCGTAATAAAACAACAAAAGTGTGGAAAAACAGTACGGGACGCGCTCCGCCGGAGCCGTCCCGCTTTTTTATAAAAACAGCCGGACCTTGGCGGCCCGGCTGTCACTGTAAAAATTTATCCGAAGCTTTTTTCCAAATATGGCCCGATTTAAACCGTACTTTTCTTCCTGTCCGGGAGCTGAGAGAGCATTATGGCCGCCAGCATAAGGACGCAGCCTATAATTTCCCGTCCGCTCGGTATCTGCCTTAAAATGACGGCGCCCGCCACCGCGGCGAAGAACGACTCCAGGCTCATAAGCAGCGACGCCACTGTGGGCGGCGTGTACTTCTGGCCCAGTATCTGAAACGTATAGGCGACTCCCGAGGACAGCACTCCGGCGTAAACCACCGGCATCCAGGCGTCCAGTATATCGCCCCAGGACGGCGTCTCGAAAATAAACATCAGTATTCCGGAGATAATGCCCGTCACAAAAAACTGCATACAGGCTATTTTCACCCCGTCGGCCCTCTGGACGAAATAGTCCACGGCCAGGATATGCAGTGAAAACAGCAACGCACAGACCATGCACAGTGCGTCGCCCTTCCCCACGGAAAAGCTGCCGCTCATGCACAGAAAATACAGTCCCGCCACGGCCAGCGCCACGCAGCCCCATATTTTCGCCGGCACCTTTTTTTTGAAGAAAATCCCCAGCACGGGCACCAGCAGTATGTACATGGCCGTAATAAATCCGGCCTTTCCAACTGTGGTGTACTGTATGCCGAACTGCTGGAAATTGGACGCGGCGCACAGCAGCACCCCGCACACAAGCCCGCCTGTTATAAGATTGCGGCGGCCCTTTTTGTCGAGCTTTTGCCCGGCGCCGTTTTTCTTTTTCAGCCTGTCGGAGAAAAATATCACAGGCAACAGGACAACGCCGCCCAAAATGGACCTGGAACACATAAATGTAAAAGGCCCCACATAGTCCATGCCCACGCTCTGGGCCACGAAGGCGCAGCCCCAGATCATCGCAGTGAGCAGAAGCATGGCGCTTCCCTTCAACTGATTGGTTTTCATCTAAAAGAACTTCCTTACAATATGCTCTGCAAAAATTGCTGCGTCCGCTCATTTTTCGGACTGTTGAATATCTCGTCGGGGACGCCGCTCTCGGCAATCTTGCCGCCGTACATAAATAGCACCCCGTCCGCCACCCCGCGGGCAAAGCCCATCTGCCGCCGCACCTTGTCAATATCCGCCCTGGGGTCAGTTATAACCTGCCCGTCAAACGTTATGATACCCGAGGTGGGGGTCTCCAAAAGGTTAAGGCAGCGGAGGAAGGTGGATTTTCCGGAGCCGGACGGCCCGATTATGACGCCCTTTCCAAGGGAGAGCAGGATATTCCTGAACGCCTGCGGAATAACGGCAAACCGCATTGTGTCCACATATCCCATCCCCAGGCTGCGTCCGGCTTCGCTCTGGCCTATATCCACGCTCATAAGGCCGCCACCGTATGATCTCCGTCACATACGCGCCGGAGTTTACGCTCAGCACCGGGTTGCGGCGCCCGATGCGCTGCCGGTCGTGGGCCGTGCGGACTACCGCCGCCAGCACTCCCAGAATCACGCCGACGATAAGCGCCGCAACGGTAAACTCCAGCGTAACGCCCATACCTTTCAGGTAGAGCTTCCAGCGGCCGCCCTCAATAAAAGCCGTATTAAATTTATTTGCGAAATCGTTTCAGAAGTCCATAGACATCTCCCTCTTTCAAATAAACACAGGGGCGGCCCGGAGGGCCGCCCCGTTTCATCCTTCCCGATTTATTCGGCGGTTATGTACTTATCCACGATTTTCCGGAATGTCCCGTCCTCTTTAAGCTCGGCCATGGCGTTGTTCACAGCCTCAAGGCCCAGCTTCCCGGCTATGGCCCCGGCCGCCTCAACGTCAATTCCCTCAAAACTGCCGTCGTCCTTCGTCAGCTCATATGGCGGGAACTGTGCGTTGGTGGACATGTGGAGCTTGCCCTATTCCACAGTCTTAAGGGCGCCTTCTCCGGATTTGTCTCCGCATCCGGCAAAACAGGCGACAACCGGGAGCATGGCCATCGTAAGAATCAAAATTTTCTTCTTTTTTTCGTCATTTCCTTCCGAATTTCTTATGTAACGATTAGTCTAGCAGAGCACATGCAGAATGTCAACGTAAAAATTGCAAATTTTAATAAGATTATGCAATTTACGATGTTTTTATGCAGTCTAAATGAATATTCATTGTGCATTTCGTTCTTAATCCCCGACAAAAGGTTTAAAAATCCGGTTTTGCGGCCAAAGACCTTGCAATTTCATGTAAATACTAATATAATATATATTTGTTATGATTTTGACAGGATTTTAGGAAGTGGTACTTTGGAAAATTTGAGAAACGTCGCCATTATCGCCCACGTTGACCACGGCAAAACAACGCTGGTGGACGAGATGCTGAAGCAGAGCGGCGTATTCAGGGATAATCAGGAGGTCCAGGACAGGGTCATGGACTCCAACGATTTGGAGCGTGAGCGCGGCATTACGATACTGGCGAAGAACACCGCCGTACAGTACGGCGACATTAAAATAAACATCGTGGACACCCCGGGCCATGCCGATTTCGGCGGCGAGGTGGAGCGTATATTGAAGATGGTAAACGGGGTCATCCTGCTGGTGGACGCCGCCGAAGGGCCCATGCCCCAGACCCGCTTTGTCCTGAGCCGCGCTCTTGAGCTCGGCCATCGGGTCATTGTGGTGGTGAATAAGATAGACCGCCCCGACCAGCGCATACACGAGGTTATCGACGAGGTGCTGGAGCTTCTTCTTGAGCTTGACGCCACAGACGACCAGCTCGACTCCCCCATGCTGTTCTGCTCGGCCCGGCATGGCACGGCCTCCTATTCTCCGGACACCGTGGGAACCGACTTGAAGCCCCTTTTTGACACCATCGTAAACTATATCCCCGCACCGGATGGGGATTCGGAGGCGCCCCTTCAGATGCTGGTGTCCTCCCTGGACTACAACGACTACGTGGGCCGCATAGCCATAGGCCGCATAGAGCGTGGCACCATAAGGCAGAATCAGGAGATTTCCGTCTGCAACTACCACGACGCGGACGCCGCCCCGAAAAAGGCGAAGGCCGTGAGCATCTACGAGTTCCAGGGCCTCAGCCGCGTGCCTGTTCAGGAGGCGGCCGCCGGCAGCATAATAGCCCTCTCAGGCATAGGCGACGTGACTATCGGCGACACCATATGCGACACCTCCGCCGTGGAGCCTCTGCCCTTTGTTAAAATATCCGCACCCACCATGGAGATGACCTTCTCCGTAAACGACAGCCCCTTTGCCGGCAGGGACGGCAAATATGTAACCTCCCGAAATCTCCGGGACAGGCTTATGAAGGAGACGTTAAAGGACGTGTCCCTCCGTGTCACCCCCGTGGAAAACAGCGACAGCTTCAATGTGGCGGGCCGGGGCGAAATGCATCTCTCAATTCTGATAGAGACAATGCGCCGGGAGGGCTACGAATTCCAGGTTTCGCCCCCCAGAGTGCTTACAAAGGAGATAGACGGCGTCCTCTGCGAACCTGTGGAGCGGCTTGTGGCCGACGTGCCGGAGGACAACGTGGGCGCCGTAATTGAGAAAATAGGCTCCAGAAAGGGCGACCTTTTGGACATGACGCCCGTGGGCAATCGGATGAAGCTTCAATTTCTCGTGCCCTCCAGGGGTCTTTTCGGGTACAGGAACGAATTCCTCACCGACACCCGGGGCGAGGGCATTATGAGCTCTGTTTTTGAAAAGTACGAGCCGTTTAAGGGCGAGGTATCCCGCCGTAACACAGGCTCCCTCGTGGCTTTCGAGCAGGGCGACGCCGTGGCCTACGGCCTCTTTAACGCCCAGGACAGGGGCCAGCTTTTCATCGGCCCCGGCACTCCGGTCTACGCCGGCATGATAGTGGGCGTCTCCCCCAAGGCCGAGGACATTTCCGTAAACGTCTGCAAGAAAAAGCAGCTTACAAATATGCGCGCCGCAGGCTCCGACGAGGCTCTGCGCCTCGTTCCGCCAAAGAGCATGAGCCTGGAGCAGTGCCTTGAATTCCTGGCCGACGACGAGCTTTTGGAGGTTACGCCCCACAATCTGAGGCTGAGAAAGAGCATACTGGACCACGCTCTGAGGATGAAAGCCCTTAAAGGCAATAAAAACTGACGCTTTTCCCGTAAACGCGGAAAGCTGCTCTGCTTTGCATAAATTTGCATAAATAATTATAAGCCTGTGCGCCCGAATGGCCCGGCCAAATAAGGAAGTATTTTGTATGTAAGGTTGCGGTGCAGCTCATAACGGGCTGCACCGTTTCCTTTTGTTTACGCTACAATACGGAATTTCTGCGGGTCTTTCTGTATCTCAGCCATCAGCTTTGTGATCTCCTGCTCCGTAGGTATGTCGATCATTCCCATGGCGGTGAAGTAGATATCCACCTTCACATTGTTGTGGCCGTGCTTCTTTTTGTTTGCATGAACCTCAATGCGTTCAATCAGGGTGTTCACCACGGTTGGTGTCAGT
>CAZBUH010000015.1:4032-26869 GCA_964495095.1 uncultured Oscillospiraceae bacterium | reverse complement strand
GCCGCTGAGTACAGTGCTGTACTCAGCGGCGTCAGTCTGTCAAGGCATCTTTTTGCTGATTTGTGTTGACATAAAATTTTTATTACTTTATCCTGTGTATCAGGCGATTAACCGCCATTATTTCTTAAATTAAGGAAGATATCATATGTATCATGTACGCTTCAGAGGAGAGCATTATGAAATCGGATACCGATACGGAGCTTCCTTGGCAAAGCACGGCCAATGCCTCCTGGATCATGTTCCTTTTTCAATTACGCAGGAGCGCAGGGAATTTGCGCATTCGTGTATACCCGCCTATCAGAAATTTTTCCCTGATATACTGGAGGAAATCCGAGGGTTGGCGGAAGGCCAGCGCTGTGACCTTAGTGCAGTGCAGGCCGTTTTGCTCAGCATGTATGCGATACCCCCGGCGTGTAATTGCTCATGCTTTGCTGTTGCCGGCGGCGAGCATATCCTGCTGTGCAGAAACAGTGACTTCTTAACGGCGCTGGAGAAATTGAATACAAATGTTATTTACAGATTTACAAATAATTCCTATAGCTTTACGGGAAATACCACTGCATTTATTGAGGTCGAGGATGGCGTTAATGAATATGGCCTGGCTGTTGGGATGACGTCAGTCTATCCCGTTGCAGTCAGGCCGGGATTTAACGCGGGTATGCTGCTGAGATTTTTCCTTGAAAAATGTCGGACCGCAGAAGAAGTAATTTGCAGTATTCGGCGTCTCCCCATCAGCTCCGCACAGACGATTACAGTGGCTGACGCCGGAGGAAACACGGCTGTAATCGAGTGCAATTCGGAAAAGACGGCGGTTATTCGCCCTTCTGCGGAGCGGCCATTTGTCTGCGCGGCGAATATTTTTAATTCGGCGGAGATGTCTGCGCTTCAAAATTTGAATATCGGCAATTGGCAGTCTGAGCAAAGGTACGGCACGCTGGTTAAGGCGTTGGGGAAGTCCGGCGGCAAAATGGATATTGAGGCCGCAAAAGATTTGCTGTCGGGGAAAAACGGATTTCTGTGCCAATACGATAGGGCGACCGGAAAAGATACGGTCTGGTCTGTCATATATGATTTAAAGGAGAAAGCCATATACCGCGCTGAGGGTAACCCCGGGCGAAAAAGCTTTATAAAGGACGGGAGATTTTCGATAAGGCGGAATTAAACCGGCGGCGCCGCCTTTAAAATAAGCGCCGCCGGGTGAGAACGTCAGACCCGGCTGCCCAGCCAATCGAGCACGTGGCCGTATACCGCCTGCCTATTTGTCTCATTTAAAATTTCATGTCTCCCGCCGGGATAGAGCCGCAGCTCCGCATCCTCCATCCCAGCGGCGATAAACGCCGAATATGCGCGGATAACGCCCTTGCCGGCCTCACCCACGGGGTCGGCGGCACCGGAAATCATCAGCACCGGCAAATTTTTCGGCATACGGGAGATATTTTGCGGGTCGGTTACAAATTCAATGCCCTTCATCATCTCGTAAAACAGCTCCGCCGTGGGTATAAAGCCGCACAGGGGATCCGCCGTGTATGCGTCCACAACGGCGGGGTCGCGTGTGAGCCAGTCGTTTTCGGTGCGGTTTTCAAAGCCTTTGCTGTACCTGCCGAAAGCCAAGGCTGGGAAATTAGGGCTGGTCGAAGGTGAGGACTTTGGCCTGATTTTCGACAAGTGTTTGACCGAGTTGGAGCCAGAGGAAGAGAACGGCACAACTTTAACTGGAATCTGGTTTAGACCATTGTCGGATGATATGGCACACGAAATCAGCAAGAAATACCATCTTTATGTATAACAATAGGGGCTGTAGTGATTATCCCGTTTCACTACAGCCCCTATTTTTTTGTTTCGCAGGAAATTTGAAAACCACATCGAGCTTTTCGTCAAATGGTGTAAAGTTGAAATTGCACTGCTGAATAATAGAACTTTTTAGTACAACATATTGTGTTTTCCATCAAAATCCGCTATATTTGCAGCTTTTAAGCGGTGATTGCTAAAATTGTATTTTATGTACCCAATTTTGCACTTTTCGTCAATACAGGCCGTCCGGATAGAAGCGGAATCCAGGCGTTATCCCGCGTCACTGTATTGGAACATGTATGCCAGAGGCGCTGTTCTGGGCCTCACAAGGGGCAGCACAAAGGCTCTGGCCCGGGCGGTGCCGGAGGGCATCGCCTATCAGGTAAAGGACATGCCGGACGTTATGGAGGCCGACGCCGGCGCAGCGCCCGGTGGGAGGCGCCGGAGGCGTGATTTACCCGGAAAAATTAAAAAATTCCCAATCGACAAAAGTAGTGCTTTTTTGCTATTTACAAAATACGGAAAAAGAGCTATTATCTAATCACAGCTTATCCAATGGCACTGAGGATGCCTGTAAGCTCATATCTTTATCCCACAACCCTATCCTTTGGCGGACTGCTGAATACGCGGTTCGCCCTTTTTTTACATCCGGGCAAAGCCGGCGGCAAGCTTCCCGTCCCGGCGCTGTGATGCACAGCGGCTTGAAAACCCATCCATGGTATGCTATTATCAATATACCATGAAGCGCAGCGAAATGGCATATTGTGCCATGGCCTGCGGTTTCCGGCGGAGCGGAAAAGCGGATTGGAAGCAAAGTATAATGGCTGCTTTGCGGCGATTATACCATTAATATAAAAGGAGCGGGATTATGATGGATGAAAAACGTCTTGAAGAAATAGAGCGGAGGCTGGCCATCCAGGAGGATAAGCAGGCCATAGCAAATCTCATGGGCCGTTATCAGTACCTGATGACCGGCGGCCAGAACGACGTGATAGCCACGGAGCTTTACGCCGGCGACGTGCCGGGAAATCACTGCGAATACGGGCCTCTGGGCGTTTTTGAGGGACAGAACGCCATAGACTTCTTTATGCAGGTAAACTACAATTTCTGCCACGGCCGCACTGACGGCACCGACGACGGCACTCTGGAGCTTCACCAGATAACCACCCCTGTGATTGAGGTGGCGGGGGACAGGCAGACCGCCAAGGCCATGTGGATGTCCACCGGAGTCATGATGATGTGCCAGGATCCGGACGCGCCCAAGGGCCAGGGCAGCTTCAACTGGGATACGGGAAAATACGCCGTGGATTTTATCCGCACTGAAAAGGGCTGGAAAATATGGCATCTGCACGTATGCGACCTGTGGAACACCGGCTTTGACCGGGACCCTGTTTTAAACCGTGGGCCCGCCGAGCCCTGGACCACCCAGGAGGACATAGACGGCTACAGGGCCAGGGCGGCAAAGGGCGAGGACGTGCGCCCCGCCGGCTTCCCCATACCGGACAGGCCCACCACATTCCATTACGCCTACTGCGCCGACAGGCCGGCGCCCAGGGAGCCGCGGCCTCCCGAGCCTTATTATACTTTCAGCGAGACCTTCAGCTACTGATGCGGCAGGAGAAGCCGGAAACGCCCGGCGGCCGGAGTCCCGGAGCGCTGCGGGAGGCATATGAGAAAGGGTGATTTTATGAATAAAAACGAGATATTTGTGATATACGGCAGGGACCCATATAAAATGGCCTATGAGCTTTTAAAGGAGGCCCAGCCGGAAAAGGAACTGAAGAAGAACGCAAAGGTCGTATTAAAGCCAAACCTTGTGGTGGCGAAAAAGTCGGCCACCGGCGCCACTACCCACATTGAAATGGTGGAGGCGGCGGTGGACTACCTCAGAAGCTTCGGCGTGGAAAATATCCTGCTGGCCGAAGGCTCCTGGATAGGCGACGACACAAAGCGGGCCTTCCGCGTAAGCGGCTTTGAGGAGCTGGCGAAGAAGCTGGGGATACCGACTCTCGATTTGAAGGACGACAGGTATGAGACGGTAGTATCCGACGGGATAAAGATGCAGGTGTCAAAGACGGTGCTGGACTGCGACTACCTTATAAGCTTCCCTGTGCTTAAGGGCCACTGCCAGACGGCGATGACCTGCGCCCTCAAAAATATGAAGGGCTGCCTTTCCGACAGCTCCAAGCGGTATTTCCACACCCTGGGGCTTCACCGGCCCATCGCCGCCTTAAACGCCGTAAGGTGCGCGGATCTTATCCTGGCCGACAGCATCTGCGGCGACCTGGATTTTGAAGAGGGCGGAAATCCGGTTGAGACCGACCGTATGCTGGCGGCAAAGGACAGCGTCCTGCTGGACAGCTACGGCGCGGCCCTTATGGGCTACGAGCTGGAGGACGTGCCGTACATAAAAATGGCGGAAAAGCTGGGGGTCGGCAGTACGGATTTGAGCCGGGCCTCCATAAGGGAGCTTAACCACGGCGAGACCGGGGCCTCCTCAGTTTCCACAAGGAAAATAAAACAGCTTGAGCGGTACGCCGAGGCAAATAACGCCTGCTCCGCCTGCTACGGAAACCTTATCCACGCCCTTTCACGCCTGGAGGAGCAGGGGCTGCTGGACAGGCTAAGCACAAAAATATACATCGGCCAGGGCTTCAGAGGCAAGAGCATGGACGGCGTGGGCATCGGAGCCTGCTGCTCCGGCTGCACGGACAATGTAAAAGGCTGCCCGCCTAACGCTCAGGATATAGTAAAGAAATTAAAGGAGTATGTGTAATAGGCGAAAGACGCGTGCTCCCTGCAACATGTAATACAAGTTTAACGGTTGTAATTCCACGTTTTTGCACAAGAGTTTGTGAAAAATTTGCGTTTGGTGTTGACATATATGGCGCGAAGTGCTATAAAATAATTAGAAAACAGGCCGGAATTGCGAAGCATTGAAAATACAGCGGCAAAAGTTGTAATACATGCTTGAAGGGGGCGGGGCCGTGGACGGCAATCACAAGAAAATAAGCGTCAGCGATTCTGTCTTTATCAGGCTGAGAAAGTCGATAATCTCCGGCGAGTGGAAGCCCGGGGACAAAATACCCTCCGAGCACGCACTGTGCGATGAGCTTGGGGTGAGCCGCGTGTCCGTCAGGGCGGCCCTCCAGAGGCTGGCGAGCCTCGGACTTATACAGAGCGTACAGGGCAAGGGCACTTTCGTCAGGAATATTTCGGGGGATCAGCAGATAAACTCCATAATGCCGTTTTTGACCCTTTCAAATCCGGGGCGGATAGATGTTTTCGAGTTCCGCAGGATAGTCGAGGTGGAGAGCGCCGGGATAGCGGCCAGCCGCGCCGATGCCGGGATGGTGCGCATGATGTACGACGCCACCGACAAAATGGAGCGGGCCACGGACCGGGGCGAGATAACGGAGTACGATATGGAGTTCCACCGGCTCATAGCCGAGGCCACCAGAAACGAGATAATAACAAAGGTCTATGACGTGCTGTATGAGACTTATCTTTCGCTTTTGAGAGAAAATGTGACGTTGCTTGGCTCCACAGGGGCGGAATACCACAGGAAGATAGCCTCCGCCATAGAGACGCGCAACTCAGAGCTTGCAAAGGCCATGATGACCGAGCATATAAACGAGACCCTCTTTAAGACCCAGTGAGGTGATACATATATGAACATACTTATTTTATCCGACTCCTTTAAGGGGAGCCTCTCCTCGGCCAAAACGGGCGCGGGTATAGCGAGAGGCTTTAAAAGGGTATTTCCCGAGGCCCGGTATCGGGTGCTCTCCATGGCCGACGGCGGGGAGGGCACTGTCGAGGCCCTTGTATCCGGCGTGGGCGGCAGGTGGTACGAGAAAACGGTCACAGGCCCTCTGGGAGAGCCGGTTTCGGCCAGGTACGCCGTGCTTAATAACGGCACCGCCGCCATGGAGATGGCCGAGGCCTCCGGCATAGCCCTTATTGCCCCTGAGGAGCGGGACCCAAACAGGGCCACGACCTACGGTACGGGCGAGCTTATAAAGGACGCTCTGGATAACGGGGCGAAGAAGATATTTATCGGAATCGGAGGCTCCGCCACAAACGACGGCGGCTCAGGAATGGCCGCGGCGCTGGGCGTGAGGTTCCTCAAAAAGGACGGTACCGGGATAGCCCCCGGCGGCCGGGACCTTATAAATCTCCACAGGATAGATGTGTCCGGCCTTGACCCGAGGCTTAAAAACGTGGAGGTCACGGTGGCCTGCGACGTTAAAAATCCACTGTACGGCCCTAACGGAGCTTCTTGCATATTCGGCCCCCAGAAGGGGGCGGACCCGGAGACAGTAAAGGCTCTTGACGCTGCCCTGCGGAATTACGGCGAAAAGCTCCGCGAGCTTCTGGGCCGGGATATAGCCAATATCCCCGGGGCGGGCGCCGCCGGCGGACTGGGCGCAGGGCTTATAGCGTTCTGCGGCGGAGTTTTGAAGCCGGGCATAGATGAGATAACCGCGGCTCTGGAGCTTGATAAGCACATGCAGTGGGCGGATATCGCCGTCACCGGCGAGGGGCAGATAGACAAGACCTCAGCCATGGGCAAGGTGCTCTCGGGCGTAGGCGCTCTGGGGAAAAAGTACGGAAAGCCCGTTATCGCTTTCGGCGGCGGCATCGGAGCTGGGGCCGAGGCGGTTTATGAGGCGGGGATTACCGCCTATACATCCATTACCCATAAGCCAATGGAGCTGAGCTACGCCATTGAAAACGCGGAGGCCCTTATTGAGGGCGCGGCGGAGCGCACGGCCAGAATGATAAAAGTAGGAACCATCCTGGGCCCTGCTTGAAAATTGTCAAAACGCCCGCCGGCGGAGCTTTTCCCGCCATACTTTGCCGATTTTCCCTGACGTACATCCAGTACGCCTGGGTCAAATCGTCTTTGTCTGGTGAAAAAATCTTTCGCTGTTGGTCATTTCGCCAATTATCAAGCAAAGCCTGAAATAAGATGTTAAAATAAAAATTTTTTAAAAGGAGTGCTGAACAATGAACGAATCCATTCATAAGTATTTTCAGGTAGGTACCATCCAGTGGATGAGCTACCCCAACCGTGACCCGATGGAGTCCCTCAAGGCCATCTGCAAGGACGATTTTTTCGACGCTGTAGAGCTTAAGGGCTACGGCGAGAAGAACGAGGAGGCCAAGAAGCTCCTTGACCAGTCCCATCTGAAGGTCTGCTACGGTGCGCAGCCCCGTCTGCTCTCCACAAAGCTCAATCCAAACGATGTTGACGAGGAGGGCCGCAAGAAGGCTGAGGCCACTCTTATCGAGGGAATCGACGAGGCCGAGTATCTCGGCGCTAAGGGCATAGCTTTCCTGGCCGGCAAGTGGGCGCCGGAGACGAAGGAGCTCCAGTATCAGCAGCTTCTCAAAACCACCCGCAACCTCTGCGACTATGCCGCAGCCAAGGGCATGAACGTGGAGCTTGAGGTATTTGATTTCGACATGGATAAGGCCGCCCTCATAGGCCCGGCCCCCTATGCCGCTCAGTTTGCCGCCGATATGCGCACCACCCACAACAACTTCGGCCTGCTGGTGGATCTGAGCCATTTCCCCACCACCTACGAGACCAGCCGCTTTGTTATCCGCACCCTGCGCCCCTATATCACCCACTTCCATTTCGGCAACGCCGTTGTTATAAAGGGCTGCGACGGTTACGGCGACCTGCATCCCCGCATGGGCTATCCCAACAGCGCAAACGACACTCCGGAGCTTGTGGATTATCTCCGCATCATTAAGGAAGAGGGCTTCTTCGACGCCGAGAATCCCTATGTGCTCTCCATGGAGGTAACTCTCCGTCCGGGCGAGGATGAGGACATAGTGCTTGCCAACACCAAGCGCGTGCTTAACCGCGCATGGGCGCTTGTATAAATTTTACAGGAGGAAAACAGCATAATGAAAATAGTTATTCTTGACGGATACACTGAGAATCCCGGCGACCTGAGCTGGGACCCCATAAAGAAGTTCGGTGAGGTGGAAATATACGACCGCACCTCTTATGTTGAGTCTCCCATCATTGCCGAGCGTATCGGCGATGCCGACATCGTTGTAAACAATAAGACCCCCATTTCCAAAGAGACCATCGACAAATGCCCCAACCTGAAGATGATAGCCATGCTGGCTACCGGCTACAATGTGGTCGATTACAACTACGCTAAAGAGAAGGGCATCCCCGTTGTGAACGTGCCTACCTACGGCACCGCCTCCGTGAGCCAGTACTCCATCGCACTGCTGCTGGAGATCTGCCACCACATAGGCCACCATAATGAGTCTGTCCACGCCGGCAACTGGGCCAACAACATCGACTGGTGCTACTGGGATTATCCCCTTATCGAGCTTGAGGGCAAGACCATGGGCATCATCGGCTTTGGCCGCATCGGCCAGGCTGAGGGCCGCATTGCCAAGGCTCTTGGCATGAAGGTCATCGCATACGACGTGTACCCCAACGACTCCGGCCGCGAGATCGGCGAGTATGTTGATCTGGACACCCTCCTTGCCAGCGCCGACGTTGTGAGCCTCCACTGCAACCTGACACCTGAGAACACCGAGCTTATCCGCAAGGAGAACATCGACAAGATGAAAGACGGCGCTATTCTCCTGAATAACGCCCGCGGCCAGCTCATCAACGAGCAGGACGTTGCCGACGCCCTCAACAGCGGAAAGCTTGCCGCTGCCGGCCTGGATGTTGTGTACACCGAGCCTATCAGGGCCGACAACCCCCTGCTGAGCGCCAAGAACTGCATCATCACCCCCCATATCTCCTGGGCGCCCAAAGAGAGCCGCCAGCGCATAATGGATATCACTGCCGACAATATCAGGGCATTTATCGACGGCAAGCCCCAGAACGTGGTAAATAAATAATTTTAAGGAGATATTATCATGACAGATGCACGTGTTAAGGAGCTGAATGTCATGTGCAACAACTTCCGCAAGGAAGTTCTCACAGCTATTCACTCCATACAGTCCGGCCATCCGGGCGGCTCCCTCTCCGTCTGCGAGATACTGACAGTGCTCTATTTTGAGCAGATGACCGTATATCCCAACGACACCAAAAGGGAGGATCAGGACAGGCTCGTACTTACAAAGGGCCACGCGGCCCCCATGCTCTACAGAGTCCTGGCCGAAAAGGGATATTTCCCTGTTGAGGAGATGAACACCCTGCGCCGCATAAACAGCAATCTTCAGGGCCATCCCTCCACCCACACTCCCGGTATCGACATGCCCTCCGGACCTCTGGGAATCGGCCTCGGCGCCGCCCAGGGCATGGCCCTCGGCATGAAGCTCAAGGGACTTCAGAATTACGTATACGCCGTACTGGGCGACGGCGAGCTGGACGAGGGCGCAGTCTGGGAGACCGCCATGTCCGCGCCCAAATTCAAGCTCAACAACCTTATCGCCATTGTTGACCGCAACGGCGTACAGCTTGACGGCACCGTGGCCGACATTATGCCCACCGAGCCTCTGGCGGAGAAGTGGAAGGCCTTCGGCTGGAACGTGATCGAGTGCGACGGGCACAATGTAGCGTCCATTGACGCCGCCGTATCCCTCGCCAAGACCGAAAAGGAGCGTCCCTCCGTTATTATCGCCAAGACCGTAAAGGGCAAGGGCGTGTCCTTCATGGAGGGCAAGAACACATGGCACGGCAAGGCCATCTCCGACGAAGATCTTAAGAACGCTCTTGCGGAATTGGGAGGTGCGAAATAATGTCAAAGTCAATCAGACAGGTATACGGCGAGAAGCTCGCTGAGATGGGCAAGGACTGCAAGAACCTTGTGGTGCTGGACGCGGACGTTTCCTCCTCCACTCAGACCAAGTTTTTCGCGGCTGAATATCCCGAGAGATTTTTCAACATGGGCATCGCCGAGAGCAACATGGTTTCCACCGCCGCGGGGCTTGCCCAGCAGGGCTTTGTCCCCTTCGTAAATACCTTCGCGGTGTTTATTTCCTCCATCGGGCTTATAGGCGCAAGGGCTCTGGCCTGCTATGCCAACCTGAACGTCAAGTTTGCCGGCGCGTACTGCGGCCTCTCCGACGCCTTTGACGGAGCCAGCCACCACGCCACAGAGGATATGGCTATTATGCGTGCGCTGCCCAACATGAAGGTGCTGGTGCCCTCCGACGCCGCCGCCTCCGAGGCCCTCACGAAGCTGGCCTATGAGACCCCCGGCCCCTGCTATCTGCGCCTTTCCAGGGATGTGTATCCCGACCTTTACGGCGCAGGCGAAAAATTCGAGGTGGGCAAGGGCAAGATAGTCCGCGACGGCACTGACGTGACTGTTGTTGCCTGCGGCATCCTGGTACATAAGGCCCTGGCCGCCGCTGAGGAGCTGGCAAAGAAGGGCGTCAGCGTCCGCGTTGTGGACATGTACTCCGTAAAGCCCATCGACTCCGCACTTATTGAAAAGTGCGCCGCCGAGACAGGCGCCGTTGTCACCGCTGAGGAGCACAGCGTCATGGGCGGCCTTGGCAGCGCTGTCGCCGAGGTGCTTGTGAAATCCGGAAAGCCTGTCCCTGTAGAGATGGTAGGCGTTCAGGACACCTTTACCGAGAGCGGGCCCTACGCTCAGCTCCTGCCCAAGTACGGACTGGACGAGGCCGCCGTTGCCGCGGCCGTCGGAAAGGTCCTTGCAAAGAAATAAAATCTGTAAATAAGCATTCGAGACGCCGCATAGCCTACGGCGTCTCGAATGACATAAATTAAGAGGTGCTTTATTATGTTAGCTGCAAGAATGCCTGAAGCATTTAAGGTAGAGTATATAGATATCCCCGTGCCGGAGATAAATGACGACCAGGTGCTGCTCAAAAATAAATACCTGGGCGTATGTGCCTCCGACCAGCAGATTTATCACGGCCGCCACAAATACATGACCTTCCCCCTTATCATGGGACACGAGGTCTCCTCCGTCGTTGAGAAGGTGGGCAAAAATGTAAAGGACTTTAAGCCCGGAGACCGTGTTGTTATCCAGCCCCAGGTGGTCTGCGGAAAGTGCTATCCATGCTCCACAGGGCGCTTCAATGTCTGCGAGCATCTCAAGGTCATAGGCGTCCACATGGACGGCTGCGCCTGCGAGTATGTGGCTGTGGACCCCTGGAATCTCCACAAGGTGCCCGACTCCATCGACGATGTGAGCGTGGCCCTTATTGAGCCTCTGGCCGTGGGCATGGGCTCCGTACACCGTGCGGGGGACGTGAAAGGCGCAAACGTAGCGGTTATCGGCGCCGGCATTATCGGCAACTTCACCGCCCAGTGCGCAAAGGCCCTGGGAGCCGAGAAGGTCATCATCAGCGATATCATCCCCCAGAAGCTGAAGCTGGCCGAGGAGTGCGGCATCGTACCTGTAAACGCCAAGGAGACCACCCTTAAGGACGCTATCGACAAGGAATTCGGCTCTTTCCGGAAAGCCGACGTCATTATCGACTGCGCTGCCAGCAAGGGCTCCTTTGCCTCCGCTCTTGAGGCGGCCCGCCGCTCCTCCAAGATAGTTTTCACCGGAAACTACAAGGACACCGTGGATTTTGAGGTGCCCGCCATCCAGAGAAGCGAGATTTCCATGATAGGCCACATGATGTATGTGAAGGAGGACTTCACCGAGTCCATCCGCTGCCTGGCCGAGGGCCTTATCCACACAAAGGGCTGCGTAACCCAGCACTTCCCCCTCAGCGAGTACCACAAGGCCTTTGAGTTTGCCGACGAGCATCCTGCCGATGTGGTAAAGATGATGATCGACATCCAGTAAGAGGCGGCGGCATGAAAACTGTTACCGACCTTATAAAGGATGTGCCGATACCGAAAATGGTTCGGATACGGGAGGTATATGACGATACCCATATCCCGGATGAGGAGATAGTCCCCACCCT
This sequence comes from uncultured Oscillospiraceae bacterium, assembly GCA_964495095.1. GTDB lineage: Bacteria > Bacillota > Clostridia > Oscillospirales > Oscillospiraceae > CAZBUH01. Next base: position 15,193 of record CAZBUH010000015.1, on the reverse strand, counting down.
TAGAGAGCAGCTCTCCCGGGAGGTAATAGCTTCTCAGATAAAGCCGGGAATGCGGATTGCCATAACCTGCGGAAGCCGGGGCATTTATCACTATGCCCAGATGGCAAAGGCCATCGTGGATTTCGTAAAGGAAAAAGGCGCGGAGCCCTTCATTGTGGGAGCCATGGGAAGCCACGGCGGAGCCACCGAGGAGGGACAGCGCCAGATACTGGCCGATTACGGCATCACCCCGGAAAAAATGGGCTGTCCCGTTATGTGCCAGATGGACACAGTGGTTATAGGGATATCTGAGAAGCGCCATAAAGAGGTGCGGATAGATAAAAACGCCGCCGGAGCCGATGGAATAATCCTCTTTAACCGTGTAAAGCCGCACACCTCCTATCGGGGCCGGTATGAGAGCGGCATGATGAAGATGATGGCCATCGGCCTCGGAAAGCAGCATGGCGCCAACGATATCCACGGCCAGAGCCCGGCGATAATGCATGAGCTTATTGAGGAATACGGCCGCACCATACTGAAAAACACCCCCGTTATCGGCGGCGTCGCCATAATCGAAAACGCCTATGACAAGACCTACAAAATCAGGAGCCTCAGCCCGGAGGAGATAATCACCGAGGAGCCTAAAATGCGGGATGAGTCCTACACCACAATAGCCCATCTGCTTTTTGATAAGTGCGACGTGCTGGTGGTTGACAAAATAGGCAAGAACATAAGCGGCGACGGCATGGACCCCAACGTGTCCGGCAGATTCTGCACAAAATACGCCTCCGGCGGTATAGACGCCGAAAAAATAGTCGTCCTTGACCTCACCGACGAGACCCACGGAAACGCCCAGGGCGTCGGCCTTGCGGACGTTACCACCCGCAGGCTCTTTAACAAGATGAAGCTTGAGATGACTTATCCCACGGGAGTTACCAACACCTTCCTCCACCTTATGAAAATACCCATGATAATGGACAACGACCGGGAGGCTATACAGCTTGCCCTCCGGAGCTGCCCCGAGGCCGAGGACAGGAACAATATGAAGATGATACGCATACCCAACACCGCCCATATAGAGTTTATCGAAATATCCGAGGGACTTCTTCCGGCGGCAAAGGCAAACCCGAATATTGAGATACTTTCCGAGCCATATGAGTGGCAGTTCGATTCAGAAGGGAACCTCTTTTGACAGCACTGCTCATTTGACTCACCTCCAGCGCCCGGCTTTGTTCAGCAGCCGGGCGCTTTTGCTGCGTTTAAGAATATTTGCATTTTTTTCGTAAGGTACCTTGATATTTTTCCGTTTAAGGAGTATAATACAAAAGCACCAAAACATTAAAAAGAGGAAGCTGAATATGAGAGATCATATGAAAAAGGATGAATACATGGCGCGGCGCGCGGCGCATTACAATGCCGCCGATATAAATGACAGGCTCATTATTAACCTGCGTGATCTGAGCCATACGATGCATTCTCTGTATGAGGGCAGAGGCAGCCAAAAACGCATTATGACAGTCCTGGACGAAATGGGCGGCAGCGCCACCCAGCGGGAGCTTACAGAGCGTCTGGGAATACAGCCCGGGTCCGCCAGCGAGGTGATTGCCAAGCTGGAAAGAGCGGGTTTCATCAGGCGCACTCCAAATGAAACTGATCGCAGGACGGTAAATATTGAGCTTACCGAAACGGGAAAGGCTCTGGCGGCGGAGGTCGGAGAGCAGCGGCTTCAGCGGCACGAGCAAATGTTTTCCTGCCTGTCTGATGAGGAGAAGAATCAACTGCTGGCCCTGCTTGAAAAGGTAAACGCGAATTGGAGCGAGCATTATCAGGATATGACGGAAAACCGTGCGCAGGACGGCCGACACCATAGAGGGCAGGGGCGTCGCAGAGGCAGGCATTTCCCAAAAGAGGAGTAAACGGCGCAGGCCAGAGTAAAATATAATAAATAGTAAAATAAAGGAGAAGGAACAATGAACGGGAATACAAAAAACTGTCCGATCTGCCCCAGAGGGTGCGATTTGTCCGCTCCCCATTGCGGACGCGGCGAGGAGTACGCAAAGACGGGAAACATCAGCCAGGATAGGGAGCATGGCCGCCGGCACGGGCATTCGCCCCGACTCAGCTTTGAAAAGAAGGAGCAGCAGCTTGTTATGAAGTATCTCCACCATGCGGTAAACGCGTCGGACAACGGCGGCTTTACGCAGGAGCAGACAGGAGATATGTTCTCTGTACTGACAGATGAGGAAACGGCCTGCCTGGCAGGACTTCTGGAAAAGCTGTCGGATCACTGGATGAAAATAGCTCCCACAAAACCTTCCCACCACGGAAAACAGTAAATATATACCGCCGGTACTGGTAAAATAATGCCGGCGGCTTTTCTGCGCTTATTGCCCGTCTCCGGGAAAGGCTTCTGCCCCCTGTTTTACTCTGCAAGGCGGCATTGACAGGCAAGCCTGTTTTCAGGTATACTGACAGTAATTTCCGATGAAAGGCGGAGACTCTATGGAGCGCTATGATGGGAAAACTGAAAAGCAGCTTGCTGCGGGACGGAGGCGGCGGGCGGGAATAATATGCCTGGGGCTTCTGCTGGCAGCCGGGGCCGTTATAGCGGTTACAGCGGCGGTGAGGCCGCCGGAATACGATTTGGGCGTGGTATTTGTCTATAACAGCATGTTTTCCTCGATACCCGCCTCTGAAACGGAGGCATCGGAGTACACGGAGAAAATACAGGAGGCCATAGAGGAGGCCGTGGGGGACGTAAACGGCGACGGAGAGGTGAACATCCTCTTTGAATTTCTGCCCGCCGACCCCAATGGGTACGACCCGGAGCTTGCCTATTCCCTGGGAATGGTGTATTTCAGCGAGCCGGATTACTCGCTGTTCTTCTTCGACAACGCCACCGGAACGTATTACGGCATTGAGGTGGATAAGTTGGCTCCGGGGTACGCGGACAGCTTTGACGATATTACGGAACTGGGATTCATGGGCTGCCGGATAGACGGGGAATACTATCCACAGTATGTCTCCATGGGCGGGTCGCGGCTTTTCGCGGAGCTGGGCCTCACAAGCTGCTGCGCCGGGATTATCGACTGGGAATCCGACGGGGCGGACGGCTCCGCCCGGGCGGCGGTGAGGGCGCTGGAGGCGCTGCTGGAGCGGTGACAAATTTCCGGAGGCTGATTATAATGGTCTTATGGAGTTTATAATTAGTTCGGAGTGTTTTATGCAATTTATAAAAAACATGGGCCCCGGAGGCCCGTGATGTTGGCGGATTGATAATTTATTTTTTGAAGCCGTTATGATATACTGAAAAACATATATGACCGGCGAAACGTCTCTGCTGTTTTCCCGGGACGCCGTCACTATTGACGATTTTACATATTACGCCACAGGGCAGGGAACAGAGCACGCGCAGTTGGGGGACATACGGGAGTTTTTTGACCGGACATATGAAAAATGCGAGACGGTTAACATTACCGTTCAAAACGGCAGAATAACAGAGGCGCATATCTGCTATCATCCGTAAGGATAACGGGAAATTATAAATATTAAGCTACGCAGCGGGAGGAAATCAATGTTTGCGGGAAAAGAAGATTTTAAAATAGATTTTATAAAAGAGTGTATCGAGACTATGGCGAAGCCGCCTGAGGAGTGCAGCAATCAGGAGAAGTATGAGGTGCTGGTGCGCCTTGTCTCCAGCAAGACCAGCCGTATCAGGACGGAGACCTCCCAGCGCCACGCGGCGAATAAGGAAAAGAAGATATACTATTTTTCGATGGAATTTCTTATCGGCAGGCTGCTGGAGAATTACCTTATAAATACCGGGGATTTGGACATTGTGAAGGAGGGGCTTGCGGATTTGGGCGACAGCTTTGAGGAGCTGTGCCGCTGCGAGCAGGACCCGGGGCTTGGAAACGGCGGCCTGGGCCGTCTCGCGGCCTGCTTTCTGGATTCCATGGCCTTTCTGGGAGTCCCCGGCGTCGGAATGGGAATACGCTACCGCTTCGGGCTGTTCCGGCAGAAAATAGTGGACGGGTACCAGACTGAGGAGCCGGATACATGGCTTGAGGACGGCTATCCCTGGGAGGTAAAAAAGCCTGACGACGCGGTGATAGTCAAATTCGGCGGCACCGTGGACCGGCAGTACAATAACGGCAAGATGACCTTTACCCACAGGGATTACCAGGTGGTAAACGCCGTGCCATACGATGTGCCGATAGTAGGTTACGGAGCAAGGACTGTGAACGTGCTCAGACTCTGGCGGGCGCAGCCTGTCAGCGAGGAATTCGACCTGGCGGCCTTCAACAGGGGCGAGTACAGCAACGCCGTAAGGCACAGGAACGATATCGAGGCCATAACCTGCATCCTCTACCCTAACGACAGCAATGAGGCGGGGCAGGCACTGCGTCTAAAGCAGGAGTATTTCTTCGTGGCGGCGGGGATAGCGTCTATAATAAAGCAGTATAAGGAGCTGTACGGGAATAATGCGTGGGCGGAATTTCCGGAGCATGTCAGCATCCATACAAACGACACGCACCCGGCCCTCTGCGTGCCGGAGCTTATGCGCGTGCTTATGGACGAGGAGGGCCTGGAGTGGGTAGACGCATGGGACATAACCACCAGGACCGTGTCCTACACAAACCACACGATACTTCCGGAGGCCCTTGAGAAGTGGCCCATACCCCTTGTGCAGAGCCTTCTGCCGAGGGTCTACCTTATAATCGAGGAGATAGACCGGCGGTACAGGGAGAGCTTCGACCAGACGGTGCCCGGATGGTACGATAAGCTCCAGGCCACGGCCATACTGTGGGATAACCAGGTGAAGATGGCAAACCTCTCCGTCATAGGGAGCTATTCCGTAAACGGCGTCGCGGCGCTCCACACGGAAATATTAAAGACCACGGTTTTGAAGGAGTTCTGCGATTTAAACCCGGAGAAATTCAACAATAAGACAAACGGCGTAAGCCACCGGCGCTTTCTTATCCAGGCAAACCCCGGCCTTACAAGGCTTATATCCTCCGCAATAGGCGACGGCTGGAAGCGGGACCCTGTGAAGCTTTCGGAGCTCAACGCCTTTAAGTCCGATTCGGCGTTTCTTGACGGTATGCGGGCCGTAAAGCGGGAAAATAAGGAGCGGCTTGCGGAATACATCTATGAGCACAACGACGTGGCCGTAAACCCGGACTCGGTTTTCGATGTGCAGGTAAAGCGCATACACGCCTATAAGCGCCAGCTTCTGGCGGCGTTTAAGATACTGCATTTATATAACGTCATAAAGGATGACCCCACCGTGAATATGCGGCCCTACACCTTCCTTTTCGCCGGAAAGGCCGCCCAAAGCTATGCTTTTGCGAAGGACACTATAAAATTCATAAATTCCATTGCGGATGTGGTGAACAACGACCCCGCTGTTGAGGACAGGATGAAGGTGGTGTTTATTGAGAACTTCAACGTCTCAAACGCCCAGCTTATCTATCCCGCGGCAAACATAAGCGAGCAGATATCCACAGCCGGCAAGGAGGCCAGCGGCACAGGCAACATGAAGTTCATGTTTAACGGCGCCGTTACATTGGGCACTCTTGACGGGGCCAATCTGGAAATCCGGGAAAAAGCGGGAGAGGAGAATTTCCAGGCTTTCGGAATGAGCTCCGATGAGGTCATGAGCTATTATGTAAACGGCGGCTACTCCGCAATGGAGACGGCCGGCGCCGACCCGAGGCTCAAGCGCATAACCGACCAGCTTGTGGACGGCTTTTTCGGCAAATACGGCAGCTTCTGGGGCATATACGACGCGCTGCTCCACTATAATGACGAGTATTTCGTGCTGAAGGATTTTGCCTCCTACATTGACGCCTGGCAGCGGCTGGACGGGATTTACGGGGACAAGGAGCGCTGGGAGGCCATGTCCCTGGCCAATATCGCCGGAGCGGGCTATTTCTCCAGCGACAGGTGCATATCCGAATATTGCAGGGACATATGGCACACAAGATACGATAAATATTAAGCCCTCCGTGGATGGAGAAAACCGCCTCGCGGCATGGAAAGCATGTCCGGAGGCGGTTTTTACGATAATTGTGCCGCGAGAAGCTTCTCAAAGGCAGCGGCAAAAGCGTCATCGTCCCGGGAGGTGCGCTTTTTCGGGCCCTTCAGGTGGTTTTTGGAGGAGGCCCGTCGGGCCTTTTTCGCCATATGCCGCTGGCCCAGAAGCCCGTCGATATTTTCGCCGGTATACTCAAGCCCGCTCTGGTGCATGGCTTTGGCGCCCTTTGCAAGGGCCATGGCGGCCACGCCGTAGTCCTGGGTGATAACTATATCGCCCGGACGGCAGCGGTTTACAAGGGCAAAGTCCACGGCGTCGGCCCCCGGGCTGACGGTTATGACCTCTGAATAGCCGGAGGAGAGCGCGTGGTTGGTGTCGCATATAAGCGTGACCGGCACTCCGAATTTTGCCGCGGACTCTTCCGCCAGCCGTGTTACCGGGCAGGCGTCGGCGTCTATATATACGCGCGTTTCACATCACCACCAAATATAAACAGCAGGCTATGCCCATTGCTGCCGAAGCCCGGCGGCAATGGGCATGATTTCCTTTTATAATGCTAAAGCCTTCTGCGGGAAAGGTTACAACTGGGCTATGGCCTTTTCTATCCTCTTTTTCATGCACTCCTGGCCGATTATGTGGATAACGCTCCACAAATCCGGGGAAACCTCGGAGCCGGTGAGGACGATGCGCAGTATTCCCGCCGCGTGGGAAACGCTGCCGGGGAAAGCGTCGGGATTTGCCTTGTAGGCCTTCATATCGGAGGTAAAGCCCAAGGATTCCGCCACCGCCTTTACCTTGCTGAACCACTGGCTGGAGTCGTCGCTGTAGTCGAATGTCTCCAGGTATTTTGTCAAAATGGCCTTTACGGTGCCGTTATCGCAGCTGAATTTATATTCGGGCTTAAAGGTCTCGTCAAAATAGAAGTGGAAGCTGTCCATTATCTGCTTTGCGCAGGCAAAATCCTTCCTCCGGCGTTTTGCGCCGACGCCCATGCCAAGCTCCACGATTTTACGTATTTTGCCGCTGTCTCCGAAATAGACGTCCAGAAGCTCCGGACGGTAATTTTCCGTCCAGTTCCGGAGAAATTCAATCACTTCCTCCGGCTCCAGCCTGGAGAACTCGTTTTTGCAGATATTGAGGAGCTTGTCCATATCGAACAGAGCGCCGGACTGACTCATTTTTTCCACCTTGTAGGGGAATTCCTCAATGGGCTTATCCGGGTATTTGTCGTGCCACTCCTCAAAGTTTGAGTTTAACAGGGTCAGAAGGTAGACCTTCATGCAGTAGGGGTGGTATCCGTCCTGACGGTAAAAATCCAGTGAAAGCTCCGGGTCCTTGCGTTTGGAGAGCTTGCGCTTGCTGCCGCCGTCCATCTTCATAAGATGCGCCGTGTGGGCGTAGCGGGGCATTTTAAAGCCCAGCAGGTGGAACAGCTCCCAGTGGATCGGCACCGAGGAAAGCCATTCCTCGCCGCGGATAACAAGCGTGGTGCCCATAAGGTGGTCGTCCACCGCGTGGGCGAAGTGGTAGGTGGGGATTCCGTCGGATTTGAGGATAACTATATCCTGAATATTCTCCGGGAAGGTTATCTCGCCTTTTATGGTGTCCCGGAATTTTATCTCCCCGGACTCGGAGCCCTGGGAGCGGAGGCGGATTACATAGGGAACTCCGGCGGCGATTTTCGCCTCAATCTCCTCATAGGTGAGGCCGCGGCATTTGGCCCATTTCCCGTAATATCCGGGAAGGGCGTTTTCAGCGGTCTGGGCGGCCCTGACCCCGTTTAATTCATCCTCCGTGCAGAAGCAGGGGTAGGCAAGGCCCTTCCCCACAAGGTCCTTTACATACACATGGTAGATATCGGCCCGCTGCCGCTGGTAGTAAGGGCCGTAGCTGCCGGTGTCATTACCGTTTAGGCCAGCGCCCTCGTCGAATTCTATGCCGAAATAGCGCAGGACGTTTATTATAGTCTCCACGGCGCCATCAACCCGGCGCTTTTCGTCCGTGTCCTCGATCCTGAGATAGAACACGCCGCCGGAGAGATGGGCGATGCGCTCATCGGCCAGGGCAGAATAGAGGTTTCCCAGATGGATAAAGCCCGTGGGGCTGGGGGCCATACGGGTGACCTGGGCCTTGGGAGGCAATTCCCTTACTGGGAAGCGCTTTTCCACATCCTCCGGTTTATCTTTAACATCCGGGAACAAGAGCCCGGCAAGCTTCAAGTTATCCATAAATCTTTCCCGCCTTTATCTGATATACATTGTATTTTACCCTTTAACCGGTACATTTGCAAGATATATTGTGTTTTGCGACAGGAAATGAAAAAGGAAGATGATATTATTTGGAAAAGTGAGCTTTTATCAGTTTTCCCGGGACGCAAGGGCATGGGAAGGGCCCGCCCCGGAGCGGGGCAAAACGTCTGAAAGCCTGTGATAAGGTTGAAAAACCCGCCTTGATATGTTATTTTATAAGGTAATAAGATCTCCTGAAAGGAAAAGTACCATGAAAAAGCGAATCTTGAGCGCCGTCTGCGCCTTTGCGCTGGCGGCGGGGCTGCTGCCTCGGGCCGTATCCGCCGGACTGGACAGCTCCACTGCATATAAGTCTGTATGCACCGATTGCTGCACCACCCTGGCAGTGACGTCCGCGGGGGAGCTGTGGGCCTGGGGCGACAACACGTACGGGCAGGTGGGCGCGGGAGACCTGGAGGAGTCCTTCTCGCCCCGGTTTATAATGTCCGGGGTGGATTCCGCCGTATCCTGCGGCAACTCCTCCTATGCCATAACAAACGGCGGCGTGCTGTATTCCTGGGGGCTAAATGAGAGCGGCCAGCTTGGATATTGGGGCGGAACCGGAAAGGTAAACGACTACTACTATCAGGATACGCCGAAGCAGGTGCTTTCCGGGGTGGCGTCCATTACGGCGGTCCACGGCGCGGCTTATGCCATAAAGACCGACGGCTCCCTGTACGCCTGGGGCATAAACGGCAAAGGCCAGCTCGGCTTTCAAAGCGGCGGCTCCACAGCCACGGTGAGCAGCCCCACCTGGGTGATGTCCGGCGTGGTGAAGGTCTGGGCCTCTGGCGTCTCGGCCTACGCGCTGACGGCCTCCGGGGAGCTTTACGGCTGGGGGGATAATTCCTACGGCCAGTTGGGACTTTCAGATGTGGCGGCCAGATATTCGCCGCAGGAAATAATGTCCGGCGTTTCCGGTGCGGCCGTGCTGGAAAACGGCGTCCTGATTCTCAAAACTGACGGCACGGTATATTCCTGCGGACTCAACGACAGGGGGCAGCTTGGGTATTCCGGCGGCAACGGCAAATATGTTGACGCAATTACTGCCGCTGAATGCGCTATACAGACAGAGCCAAAGCAGACAGGACTTACGGATATAGCCGCCGTAGCCGGTTACGGGGCCAGCGGCTACGGGATAGACGGCAGCGGCGTGCTCTGGGGCTGGGGCGGCAATTCCTACGGCCAGCTTGGCACGGGAGATATGGAGGACAGAAGCGCCCCGGTGAAAATTATGGACGGCATAGCCTCCGTGACGGCGACCAACACCGTTTACGCCGTGGATAAGAACAAAACCCTCTGGTCCTGGGGCAGCAACCTTTACGGACAGACCGGCACCGGAAATTCGGCCGCCGCCGTGACGGAGCCGGGGGCGGTGATAGGGGAGGTAAAATCCCTCTCCGCATCCTGGACAAGCCTCTCGGCCTTTGCAATACTCGGCTCCGGCGCCCTCTATGGCTGGGGCGGCAACCACACGGGGCAGCTTGGTTTCCCGCCGGAGACTGCGGTGGGGATGATACAGTCCGAGCCCGTGCAGATAATGGAGCGTGAAAGAGAGCCGGAAGACATGCCGGCACGGGTGTCGGTACCCTCTGTGTGGGCCCAGGACGAGGTGACCGCCGCCCAGAAGCTTGGGATAGTGCCCGACGATATACAGGGCTATTACCAGGCGTATATCCTGCGGGTGGAGTTTGCCGGACTTATAGTGAGGACCATAGAGCAGGTGACAGGGCAGGAGATGACGGTAGGCGGAAGCTTTGACGACACTGATGATATATCCGTTTTAAAGGCCCGCGCCGCGGGGATAGTCAGCGGCAAGGAGGGGAACAATTTTGACCCCTGGAATGAAATAACCCGCGAGGAAATGGCTAAAATGATAATAAATTCCGTCATGTATCTTGAAGATTTTTTTGATAGGGAGTATATTATTAAGTATACGGGCAATGACGGGGAGCTGTTTTCCGGCGTGTCGGCCTGGGCCCTGCCCTATATGCAGGCGGCCTATGCCACAGGGTATATCAGAGGCGACGGCGTATCGCTGGCGCCCGGGGACAGCACGTCCTGCGAGCAGGCTATACTTATAGTCTACAGGGCGGTCAAAAACATATAAACCGGGCAAGGCCGGTAATTTCTGAAAGGAAGCGCATTTTTCCATGACAAAGATAGATATTATTTCCGGTTTCCTCGGGGCCGGAAAGACCACGCTTATTAAAAAGCTTATCGCTGAGGCTTTCCAGGGCCAGCAGATAGTGCTTATTGAAAACGAGTTCGGCGAGATAGGCATCGACGGCGGATTTTTGAAGGATTCCGGCGTGCAGATATCCGAGATGAACTCCGGCTGCATATGCTGTTCGCTGGTGGGGGATTTCGGGACGGCGCTCCGGGAGGTGCTGGAAAAATTCCATCCGGACAGAATCGTAATAGAGCCTTCCGGCGTGGGCAAGCTTTCCGACGTTATAAAGGCGGTCCAGCGCGTGGCCGCGGACACGCCAATGGAGCTTAACAGCTTTGTGACCGTTGCCGATGCGGGCAAGTGCAAAATGTATATGAAGAACTTCGGTGAATTTTACAACAACCAGGTGGAGAGCGCCAACGCCATAATCCTCAGCCGCACCCAGAATGTGTCTCAGGAGAAGCTGGAGGCTGCGGTGGCCCTGCTCCGGGAGCACAACAGCAGCGTTGCCATTATCACTACGCCGTGGGATCAGCTTACGGGCCGGCAGATATTGAAGGCCATGGAGGCCGGAGGCGCCATGATTCACGAGCTTATAGACGACGATGACGACGATGACGGTGACGACGATGATGACGACTGCTGCCACGAGCATCACCACGATCATGACGGGCACGGGCA
>CAZBUH010000015.1:0-3932 GCA_964495095.1 uncultured Oscillospiraceae bacterium | reverse complement strand
GCACGGGCACCACCATGATCACGACCACGACGAACACGGGCACCATCACCACCATGCCGACGAGGTGTTCACGAGCTGGGGTGTGGAGACGCCGAAGAAATTTACAAAGGAAGCGATTCACGCGGTACTGGATGCTCTGGACGCCGGCGGGTACGGGAATATCCTCCGGGCAAAGGGCATAGTTCCGGCGGAGGATGGCTCCTGGATACACTTCGACTTTACGCCTGGAGAGCAGGATATACGCACAGGCGCTGCCGATTACACCGGCAGGCTCTGCGTTATCGGTGCGGAGCTTAAAGAGGAAAAGCTCCCCGGACTTTTCGGCCTCTAATACTTTTTCTTGGAAAGAAAAAGTATCAAAAAGAATTTCGTCGCGCACCGGGATATGTGTAATCGCAGGATTTGCGCCCGGTAACGGCGGCCCCTATTAAAAAGGGCTGTGCATAAAACTTGAGGAGCGGAGTTTTTTCGCTCCTTTACAGTGGAGGTTCATTGTGGAAATTCCTGTATATTTGATAACCGGCTTTCTTGACAGCGGAAAGACTACCTTTATAAACGGCGTTTTGGCCGAGGGCTTTGCGGCGGAGGACAGGACGCTTCTCATATCCTGTGAGGAAGGCGAGATGGAGTATGACAAAAATGCCCTTCGTAATGTGGACGTTGTGCAGGTAGAGGACGAGGAAACGCTCACTACGGCCTTTTTGAAGAAGCTTGAAAAGACCTATAAGCCGAAGCAGGTGATTTTCGAGTTTAACGGCATGTGGCAGATGGACGTTTTTTACAACGAGGTACTGCCGCGGAACTGGGTGCTTTATCAGCTCCTGGCCTTTGTTGACGCCAACACGTTTGACGTATATGCGAAAAACATGGGCTCCCTTATGATGGAGAAGATAAGGAATGCCGACATGGTGGTATTTAACCGCTGCACAGACGAGCTCAAGGCGGCGCTGCGCCGGCGCAATCTGCGGCTTGTAAACCGCCGGGCGGACATGTTTCTGGAGGATTTGAACGGCAGCAGTGAAAACTATGCCGACGACTCGGTGGCCCCCTTCGATTTGGACCGGCCGGTGATAGAGATACCGGACGAGGATTACGGCGTGTGGTATGTGGATGTGTCAGACAACACCGACAGGTACGAGGGAAAGACCGTGCGTTTTAAGGGCATAGTGGCGAAATCCGATAAATTTAACGGCTTCTGCGCCCCCGGGCGCTTTGCCATGGTCTGCTGCGCCCAGGATGTGCAGTTTATGGGGCTGCCCTGCTTCGGCGGAGTTATGGACAAAGTGAAGAATAAGCAGTGGGTAATGCTGACGGCCAAGGTGGAAAAGCGGGCGCTGGACGTCTATAACGGCGAGGTGGGCCCAATCCTGGTGGCGGAAAAAGTCGAAAAATGCGAAAAACCGAAGGATGAAATAGTCAGTTTTTGAGGTAACGCTGCTTTTTTATAAAATTTAGTTGAGCTAAAAAAACAATAGGTGTATAATGGGAACAATCTTTGGGAGAAAGCTCCCATTCTATTTTGTATATTATTTTTCAGGAGGCATACATAATGTTTACAAGTCTTATTGAAACACTGAAGAAGAATCCGAAGAAGATAGTATTCACCGAGGGCCCCGACGCCCGCATTCTCTCCGCCGCTGCAAAGCTGAAGGCCGAGGGCGATTTCCTCACTCCCATCCTTGTGGGCAAGGTCAGCGAGGTCGAGGCGGCGGCCAAGGCCGGCGGCTTTGATATTAAGGGCATTCAGATAATCGACCCCGCCGCTTATGATGGCATGGACGCCATGGTAGATAAGATGGTGGAGCTGAGAAAGGGCAAAATGTCCGCCGACGAGTGCCGTGCCGCTCTCCGGAAGGGCAACTATTTCGGCACTATGCTGGTGAAGATGGGCGTTGCCGACGCCCTTCTCGGCGGCGCTACCTATTCCACTGCCGACACTGTCCGTCCCGCGCTCCAGCTTATAAAGACGAAGCCCGGAAACAAGATTGTTTCCTCCTGCTTTATTCTTGTCCGTCCCACCGCTGACGGCGGCGACGAGCGTATAGCCATGGGCGACTGCGCCATAAACATCGACCCCGGCGAGGACGACCTTGTTGAGATAGCCGTTGAGACCGCCAAATGCGCCAAGACCTTCGGCATCGACCCCAAGGTGGCTTTCCTCAGCTACTCCACAAAGGGCAGCGGCAAGGGCGACACCGTGGATATGATGCGCAATGCCTGCGCCAAGGCCAAGGAGGCAATGCCGGATGTGCCTGTTGACGGCGAAATGCAGTTTGACGCCGCCGTTTCCCCCACTGTGGGCCAGCTTAAGTTCCCCGGCTCCCCGGTGGCCGGCTATGCCAACACCTTTATCTTCCCCGACATCAACGCCGGCAACATCGGCTATAAAATCGCCCAGCGTCTGGGCGGCTTTGCGGCTTACGGCCCCATCCTTCTGGGCCTCAACGCGCCTATAAACGACCTGAGCCGCGGCTGCAACGCCGACGAGGTTTACAAGATGAGCCTCATTACAGCAGCCCTGGCCTGAGTGTAATCACACAGAATTTACCGTACCCCCTGGGCGGCTGTTTTTTGCCGACGCCCAGGGGGATTAATATGCAAAAAAACCTTTATCGTCTGCACAGGCCGGACGAAAAGCGGTTTTTATTAAAAAAATTACCGATTTGGCCTAAAGTTCTGGAATAATGGTTTTCTGAACACTTGACGGATAAAGAATAACCCACTATAATATAATGTAAGCGCGCAATTCGTATATTAACTACCTACTGTTTCCGGACAGGCAGGGTCGTAATATAAATCAATCTGAAAGGAATGATACCAATGGCACAGTCTAAAGTTACTACTGTAGAAGAAGCCATAAAGACGTACTGCTTCGACGGTATGTCTATCCTGCTTCCCGGCTTTGTTAATGTTGGTGTTTCAGAAGTCCTTATTGAGGGCCTCATCGACGCTGGGATTAAAGACCTGAGCGTTATCTCCAATAACACTTCTGTACCTCACCGCGGCATCGGCAAGCTGGTTGACGCTAATGTTATCAAGAAGATCACCGCCTCCCACATCGGCAACAACGCAGTTACCGTTGAGAAGGTCGTGGCCGGTGAAATCGATCTGACCTTTGTCCCCCAGGGCTCTCTCTGCGAGAAGGTCCGGGCCGGCGGCGCCGGCATCGGCGGCATTCTGACCCCTACCGGTCTCTACACCCCCATGATGGAGGGCAAGCAGGTCGTGGAATGGGACGAGAAAGCCGGCAAATTCGTATTCCTGGAGGGCGAGATAATTCCCGACAGCTCCAAGAAGCGCTTTATCCTTGAGCTGCCCCTCCATGCGGACGTCTGCTTTGTCCACGCCTGGAAAGCGGACAAGATGGGCAACATAGTTTACCGCCGTACCTCCCGCAACTTCAACGAGACTTTCGCCACCGCCGCCGACCACGTTATCGTGGAGGCCGAGCAGATTGTTGAGATTGGCGAGCTTGATCCGGACGAGATCATGACTCCCGGATTTATTGTTGACGCTGTTGTTCAGGGCCGCGCCCTGACGGAAGCTTAAGAGAAGGAGGTATTTTAAGATGGAACTTACCGGAAAAGATTTGATTGCTTACAGGACAGCACGGTTCTTTAAGGACGGCGATGTTGTCAATCTGGGCATCGGTATGCCCACAAAGTGCCTTGAATACCTGCCTGAGGGCGTGGACGTCTGGGTTGACTCCGAGAACGGCGTTGTGGGCCTCACCGGCGCTCCCAAGGAGGGCGAGCACGCCGACCCCAACGTAGTTGACGCCGGCGGCAAGGCTTCCATGCTCCGGGTCGGCGGCAGCTGCTTTGACAGCTTCCGCTCCTTCGGCTTTATCCGCGGCGGCCATGTTGACGCCACTGTTCTGGGCGCCTACGAGGTGGACGCCGAGGGCAACCTGGCCAACTGGATGATCCCCG
>CAZBUH010000014.1:22797-27026 GCA_964495095.1 uncultured Oscillospiraceae bacterium | reverse complement strand
CTTTTTTCTCTTGAAAGAGCGGCGGAAAAATGCTAAAATGATAATAGTATTCTCTGTGCGTAAATTCTTGTGGTTTACGCACCTTTTTGCGGTTATCGGAAGTATTATGCCCATGCCGGGGAGGCAGCATTATGACAAAGCTTCTTGTAAAGCTTTTTATAAAGGACAGCGAAAATACGGAAGATTCGCAGATACGCGGCAAATACGGTGCGCTGGCCGGTATAGTGGGGATAATCTGCAACGTGCTCCTGTGCTGTGGCAAGCTTGCGGTGGGCCTTATAAGCGGCAGCGTCTCCATAACCGCCGACGCCGTGAACAACCTGTCGGACGCATCCTCCTCCGTTGTGACGCTGCTGGGCTTTTACATAGCCAAAAAGCCGGCGGACGATGAGCACCCCTTCGGCCACGCCAGGGTAGAGTATATCTCCGGCCTGAGCGTCGCGGCGCTTATACTTATAATCGGCTTCCAGCTCGCCAAAAGCTCGGTGGAAAAAATAACCTCCCCGGAGCCTGTGGAATTTTCCTGGCTAATGTGCGCCGTGCTTCTAATATCCATACTTGTAAAGCTATGGATGGCCGCGTTCAACAGGGGGCTGGGCAGGAAAATATCCAGCACCTCCCTTATCGCCGCCGCAGCCGACAGCAGGAACGACGTTATAAGCACCGCCGCCGTCCTGGCTACGGCAATAGCTGCCCATTTCACCGGACTGGTGCTTGACGGCTGGGTCGGCCTGCTTGTGGCTCTGTTCATACTGTGGAGCGGCGTGGGAATTGCCAAAGAGACCATAAGCCCGCTGCTCGGTGAGCCTGCCGACCCGGAGCTGGTGAGCATGGTGGAACGCGAGATACTCAGCTATGACCCCCGCGTGCTGGGACTTCACGACCTTATGGTCCACGACTACGGCCCGGGCCAGCGCTTTGCCAGCGTCCATGTTGAGGTGGACAGCCGCGAAAACGTCCTGGACACCCACGAAATGCTGGACGCAATAGAAAATATGTTCCGGGAAAAACACCGCATCCAGCTTGTCATCCACCACGACCCGGTGGTGACAGACGACGCGGAGCTTAACGCCATGAGGTCATATGTGGCGGAAAAGCTGTCGGAAATCGACAGCGGCATAACCATACACGATTTCCGCATGGTTCGGGGCCGGGAAAACACCAGCCTCATTTTCGACATGGTGCTTCCCCACGGCCTTCATAACAGGGAAAAGGATATCCAGCGGGAGCTGGATGAAAAGCTCCAGCACAGGGATATGAAATACAAGACTGTTATTACATTTGACCAGAGCGGCTTTAATCAAATACACGAAAGAGAGAAACGGTGATATAATGTCAGACACAGAAAACAGGCTCAGCACCATGCCTCTGGGGCGGCTGCTCATATCCATGTCCATCCCCATGATGATATCAATGTTCATTCAGGCCCTTTACAATATGGTGGACTCCATGTTTGTGGCCCAGATAAGCGAGGACGCCCTTACGGCGGTGTCTCTGGCGTATCCGGTTCAGAATATAATCGTTGCCATAGGCGTGGGTCTGGGCGTGGGCATCAACGCCACAGTGCCGCGGTTTCTAGGCATGGGCCGGGCCAGGGACGCTCAGAAAGCGGCCAACGTGTCCATCTTCCTCTCCGCCTGCTTCTGCGTTATATTTATACTTCTGGGCCTGTTTTTCGTAAAGCCCTTCTACATGGCCCAGACAAGCGACGAGGCGGTGGTGTCAAACGGCGTTGATTACCTCTCCATTGTCTGCATAATTTGCGTCGGCTCCTTTTACGGGCAGAATTTTGAAAAGATGCTGGTTTCTTTCGGCCACACGGTAAAATCCATGATAAGCCAGGCCGTCGGCGCGGTGATAAATATAATCTTCGACCCGCTGCTTATCTTCGGCATAGGCTTTTTCCCGGAAATGGGAGTCGCCGGCGCCGCCGTGGCGACGGTTTTGGGCCAGGTGATAGCGGCGGCAGTGGCGCTGTTTTTTGTGACGGGAAAGGACGTGCCCGTGCGTCTCAGCTTCCGGGCCATGGCCCCGGACTGGCGTATAATAAAGGAGCTTATGCGTGTCGGAATCCCCTCAATGATAACCGTGGGCCTCGGCTCCATCATGTCCTTCTGCGTAAATCAGATACTTCTGGCCTTCAGCAAAACCGCCACGGCTGTTTTCGGTATATGGATGAAGCTTCAGAACTTCGTCTTTATGCCCGTTTTCGGCATGAATAACGGCACAGTTCCCATAATCTCCTATAATTACGGCGCTAAAAACATGAACAGGGTAAACGGGATAATACACCTCGCCCTTAAGGTGTCCATCTGCATAATGGCGGGCTTTACCATCCTCTTCGAGGTCATCCCAATACCGCTTCTTAAAATGTTCGACGCCTCGGATTATATGCTGAGCATCGGCGTTCCCGCCCTGCGCATAGCCTGCCTCTCCTTTATATTCGGCGGCGTGACGGTCATATTCTCCTCCTCCTTCCAGTCCATGGGCAGGAGCCGGTACACGCTTATAGTAAATATCTGCCGCCAGATAGTTTTCATGGTGCCCATCGCCTGGCTCATGAGCCTCTTTGGAAACCTCAACATGGTCTGGAGCGCAATAATCATCGAGGAGGCCCTCACCTGCGCATTTGCCATTCTCCTGCGCCGCCGCGTGGTACACCAGCTTAAAAACGAGCTGTCCGCGGACGCCGCCGGCATATGATATTTTCCCGCTTCGGCATACGCCGTCTGCACCAACATAGAACTCTGGAGGAAAAGCCATGGAAAAAAGCATGACTGCCGGCTCTCCCTGGAAGCACATCCTGTTTTTCTCGCTGCCCATACTGGGCGGGATGCTGCTCCAGCTTCTCTACACCACTATCGACGGCATCGTAGTCGGTAATTTTGTGGGAGAAGAGGCCCTTGGAGCCATGAACACAAGCATAAGCTACGCCAATCTTCTGCTCAGCGTTGCCACCGGCATGTCCACAGGCTGCGGCATTGTGGTGTCGCAGTTTTTCGGGGCCGGCGAGAGGGAAAAAATGCGCCGCTGCATATCCACAATGCTCATCCTGATGCTCGGCCTGGGCGTTGTCATTATGATCGTGGGCATCTTTACCTCCGACCTGGTTTTGAAATATGTCCTGGGCGTTCCGGAAAACACCTTCGGCTACGCCTCCGGGTATATGCGCGTGTACTTTTTCGGAATGGTCTTTCAGTTTGCTTATAACGCCTTTGCCGCGGAGCTGCGGAGCGTCGGTGACTCCGGGGCCACCATGAAATTCCTCCTCATATCCTCCCTGGCAAACGTGGTTTTCGACCTGCTGTTTGTTATCGTGCTTAAATGGGGCGTTGAGGGCGCGGCTTTCGGCACGGTGCTCGCCCAGGGCATATCGGTGCTGGTAAGTGTAATCTACATAAAGAAAAAGCAGGCCCAGCTCTGGCTCTCCCCTCAAGAGATGGTTTTCAGCGGCGAGATGTGCGGGCTTATTGTAAAGCTCGGCGTCCCCGTGATGATACAGACTGTCATATCCAGCCTCGGCTCTCTTGCCATACAGAGGCTTGTAAACAGCTTCGGCTCCTCAACAATGGCGGGCGTTGCGGCCGGCAGCAAGATTGAGAGCTATGCCGTCATGCCCAACATCGCCTTTGCCTCCGGCATGGCCACCTACGCGGGCCAGAACGCCGGGGCCGGCGACTTAAAGCGGGTCTGGAGGGGCTACATCGCCTGCCTCGTCATAACCGGGGCCATCTGCGGCGCCATAAGCGCGGCTCTTCTGCTGGCGTCAAAGCCCCTGGTCGGACTTTTCGGATGCAGCGGCGACGCCCTGCAGTTCGGCGTCCAGTACCTGCGGTTTATGGCGTGCGTACTGGTCATAATGACGCTGCTGTTTATCTCCCGTGGTATGCTCCAGGGCGTTGGCGACGTTACTGTAACGACAATCATCACCTTCGTAACCCTCGCTATCCGCGTGGCTCTCGCTTACTGGATGGCCTCTTTCACCCCCGTGGGCAGAAAAGCCATATATATCTGCATGGGCATAGATTTCGCTATCGGCGCAGGCTTTTATGTTATTCGCCTTGCCTCCGGCGTATGGAAGAAAAAAATACTTGTAAAACCGCAGGAAACGGAGCTTGCTGCGGAATGAGCTCAAATACACAAAAATGCGGCCCATTTTATCCGGGCCGCATTTTTTCTGTGTAAAATCGTATTGTTTTTTTCTTTTCCGCAATCTGCGGCTCTCTAAA
>CAZBUH010000014.1:0-22697 GCA_964495095.1 uncultured Oscillospiraceae bacterium | reverse complement strand
CAAAGGAGAACAGGCGGTCAATAACGCCCTTGATTTGGGCCGGGATGGAATACCAGTAAACAGGCATGGTGAAAACGATGGCGTCCGCCTCCAGGATCGCGGGGGCAATCGTGTTGAAGTCGTCATCAAAGGAACATGCCTTCCCGGTTTTAAAGCAGGTTTCACAGTCCCGGCAGCCGCCAACATTTTTCATAGCGGCGTCAAAACGGGTGACAGTATGGCCCTTCGCCTCCGCCGCCCGGATGAACGCATCCGTCATGGCAAAGCTATTGCCATTTTTGCGGGGACTGCCGGTAATAACAACGATTTTCTTGCTCATACGGGTACCTCCTAAATTTGCGGGATTGACTCTCCCCGCATCTGATAGTATTATTGTAGTCAAAATGAAACATAAATCAAGTACGCACATTAAGGTGCGATACTTACCCGGAGGATAGTGTAAAATGATTGAACGCTGTATTTCCCAGGAGTGCCTCGGCGACACCGGTTTCAGCTACACCCTGTCTTTAATCAACGGCAAATACAAAATGACGATTCTCTACACTCTGATGGAATTTAAGGTCGTGCGGTTTAACGAAATGAAGAAATATATCGGCGGCATCTCCTACAAAACGCTGAGCGCCACGCTCAAAGAGCTGGAATCCGACCAACTGGTATACCGCAAGGAATATCCTCAAATCCCGCCCAAGGTCGAGTACAGCTTAACGGAGCGCGGAAAGTCCCTTATGCCCATTTTAGACGCCATGTGCGAGTGGGGCGACCGGCACCGCCTCTGAAGCAAATCACATTACAAAAGCTGCCGCCCTCCGGGTCTCCGGAGGGCGGCAGCCTAAAACCCGCTCAGATTGAGCGGGTTTTACATTTTTATTCTGCGCCGAATTTCCTGAAGCGCTCGTAGCGCTTTTTTGTAAGCTCCTCAGTCGGCTGTCCCATCTCTTTTTGAAGTGTATACCACAGCGCGTCCTCTATGGAGCTGTATATCTCCTCCCAGGGCCTGTCGGTTTCGGAAAACACGCGCTCAACTATGCCGAACTGCTGCATATCCGCAGCGGTGAGCCTGAGGCATTCGGCGGCCTCGTCCACCTTTTTCGTGTCCTTCCAGAGGATGCTGGCACAGCCCTCGGGGGAAATTACGGAGTATATGGCGTTTTCCATCATCCAGACCTCGTCGGCCACGGCCAGCGCCAAAGCGCCTCCGGAGCCGCCCTCTCCTATGAAGATGGATATCACCGGCGTTTTGAGGGTCATCATCTCCATAAGGTTTTCCGCAATGGCCTGGGCCTGTCCCCGCTCCTCGGCGCCTATGCCGCAGAACGCACCGGAAGTGTCCACAAAACAGATTACCGGGCGGTGGAACTTCTCCGCCTGCTTCATAAGCCGCATGGCCTTGCGGTAACCCTCGGGATTGGGCGCGCCGAAGTTGCGCCTTACGGACTCCTTAACATCGCTGCCCTTTTCTATGGCCACCACCGTGACGGGGATATCCCGCAGATACGCTATGCCGCCCAGGATTGCGGCGTCGTCGGCGTAGCGCCTGTCGCCGTGCAGCTCGAGAAAATCCGTAAAAATGTTCTCAATATACTTCTTGCTTGTAGGGCGGCCCTTTTTCCGGGCGTTCTGGACATTTTCATAAGCTGAACTCATTTGGCCGCGCCTCCCTTGCTGTGTATCTTAAGGAGCTTCGTTATAAGCTCCTTCTGCCCGTCTCTGGGGGAGAGCATATCCACAAAGCCGTGCTCCAGGGTAAACTCAGCCTTCTGGAAGCCGTTGGGGAGCTTTTTCCTTATTGTCTGCTCTATGACCCTGGCCCCGGCAAAGCAAACAGTGGCCCCTGGCTCGGCCAAAATTATATCGCCCTCCATGGCAAAGCTGGCGGTGACGCCTCCGGTGGTGGGGTCCGTGAGAACGGTTATGTAAAACCCGCCCTTATCGGAAAAATGCTTTACAGCGCCGCTGGTTTTCGCCATCTGCATAAGGGACAGTATGCCCTCCTGCATACGGGCGCCGCCGGACACCGTGTAGCCCACCACGGGCAGGCCCTGCTCCGCAGCCAGCTCAAACACTCTGGTTATTTTTTCGCCTACCACAGTGCCCATACTGCCCATCATAAAATACGGCTCCATAATGAAAAGCACACATTTATATCCGCCGATAGAGGCCGTACCGCAGATGACCGCCTCTTTTTCGCTGCACGCAAGCTTTGCGTTTTCAAGCTTCCTGTCGTAGCCGGGAAAGTTGATTATATCAGTGCTCTCCATATCGCCGTCCATCTCCCGGAAGGTTCCGGAGTCAGCGATAAAATGTATGCGCTGCCGTGCGTTCATCCTGAAATGGTAGCCGCAGCTGCACACGTTGTAGTTCTCCCAAAGCTCGCTCACCGGCGTGCTGCGGCGGCATTTGGGACACTCCCTCGTAAGCTCCCCGTTGCCCTCTATGGGTACGGATTTTGGGGATCTGCCGCCCTTTTCCAGCTCTATAAGGGGTTTTTTGAAAAATCCCGACATATCCATGGTTTTACTTTCCCCGCTTTCTCATAAAACCTGTATCGTAATTACCCGACTGGAAATCCCTGTCGTTTAAAATATCTATCTGCTCCTCAATATTGTTGGGAACGCCGTCCACTATCAATTCACACAGCGCCGACTGCATTTTTCTCGTGGCAAACTCCCTGTTTGAAGAGTGGACTATAAGCTTTCCTATCATGCTGTCGTAGTAGGGGGGTATCTCGTAATCCTGGTACAGCGCCGTGTCGAATCTCACACCGGGGCCGCCGGGGATGTACAGCAGGTTTACCCTGCCGGCGCCTCTGGCGTTTATACGGCACTCTATGGAATGGCCGTTGACCGTTATCTTGTCCTGGCCAAAGCCCAGGGGCACTCCCGCCGCTATCCTTATCTGCCACTTTACGATATCGATGCCCGTAACGGCCTCCGTGACGGGGTGCTCCACCTGGAGCCGCGTGTTCATCTCCATAAAGTAGAAGTTCTTGTCCTTATCCAGAAGAAATTCCACCGTTCCGGCGTTTGTGTAGCCCGCAACCGCGGCCGCCTTTCTGGCCGCGTCGTACATTTTCTCCCGCAGCGCCTGGTCTATTGCCGGGGAGGGAGACTCCTCAAGGAGCTTCTGGTTGTTCCGCTGTATCGAACACTCCCGCTCCCCCAGGCAGATTATATTCCCCGTCTCATCCACAAGGAGCTGCACCTCTATGTGCTTAACGGGAGAGAGATATTTTTCAATGTAAACGCCTCCGTCGCCGAAAGCCTTTTCAGCCTCGCTGGATGCGGTGAGGAAAGCGTTTTCCATCTCGGATTCCTTATTTACAAGCCGTATGCCCTTTCCGCCGCCGCCGGCCCTGGCCTTGATAAGCAGGGGGTAGCCGACGCCCTTTGCCTGCTCCACAGCCTCCTGCACGCTCTTTACGACATCCGTGCCGGGGACAGTGGGCACGCCTGCGGCCTTCATCATCCGACGGGCCTCGTCCTTATCGCCCATCCTGACTATAACCTCGCTTCTGGGCCCGATAAAGACTATCCCGTAATCCTCGCACATTTTTGCAAACTCATGGTTTTCCGCCAAAAATCCGTAGCCCGGGTGGATGGCCTGAGCGCCCATTATTCTGGCGGCGCTTATTATGTTTTTCTCGTTGAGATAGCTGTCCGCCGCGTACGGCCCGCCCACGCAGATGGCCTGGTCCGCCAGGGCCACATGCACCGAATTGGCATCGGCCTGAGAGTATACAGCGACGGTAGAGATGCCCATTTCCTTACACGCCCTTATAATACGCACGGCGACCTCGCCGCGGTTGGCTATAAGTATCTTGGAAAACATAACATCTCACCTCTTTCGTCTGGAATTTTTAAACCGCTCATACAAGCGCAAATGAGAATTTCCCCTGGCAGCAAAGCTTGCCGTCCACATAACCCTTTCCGCTGGCAAAATAAAACGGGCCTTTTGTCTTTTCTATAACGCACTCTGAGCAAAGGGTGTCCCCGGGCTTCACAGGATTTTTGAATTTCACCCCGTCTATGCCGGTAAAATAGGGTGTCTTTCCCTGGGTGGAGCCGTCGGCCATAAGGACGCACACGGCCTGCGCCATCATTTCGCAGAGTATAACCCCCGGCACTACCGGGTTCCCGGGAAAATGCCCCTGCAGAAACCACTCGTCACCCCGGACATGATATTTCCCGTGGGCAACGCCGTCCACTACCTCCGCCTCCTCCACAAGGAGCATATTGTCCCTGTGGGGAAGTATCTTCATGATTTCTTCCTTATCCATATTTCAGTCCTTTTTAATATAGAACATGGCCTGGCCGTATTCCACCACGTCGCCGTTTTCAACGCAGACCTGGGCTATAGTGCCGTCGGTCTCAGCCGTTATCTCGTTCATGAGCTTCATAGCCTCCACGATGCAGAGCACATCGCCGGACTTCACCTTGTCGCCCACTGACACATAGGGCGCCGCATCGGGGGACGGGGAGGCGTAAAACACGCCCACCATAGGCGCAGTGACAGCCGTAAGGCCCACAGGCGCGCCCTCCGGAATATTGCTCTCCTGCTCTGCGGGCTGGCACACAGCTCCGGAAACGCTCTGCTTTTCGAGCCTTATGGATTTTTCGCCCTCTTTAATTTCAATACCCGTAAGGGAAAGCTCATTCATAAGCTGCGCAAGCTCTCTGATCTCTGAAAAATCCATAATCATTCCTCAACTTTCGTAAACGCTAAACATCCGTTGTGGCCGCCGAAGCCCAAAGACGTGGACATGGACATGTCCAGCTCGGCCTTTCTGGCGGTGTTGGGCACATAGTCCAAATCGCAATCCGCATCCGGCTCCTTATAGCCGATGGTCGGGGGCACTATGCCGTTTTTAAGGGCCAGTATGGCCGCTATAGCCTCCGCCGCCCCTGCGCCGCCCAGCATGTGGCCGGTCATGGACTTTGTGGAGGATATGAGTATCTTTCTGGCCTTCTCATCGCCGAGGGCCTTTTTCACGGCAAGGGTCTCTGTCTTATCATTGGCGGGGGTGGAGGTGCCGTGGGCGTTTAGATATATCCTGTCGGACTCCGCCTTTTCCCCAACCTGGGCCATTGCCTCTCTTATGGCCTGGGCCGCGCCCTCAGCCTCCGGGTCCGGGGCCGTGATATGGTACGCATCGCAGGTGTGGCCGTAGCCCGCCGCCTCAGCGTAAATTTTCGCGCCCCTTGACACGGCGTGCTCATACTCCTCCAGTATAAGGACGCCGCCGCCCTCGCCCATTACGAAGCCGCTTCTTCTGGCGTCAAACGGTATGGAGGCCGCCGCCGGATCGTCCCCGGTGTGGAGGGCCATGCAGTTTCCAAAGGCCGCCACCGACAGAGGCGTTATGGCCGCCTCCGCGCCGCCCGCCAGCATGGCGTCGGCGTAGCCGTGCTTAATGGCCCTGTAAGCCTCTCCCAGCGCGTTTGTGCTTGTGGCGCAGGCCGTGACTATGGACATATTCGGCCCCTTAAGGCCGTATCTGATGGCGATTATGCCGCCTGCCATATTGCTTATCATCATGGGGATGGTAAAGGGGGACACGCGGCGGGGCCCCTTATCCCACAGAGCCTTGAGCTGCTCATGGGTAGTCATTATTCCGCCGATGCCGGAGCCTATATACACGCCGAAGCGCCACGGGTCCACGGTGCCCTCGATGCCGCTGTCCTCCATGGCCTGCACGGCGGCTGCCATGGCGAACTGCGCGAACAAATCGTTTTTCCGCACCTCGCCCTTCTCCATGTATTTCAGGGGATCGAAATCCTTTACCTCCGCGGCCAGGGCGGCCTTATACTCGGCGGGGTCAAATTTTGTAAGCCTCGCTATACCGCATTTTCCGGCGACAAGGCTCTCCCAGAACTCCTGAACGTCGTTTCCCACAGGCGTGACAGCGCCCATGCCGGTAACAACTACTCGTCTCATATGCTCAGTCCTTTCACTGTGAAAAAAGAAAGTGCCGCCCGCTTTCGACGGGTTTACATGGCCATTCCGCCGTCTACTCTTATCACCTCTCCGGTGATGTAGGAAGCGCCGTCCCCCGCAAGGAACAGGGCGCATTCCGCGATATCCTCGGGCTTTGCCGCCCGTCCCAGCGGTATCATGGAGCCGTAATTTTCAGCCCCGCCCAGCTCCGACGTCATCTCAGTCTCAACATAGCCCGGGGCTATGGCGTTGCAACAGACGTTCCGCGCCGCCAGCTCTCTCGCCACGGATTTTGTAAGGCCAATAAGCCCCGCCTTTGAGGCCGAATAGTTGGCCTGGCCGGCGTTGCCCATAAGCCCCACCACGGAGGCTATATTTATTATCCTGCCCGCCCGCTTTTTGAGGAAGTTGGCGTAGCAGTTTTTTATCATATTGAACGCGCCCTTAAGGTTTGTGTCAAGCACCGCGTCGTAGTCGGCCTCCTTCATGGAGAAGATAAGGCCGTCTCTTGTGATGCCGGCGTTATTTACAAGTATATCAACGCCGCCCATCTCCTTTATAGCCGCTGCCACTGTGGACTTGCACTGCGCGAAATCGGCCACGTCGCATTTATAGCACCAGCCGTTTACCTCAAAACCTTTTATCTCCTCCAGGGTTTTTTCCGCAGCCTCCTGGTTTCCGGCGTAAATTATTGCGACGTCGGCCCCGTTTTCCGCGAACTTCAGCGCTATTGCCCGTCCTATTCCCCGGCTCCCGCCGGTGACTATGGCCTTTTTACCTTTAAGCATTGGCTTTCACCGCCTCCAGCGTCTCTTTGAGCGTGTCCCCGTCCTCAACGTGCAGGGCCAGCACATTTTTTGAGATTTTGCCTATAAGACCGCAGAGGGTCCTGCCCGGCCCGCACTCTATAAATATATCGGCTCCGGCAGCTATCATATTCTCCACAGTCTCCTGCCAGCGCACCGGGTTTTCCACCTGGGCCGCCGTAAGGGCCTTAAGGTCCCCGGAATACGGCTCCGCCGTCCTGTTGGCGTAGAGCGGTATCTCCGGCGCCTTCATATCGACGCTCTCCAGCGCCTTGCGGAGCCCCTGGGCCGCCGACGCCATAAACGGGCTGTGGAAGCCGCCTGACACCGCCAGCGGCAGCGCCCGGCCTCCGGCCTCCTTCACCGCCGCCTTGAAATCCTCTATCCGGCTCTTAAGTCCCGCCGCCACAAGCTGGCCGGGGCAGTTATAGTTCACGGGGTACACGTCAGAAAACTGCGCGCACAGCTCCTCCACCTTTTCGTTGGGGAGCTTTACAACGGCCACCATGGCGCTGTCGAATTTCTCGGCCGCGGCCTGCATAAGCTCGCCTCTGCGGCACACAAGCTCAAAGCCCGTCTCCGGCGTAAACGCGCCCGAGAAGGTTAGGGCCGATATCTCCCCCAGGGAGAAGCCCGCCGCCATATCCGCCCTGACTCCGGCCTCACGCAGTGCGCAGGCCGCCGCCAAATCGGTGCAGTAAAGGCACGGCTGTGTATTTTTAGTCACCATCAGCTCTTCCTTAGCGCCGGAAAAGCACTGGTCTATAGTGCCCGGGCGGAGCCTCTCCGCCAAATCAAAAACCTCTCTGGCCTTCGGGCTTACATTATATAAAGAGCTCCCCATTCCGGGGTACTGCGCACCCTGTCCGGAGAAAACAAATGCTATTTTACCCATTTTCCAGCTCCGTTAAGTACTTCCTCAGCCTGGGCGAATATCTCCTTTATCATCTCGGCCGCCGGCTGACGGCGGTTTACCATTCCGGCTATCTGGCCGGAGAGGAAACAGCCCTCCTTGTCGTTGCCCTCCACGGCGGCCTTGCGCAGGGCGCCGGTGCCGTACTGCTCCAGCTCCTCATCGGGAATACTGCTGTCGTACTCCATTTTGTTGTACTGGCGCGTATAGGCCGTTTTCAGGCTGCGCACAGGATGGCCAAGGCGCTTGCCGGTCACCATAGTCGCAATGTCGTTTGCCTTAAGTATCTTATTCTTGTAGTTTTCATGGACGTTGCACTCGTCCGCCACAAGAAAGCGCGTGCCAAGCTGCACACCCTCGGCGCCAAGCATAAACGACGCGGCCACTCCCCGGCCGTCGCCTATGCCCCCCGCCGCTATTACGGGAAGGTCTGTGGCGTCCTTTACCTGGGGCACAAGGGCCATAGTGGTAAGCTCTCCAACATGGCCTCCGGACTCGCCGCCCTCCGCGATAACGGCCGAAGCGCCCACTCTGGTCACAAGCTTCGTCATCGCCACCGACGGCACCACGGGTATTACCTTTATATCCCTGGAGAGCCAGAGCTTCATATACTTTGAGGGGTTTCCGGCTCCCGTTGTGACGACCTGCACTCCCTCGTCGGCAATGACCTGGGCCACCTCGTCGGCAAAGGGGCTGAGAAGCATTACATTTACGCCGAAGGGCTTATCCGTAAGGCCTTTCGCCTTCTGTATCTGCTCTCTTACATAGCTTCCCGGGGCGTTGCCTGCGGCGATTATGCCCAGTCCGCCTCCGTTGCTGACGGCAGCGGCCAAATCCGCATCGGCTATCCACGCCATGCCGCCCTGGAAAATCGGGTACTCGATACCCAGCATATCACAAATTCTGGTTTTTATCATAACGCGGTTTCCTTTCAAGCAAGCTAACGCGCCGCCCCTCAGTCCTGGCCGTAAAAACGGCCTTAAAGGGGCGGCTCACTGTTTCTTATTCTTTATTAGCCAAGCTTGTTCTCAACGAAGGCCACAAGCTCACCTACGGTGTTCAGCTTTTCCTCAAGCTCCAGCTCCACGCCCAGTTCTTCCTCAAGCTGCATTACCATCTCCACAGTGTCGAGGGAGTCGATGTCGAGGCTCTCGAAGGTGGAATCCATATCGATCTCGGAAACGTCTATGTCCTTATACTCAGCGATGATTGCGGCGATTTTCTCAAATACTGCCATTGTTTCTGCCTCCAATAAAATAATATAAAGTTTTGACGGTAAAATATATTGCCGGAAATGCCGTCAGCTATTCACTTCCGGCCCTTTAAATACAATCTTACGGTTCCTGACGGTTAATAATATACTTTATTTCCCTCCTGCTGTCAACAAAAAAGTAAAAGTACGGCACGCATCAAAGCGCCCCGGAGGCGTATGTCTCCGGGGCGCTATAATTGCTGTATGGGAAAAGGCTATTCAAGCTCGTTCTGGCCGGTATAGAGAAGATAATACCTCCCCTTCTGCTCCAGAAGCTCCTGATGGCTGCCCTGCTCTATTATCTCGCCGTGCTCCAAAACGGCTATGGACTGGGAGTTCTTCACCGTTGAGAGCCTGTGGGCGATTACGAAAACAGTCCTGTTCTGCATCAGGGCGTCCATGCCCTTTTCGATGTGTTTTTCCGTCCTCGTGTCGATGGAGGAGGTGGCCTCATCCAGTATCATAACAGGGGGATTTGCCACCGCCGCCCTGGCTATTGCCAGAAGCTGCCGCTGGCCCTGGGACAGGTTGCCGCCGTTTGCGGATATCACCGTGTCGTAGCCGTGGGGCAGCTTTCTTATAAAGCCGTCGGCGTTTGCGTCCTTCGCCGCCTTTATGCACTCCTCGTCGGTGGCCTCAAGGCGTCCGTACCGGATGTTATCCATAACGGTGCCCGTAAAGAGGTTTGTATCCTGGAGGACTATGCCCAGGCTGTGCCGCAGGTCGTCCTTTTTGATATCCTTTATATCTATGGAGTCGTAGGTGATGGTGCCGCTCTGGATATCGTAAAACCTGTTTATAAGGTTTGTGATGGTTGTCTTGCCGGCGCCGGTGGAGCCTACGAAGGCTATCTTCTCGCCGGGCTTTGCCCTTACGGTTATGCCTTTAAGGACCGGCTTATTCTCCACATACTCGAAATGCACGTCTTTAAGCCGCACGTCGCCCTTAAGCTCTATGTACTGGAATTTCCCCTTACACTCCCCGTGCCGGGCCATGCCCTCCCGGAAAGCCAACTGGGCGGCGGTTATCTCCGGGTCGTCGCTCTCCATATTCCCGGCGGCCATGTAGATAAGGTCGGCGCTCATGCCGCTTTTTCTCAAATCCACCTTGGTGAGATATTCATCCATTGGTATTTTCCAGGCCCAGGCGCCGGTGAGCTTATCTGTCTCGGTCATGGTCCCGTCGCTGTTTTTAACCACGGGCATCAGGGTTATATTGCCCTCGTCCAGCTCCGGGTCGGTGTCTATAACGCGGAAGATGCGCTCCGCGCCGGCCAGCGCCGACAGGAGGTTTACCACCTGGTTTGACATATTGTTTATTGGCTGGGCCACCTGCTTTGTGTAGTTAAGGTACACGCCCAGGGAGCCCACGGTGAAGGAGCCGGCCGCGCCGGCCAGCCCGCCGGTGGCTATGACGAAAAGCCCGCCCGCCACGGCCGTAACGGCGTAGCACCCGTTCATAAGGCTGTTCATTATGGGCATTACCTTCATGGCCACTGTGTTTGCCGCGGTGGCGTTCCCCTGATACTCCAGGTTGAGCTTCTGGAACTCCGCCTCCGACTGTTCCTCGTAGTTGAAGGCCTTTACCACCTTAACGTCCTCCACAAGCTCCTCGATATAGCCGTTCAGCATACCGAGAGATGCCTGCTGGCGCTTAAAGAGCCGTTTGCTCTTTTTGCCCATGCGCTTTACTATCACCATCGCCGCCGCAATGACCACCATGGTGATTATGAACATCTTCCAGCTTACGTAAATCATAAGGCAAATGGTGCCCACAAAGGTTATGATACTTGTTATAAAGTTGGTTATGACCTGCTCTAACGCTATCTGGACGTTATCCATATCGTTTGTAAAGCGGCTCATAAGCTCGCCGTGGGTATGCGCGTCAAAATAGCTTATGGGCAGGTTCTGGAGCTTATCGAAGAGATCGGCCCGTATGCGGTTGGTAGTGCGCTGGGCAAGGTTTACCATAAGCCTGCTCTGGAAATATGTAGCCGCTATCGCGGCCAGATATATGGCGGCCAGCATGACCAGCCGTGTCGCCAGGCCCTTTGCGTCAAAATCGGGGAATATGTAGTCGTCTATTATCGGCTTCAGGAAGTAAGACGACGCAAGGCTGCAAACAGAGGATATGGCCATCATGATAAGCACAACGCCCACGATCTTCTTATCGCTGAGGGTATAGCTCAGCACTCTCAGCATAGTGCCCCTGGTGTCCCTGGGCTTTCTGAAATCCCTGGCCCTGCCGGGGCCGCCTCCGCCCACATGGTCGTTGTAGGTCTCCTCGTCGTCCTCCGGATCCCGCTCCTTTGTCTTTTTCGTCCTGAGCTTTCTGCTCTTTACCTTCTGGTTTTCAGCGGTATTTTTGATATCAGCCATTTCCTATTTTGCCCCCTTCCTGCTGCGAGGTGTAAATCTCCTGATAGATGGGGCTTATGGACATAAGCTCCCTGTGGTTTCCCACAGACTCTATCTGGCCGTCGTCCAGCACAACTATCTTGTCGGCCCCGGAGACGGAGCTTATGCGCTGGGCGATTATGATAACGGTGCAGTCCTTGAGGGTAGTGGAGAAGGAATGCCTTATTCTGGACTCAGTGTCCGAATCGACAGCGCTGGTGGAATCGTCAAGAATGAGTATCTTCGGCTTTTTCAGCATGGCTCTGGCTATGCACAGCCTCTGCTTCTGGCCGCCGGACACGTTGGTGCCCCCCTGTACTATCATGGTGTCCAGCTTATCCGGGAAGGACATTACAAAATCGTACGCCTGGGCGTCCCTTAAAGCGGCGCATATCTCCTCGTCAGTGGCGTCGGAGTTGCCCCATTTCATATTATCCCTGATGGTGCCGGTAAACAGCACGTTTTTCTGGAGTACCATGCCGATATTCTCCCGGAGATTGTGTATGCCGTAATCACGCACATCCCTGCCGTCTATGAGCACCTGGCCGCCGCAGGCGTCGTAAAACCTCGGTATCAGGTTTACAAGGGAGGATTTTCCCGAGCCTGTGCCGCCTATTACCGCCACCGTCTGGCCCGGCTCCGCAGAAAAGCTCACGTTGTGCAGTATGTACTCGTTCTCGTTTGTGGCCGGATAGCGGAAGTCCACGTTTTTAAACTCGATACCGCCCTTTATTCTCATGTCGGCCTCGTCGTCGATAATCTCGGGGTCTACGACGCTGGGCTCAGTGTCCAGCACCTCGATTATACGTGTGGCGCAGGCCTTTGCCCTGGACATATCCATAAGCACCATGGAGAACATCATAACGCTCATCATTATCTGGTTTAGATATGTGATTATCGCCATAAGCTCGCCCACGTCCAACTCCCCGGCTCCCACAAAATTGCCGCCGAACCAGTAAAGGCAGATGGTGACCGCGTTCAGTATGAGAGTTGAGAATGGGTTTATAAGGATATTTATAGTAAGCGCCCTTATAAACGAGTCCGTGTAGGCGTCGTTTACCTTTTTAAATTTCTTCCGCTCATAGTTTTCCCGGACGAAGGACTTTACCACCCGGATGGCTATAAGGTTTTCCTGCACGGTGGAATTTAAGTTATCCATACTCTCCTGTGCCTTTTTGAACAGATAGTGAACGCTGTTCATAAGTGCCCGGATTATCACAAACAGCACCGGCAGCGCCACCAGATAAATGAGGGCCAGCTTCCAGCTGTGGCTGAAAACTATTGCGACGCCCACTATCATAAGGGACGGCGCCCTTACAAGCACTCTCAGCATCATCTGCACTATCTGCTGCACGGTCTTTACGTCGTTTGTAAGCCTTGTCACAAGGGACGCGGTGCTGAATCTGTCTATATCCGCGAAGGAGAACTTCTGTACCTGGCTGTAGAGCTTTTTCCTGAGCTCCGCGCCGAAGCCCTGGCTGGCCGTCACCGCGGTTTTTGCGCTGTACAGGCCCC
This sequence comes from uncultured Oscillospiraceae bacterium, assembly GCA_964495095.1. Classification (GTDB taxonomy): domain Bacteria; phylum Bacillota; class Clostridia; order Oscillospirales; family Oscillospiraceae; genus CAZBUH01. Next base: position 9,881 of record CAZBUH010000014.1, on the reverse strand, counting down.
CCAGAAGCGATATAACGGCGATGCCAAGCATTATGGCTCCCGTGCGGAACATATATGCCTTGTCGCTGTTTTGAACCCCAATGTCCACTATGTTGGACATCATATTCGGAAGCATAAGCTCGCCTATCGTCTCCACCATGACCAGCAGAGGCGTCAGGATGGCGTATACCTTATACTTGCCGATGAATTTCGCTAATTTTTTTATCAACTGCGCTCAGCCCCTTCCTGCTGTGTTTTAACGGACCTGGCGTATTCGCCCAAATTCTTTATCACCCTGCCGAAAATGTCCGCCGCCGTCTCCTCCTCCTCGGGGGAAAAGCCCCTGAACATTGCCCTGTCAACTCTCCAAAGCTCGTCGCGGACAAGATGGGACACCTCCATCCCCTTTTTTGTGAGGGCGATATGATTCCGTCTCAAATCTTTTTCGTCGGGCAGCTTTTCAACATATCCCTGCTTTTCAAGATACTTGAGGGTAGCCGTTATCGTTGAGGGAGATATATGCAGCATATCCGCAAGCTGCTTCTGGGTGGCGAAAACTCCGTCCTTACCGTATTCCTCAAGCACATCGAGCAGTCTGGGCTGCCCCGGGTCCTTAAAGTTATATTTCATAAGGATTTCCCGGGCCGCGCGCCTGTGCGCCTTGTGCATATCGTGGAAAAGCCATTGAAGCGGTATTTCCCGCGGGCTGCTGTCCAAATTTTCCAACTCCTTTCCGGATTATTAACGCCAAAAATAATTGGTGTGCAAACAATTCGCACGCGAATTATTTGTATGCCGACTATTTTAATACCGCACATAGTTATTGTCAATAGATTTTTACAATTTTTTTGGAAAAGCGTCCAACCGCAATCATCGCATTTCCGGATAAATGAAAGCCTCCTTCGTTTGTATCAAGTTTTCTTACAAATATGGAAACTGTTTTTACCTGAAGCATTAGTCAACTTCATAGAGGAGAATAAAACAGCATATTGTAATTTTATTATGACGGGTGAAATGCCCGCATAACAATGCACGGGCAGGACATTTTATTCCTTGCCCGTTTTGCTTTACTCTTTCACTTTGCAATACAGCACTAAATCTTCCTTGTACCCCTCGAATGTGTCAATGCGCGTGATGTCGTAATTTACGCCCCGGAACGCAATAACATTCGCCGTCGTTATGTCCGCTCTCCACTCCGCCACCCAGGCCGATTACGCCATCGCGGCAAGGCTTATAAACTATCGTCTGATAAATGTCAAGGCCCTTATTGAGCCCAAACGCTTTACACTTGACGATATACAGAAGGCTTTTGCTGCGGCGGACGGTAATAAGTACCGTGTAAGCGTTACGATACAGGATAAATAACCCCGGCGGAGCGGCTTATATAATAACACGCGGCAGAATGTGAAATACACATTCTGCCGCGCACTTGCATTACAGATGTATAATAAAGGGAGAGCCGGCAACGGCTCAAATAAAACAGAGAGGTCGCGGCGTATGGCATCCGGATACATCAGGGATTTTACAAAAGGAAGTATTTTTAAGGGCATGGCGGGCTTCGCTTTGCCGCTGTTCTGCTCCAATCTGCTCCAGGCTGTCTATAATATGGTGGACATGATCGTAGTGGGGCAGTACGTGGGGAAAAACGGGCTGTCGGCCGTGTCTATAGGCGGCGATGTGCTGACTATGCTGACCTTTATCGCTATGGGCTTTTCCAACGCCGGCCAAATTATAATTGCCCAGCACGTGGGCGCCGGCCGCCGGGCCGATGTGGGGAAAATCATGGGGACTTTGTTTACATTCCTGTTCTTTTCCGCAGTGATATTGGGCGTGGTCTGCCTGATTTTCCGGGAGACGCTGCTGGGGTGGATGAATACGCCGGCGGAGGTGTGGGACGACACGCTCCGTTATGCCACTGTCTGCATGGTGGGGCTGCTCTTTATTTATGGCTACAACGCGGTAAGCGCCGTGCTTCGCGGCATGGGCGATTCCCGCCACCCGTTCCTGTTTGTGGCGACGGCGGCCATCCTGAATTTGATTCTGGATATAGTGTTCGTGGTCCGGCTGGGGATGGGCGCTTTTGGCGCTGCCCTCGCCACGGTGATCGGCCAGGGCGTCAGCTTTGTGTGGGGGATGCTTTTCCTGTTCCTGCGGCGGGACCGGCTGGGCTTTCCCATGGACCGGAAGGCCCTGCGGCCCAGCAGGGAGATGTTCAGAGCCTTGCTCAAGCTGGGGGTACCCATGGCTATCAAATCCGCCTCCATCACCTTCTCCAAGCTGTTTGTGGATGCCAGCGTCAATGTCTACGGTGTGGTGGTCTCCGGCGTGTCGGGGATAGAGAGCAAAATGAACCTGATAATAAATCTTTTCTCAAACGCCATCAATGCTTCGGCCAGCACCTTTATCGGGCAGAATATCGGCGCTGAAGCGTATGACAGGGTGCCGAAAATCCTGCGGATTGCGCTGACGATAACATTGACCGTCGCCGTTATCCTGAGCGGAGTGGTGCTGCTCTTCCCGGAGGCGATATTCGGCATCTTCTCCACGGACCGGGAGGTGCTGGACGCCTGCCTGACCATGCTCCCGCTGATGTTCCTGCTCTTTTTCGGCAGCGCGCTGCGGGCGCCCAGCAACGGGCTGATAGACGGCAGCGGCAATTACAGGCTGAACTTCGTCACCGCCGTGCTGGACGGGGTAGTAGGACGGATAGGCTTTGCCGTGCTTTTCGGCAGGGTGATGGGTATGGGCTGGCTGGGCTACCTGTACGGTGACGCCGCCGCCGGCTTTGTGCCGGTGATAATATGTATTGTATACTTCATAAGCGGCAGGTGGAAAACCCGGAAATATATAATTCACCAATGATGCGCGGGGATATTGGCTGAGAAAACAGAAATGTAAAAAAAAGGCGAGAGGTCAGCCCAGGGGGAGGTGGCCTATCGCCCTTTTTGTGTTAAATTCACAAATCATGCTGCCGGAGAATGCACCGGTCCGGCTGGTAAGCGCAGTGCCGGAGGTATTGGTATACGGATACTTTTGCGGCAGCTGTTTCCAGGCAAAGGCTGGAGGAAGTCTGTCGGTACCGTATAGTTTGGGCGATGAGCGGGCCTCAGCCGTGGGGCTACGGCCTGGTTTTCATACACATATGCCCTTTCACATACGGTGTGCGCATTAAGCGCAGAAAATCGGCATTTATTTTGCATTTTCTGCGGGAAGCTCCTTCGCTTCGGCCTCCGGCGCGTCTTTTTTATACAAAACCTTGAGAAGAATGGGGGTCAGGACAGACGAAACTATTATAAGCAATATAACCGGGGCAAAAAACACTGAATCAATTATCCCCAGCGAGAGGCCCTTCTGGGAAACGATAAGGGCTACCTCGCCGCGGGTCATCATCCCAATGCCCGTCTTGAGTGAATCCCTGTTGGAAAAGAGGCAGACCTTGCCCGCAAGGCCGCAGCCGATAATTTTGCACAGAAGCGCCACAGCCACAAAGCAGAGGGAAAAAATGAGGATTGAGGGGGATATCTCCTGGATATTTGTCTTTAGACCTATGCTGGCGAAAAATATGGGGCCGAAGAGCATATAGGAGCTGATGTTCATCTTCGACTCTATGTAGTCCGCGTCCCTGAGGCTGCACAGGATTATGCCGGCCACATATGCGCCGGTAATATCGGCTATGCCGAAAAATTCCTCGGCGGCATATGAGAGGAAAAAGCACAGGGCCAGGCCGAAAATCGGTATCCGCTGGGTGTGGGGGTATCTTCTGTCGATGAGCTTGAATATCTTGCAGATAAAAAATCCGAAAAGCGTGACGCAGATGAAAAACAGCAGCGTGCTGAGCAGGACCCCTCCGATGCTGGAGCTTCCGCTGCCGCCGGTGTCGGCGCAGCTCAGGACAACGGTAAGGACGATTATGCCGATTACGTCGTCTATAATGGCGGCGCTGACTATCGTGGTGCCAAGGGTGGTCTTGAGCTTGCCCAGCTCCCGGAGGGTGGCCACCGTTATGCTGACAGAGGTGGCCGTCATAATAACGCCGATGAAAATGGCCTTGTAAAAATCAGGCGAGCCTACAGAGGAAAAGCCGTAGAAAGCCATGTACAGCAGCGTGCCGCCGCCCAGAGGCACCAGAACGCCGCAGCAGGCGATAAGGAGGGCCTTGGGGCCGCAGTGGATAAGCTCCTTCAGGTTGGAGTCCAGGCCAGCCTGGAACATGAGCAGGATAACGCCTATTTCCGCCATCTCGGAGAGGAAATCCGACTGCTGAACTATGCCGAGGACGCTGGGGCCGATTATCAGCCCGGCGATTATCTCGCCCACTACCTGGGGCGCGTGCAGCCGGCGCGCCAGGATAGCGAAAAGCTTCGCAGCTATTATGATTATTGCCAGATCCAGCAGGACCTTGTAAGACATCTTTAACCCCTCCGCAGAAAACCGTGAGACCCGAAGGCCCCACGGTACAGTGTTTCTTTTTTCACATGAAAGATTATAGTTTCCCATCCGCGGATAGTCAATATGCAAAATACTAAAATTTGGCTCAAAACGCCGGGGAAATTTGTCCCTACGCCGACATCTGTGAATTTTTAAGGTTTGGGGAAAACGGGGACTCAGCCGCATACAGGCAGCTTTATGTAGCCTGACATCATTTTCATGATGACGTCGGGGATGGAGTTTTCGCCTATGCGGTGCTGCTCCCCGCCGCCCTCCGCCGTGCCCATAAGCAGTCCGGAGGCTCCCTTATAAGCTCCGGTGCCGCCGACCACGACGTTTACAAGCACATCCCGGCGGGGAGTTTTGGGCTTTTCGTCCTCCTGCTCCGGAGTGTAGTCCCGGGTGATATCCGATTCGTCCCGCACCGCGAACATGCCGTCAAAGGCGTATATGTCGCCGTCTTTCATATGGTATATGCAAAAGAGGCGTGTGCCGTAATTATCCAGCCAGTATTTGCTGAAATATTCGTCGGGATCAAAGCCCTCCGCTTCCTTGAAGCCCTCGCCGGCGGTATACCGGGATACTCCGAAAGGATGAAACCAGCCCACGCCCCTGTGCACGGTGCTACCGCTGCTCCACTGGCTGAATTGGGAGGCTCCGGCCTCGTAGGCCGCGCGCACCTGGACTACCCTATATTTCTGTGCCTTTTCCATTACCTGCTTTCCTTTGAGGGAAGGGCAACCTCCATGGGGCAGCCCTGGATAATGGCGCCATCGAAGTTTTCGCCCCAGCACATAATCTGTACTATGTGTTCCCCAAGCTCGTTTACGTACTTGCCGATAACGGCGGCCTTGCCGATGACGACGTCGCCCTCGCTGCCGTGCCTGTCACAGTCGCGGCCCTGATAGCCGGGAACCTTGCTGAACTGCTCGGCGCAGATAGGCAGGCGAATCATCTCCTTGAAGAACGGGAAGAAACGCCAGGCATACTTTGTTATGCGGCCGTAGTTGCCCATCCAGTTGGTGACGGTGCGCCACAGCACATCGGCGGCGGTGTTGTTGTAGAAGGCCATGCGGCTGCCGGGGATGTTCCGTCCGGAGTAGTGGAGGGACGTCTCGTCAAGGAATGAGCCAAAGCGGTCCCGGAAGTAGTTTTTCTTCATGGTTTCCAGATCCCGCAGCTCCGTCCTGTCAAAGAGAGAACGGGTGCCCATGCTGGACCAGGCGATAAGGTGCATAAAGGTGATGGGGCCGTCAGAGCAGGTCTCCGGCAGGAATTCGCCGATATTTACATCCTCCCAGCAGGGGGTGTTGTCACCGGCGATAACCTCGTTATCCCAAATCCGGAACATCTTCTGATAATCCTCGTCGGTGTTCACGTGCTGCTCGGGAAAATAAGTTGTCCACTCGGCCATGTTCTCGGAGAAGGTGGGCTTCTCGCCGTCGCCGATTATTTTTCGCCAGGCGTCACGGGTGTTGGAATAGCCGTGATAAACAATATTGCCGTCCTGGTCATACATATCGCTTCCGGCGCCGCAGTGGAACATGCGGATGTCGCCGCCGGGCACTGTTATATCCCTGAAATCGGGCTTGGGATTTTTGGGGATGAGGGTCATGCCGCCATAAATATTCTGATACTGCCGGATTTCGGTGCCGTCGTTGTTATAATACCACAGGTCGCCGGTGTCCTTGCTGAAGCCCTGAACGCTTCCCACGACGCGGTTAAAGAAGCTGGGCATGGCCGGTACGCCGGGATGGCCGTGGGCGCGGGCGTACTCAGGATCCGTGTACAGGGGGTCAAAGGGATTGTAGAGCTTGTTATGGGCGATTATCTGCTCCTCTGTAACGGTTACGGGAGCCATGGGATTCTGGCCGGGGAACATGGGCTCGACCTCGGCCTCGCCTCTGGCCTGAGCATACCGAAGCTCAACAGCGTCCTTTTCGAAGTCCAGATACTCGCCGGGATTGAACCTCTGATATTCATAATTATTCATATACAGTCAATACTCCTTTACTGTTTGCGGTCATTAAAGAGGCGATCTTTTGATCGCCTCTTTAAATTCAGGGAATCTGCTTATTTGGAGATGTAAGCGTCGTAAGCGTTCTGCTTGTAGGTCAGGCAGTCGGCTGCGCCCATTCCGTTGATGGTGGAAACGAAGGTATCCCAGTACCCGTCTACGTCATAAGCTCCGGTGATGAAGGCGGGGATCATTTCAGAAGCGTATGTGGAGACGTCAGCGTATTTGTTGGAATAATTGTCGTTATCCTCGGCGGTGATGGAGGCGCCTTCCGGGAAGCGCCATGCGCCATCGCTGTTGACAGTCCACTGAGCAATGCTGTTGAGGAGGTCGTCAGCGTAGGTGGTTATGGTCCTGTCATAGTATCCAACGCCCGGGGTGTCCATGGTGGTGTAGATAACAAGCGCGATCTCCATGGTCATGCCGTCAGGGTTGTTGGTGACAAGGTCAGTGAACTGAGGCTCGCCGTCAACAAGATCATAAGTCTCGCCCTCAACGCCGTAGTTGTAGAGCATGATGCCCTCATCGGAATAGAAGAGGTCAATGTACCTGCAGGCCAGCTCGATGTTCTCGCAGTCAGTGCTGATGCCCCACTGGATCTTGGAAGCGGAGCCAAGGGACTTCACATGGACAGTATCGCCGGGGTTTACGGTGGGCTCGGCAAGGCCGACCCAGTTGCAATCCTCGGAGGTCATCTCGTCAATGTCATACAGGGTGGAAACCTCAAGATAGGCAACGCCGATCTTGCCGCTCACAATATCATCCTGTGCGCCGGTCTGGAGAGCGGACATACCGCCGCCGCCAGAGACGAAGTCCTTCCAGATAAGGCCCTCGGAATACCACTCGGAAACCATGGAGAGGTAATCCTTGAAAGCTTCTTCAGTATAACTGTAATGTACGGTTCCGTCAACTATGTAGAAGGGGTGCTCGTTGGGCATGGCATCATCGGTGATGGCAATGCCGAAGCCGGCGCCGAAGGCCTGATTCTGCATTGTGCCGTCATGGGCGAGGTACATAGCGCCCTCAACGCCCAGCTCATTTTTCATACCGGTGAGGACATTGTAGAGGTCGTCATATGTCTCGGGAGTGGACATGTTCAGTGCGTCCAGAAAATCCTGGCGGATGCAGAGACCGTTGGCAACATAGTTGTGCTCGTTGGGATATATGGAAGCAAAGCCCGGGAGACGGCCATCTGTGGTAGTGAGGCTCAGAAGAAGAGCTCTGTCATCAGCGGTCAGATAGCTGTAGTAGTTGGGACAGTACTCCTCAACGTAGGACATAACGTCGATAAGGACTTCGTCGTCAAGTGCGCCAGCGAGGCCGGAGGAATAGTTTCTCATGCCGCCTATCAGGTCGCAGTAGTCACCGGCTGCTACCATAACAGGGAGCTGCTCGTTAGCTGCCGTACCGGCGATGGTGGTGAAGTCAAGGGAGACGTTGGTGAGATCTGCAATGTGCTCAAACAGTGTATTGTCGTTGAGGCCGTTGGGCATGTAGTTCAGGGCATCTGCGTTTGCGGTGCACCAGACGGTCAAAATTTCAGGCTCCTCGGAGAGAAGCCAACTTGTGTCCTCCCGGCTGTCCGCCGGCTCCGTGGCCTCAGAACCGCTGTCATCGGGGGCCGGCGCTTCGGTCTCACTCGGCGCTTCGGACTCATTCGGCGTGTCTGTGGTATCGGCGGCGCCGTCTCCGCAGGCGGAGAAGACTCCGGCGATGAGCATCAGCGCCAGAAGGAGCGAAATGATTCTCGCTGCCTTTTTCATTTATATCCTTCCTTTCTTAATATAAGGGGCTGAATTTATCTTTTAATTGCCTCTTAATTAAAATATAACATTGGGAGGGCGGCATGTAAAATTGATAAAATCCATACAACTATAGAACAAAATCTATAGTATAGCCGAAACGCTCATAAACAATGTTGAAAGAACATAAAAATACGGTAAAATGTAGATGTAACCCAAAACATCACGATTGGAGGGCAAAAAATGGAACTGAGCCAGCTCCGGAGCTTTATAGCGGCGGCAAAGACTCAGAATATCACCGCCGCTGCGAAAATGCTCTATGTCACCCAGCCTACCCTGAGCGCGTCTATCGCCAGGCTGGAAAAGGAATTGGGATTTAAACTGTTCGACCGGCTGGGAAATAAAATAATCCTGAACGAATCCGGCACGATATTCCTGAATTATGTCGAGCGGGCCGTTGGCCTCCTTGACGAGGGGGCCCGGCGCCTGCGGGAGCTGAACAGGAAGCAGGAGCAGGTGGTCGATTTTTCCATACCCCACGGCGGGCTTTTTTCCGTGATGCGATGCGCCTACATTGCTTCAAGGCCGGACATCATATTTAACCAGCGCACCCTGAACTCCAGCGATGCCAAAGAAGCCATCCTGGAACACTGGATAGCCTTTGCCATAACCTTCAATCCCATGGAGGACGAAAAAATAGAATGGAAGCACATATGCGATACCGAGCTGGAAATACAGGTAAACCGTGAAAACCCGCTGGCGGCGAGGGAGGAAATACGGCTGGGCGAGCTTGAAGCAGTGCCGTTTATAACAAATTCATCCAGCCTCGACCTTATGCAGATACTTTCCGCCTGCTGTGAAAGCAGGGGCTTTGCTCCGAAGGTTATTTTTTCCGGCGACGAGCCTGAATTTCATAACTCCCTGCTTAAAGAGATGAACGCCGCCCAGATAGTGCCGAAGCTTGCGTGGCTTATACGTCCCACCGACTATCTTACACAGATATCTCTTACGCCGAAAAATGTCTGCCTGCGTGTGACCGACTGCGATTTAAAGGCGCAGATAGGCATTGCGAAGCTGAGGGACTACCGGCTGCCTGAGGCGGCGGAGGACTTTTACAGCTACCTCTGCGAAAATATAGCCAAGGCGGCGCCGGCCTGAGAGGCGCAAAAAAACGCGGCCCGTACATGCTGGACGGTCTGCCCGACATCCTGAAAGAGGATGGAGATCCCGATGTACGGGCGTTTATGACGGCATAACGTGAAGCCGAAGCATCTGTGGAACAGTATGATCCCGACCCCGTCGCATGGGAGCGCCAAGTCAGAGAAAAGAGCAGACCGCCCGAAATGGAGAGCGTCAGAAGCAGGCTCAGACAGCTACACGCAAAGGGCAAGCAAAAATCCAAGCACAGATCCTTTGACAGAAAACGGCAGCTCCCGAGTAGAAAACAACGCCGCCGAGCGGTTAAGCCGGTAGCGCTTACATGAAGAAGCATAGAGCCGATGAGCTGTGAATTTCCTCACAAGTTCATCGGCTCTGCGTCTATGTATCTGGCTTTTTGATGATGGTTATTTGTAAACCGTTTGCTTCAAGCAGTGTTTTCTGTTTGCATTTCGGACAAAATAGCGGGAAATTCTCAAATAATGCATCAGATCGGATTTTAGCCCGCATTTTACTTTCAGGTGACAATCAGTCGTTATCATATTATTGATCAAATC
>CAZBUH010000013.1:0-27650 GCA_964495095.1 uncultured Oscillospiraceae bacterium | reverse complement strand
TGGCGGTTATGGACAGCGAGTTGTTTTGCAAAATCACTAAGAGAGAAAAAGGGATGGCCCAAGCCACCCCTTTTTTATCTTCTTCCCGCCAAGCTGCGTCGCTTTGCCGCGGACATCGCCGCGGCCCTGTCCCTGTACCGGCGCCGCTCCGCTCTGGCGGAATACACTCGCCTGGACATCGTCCCGTAGAGCAGCAGCCATATTGCAGCCGCCCCTATAATAAGGAATATCAGCACCGACAGGACGCTTACGCCCCCGGAGCTTTCCTGCTCCGTCAGGATATTTTCCACAGCGGAGGGCAGCGCCACGGGCTTAAGCTTCTCCAAAAGCCCGTCCGTCTCCTCCTCCCCCGGCACATCGGAGGCCTCCGGCTCCAAATCGTTTCCGGGACTCTCGATTTCCGGCTCCTCCGGGCTCTCCTCGTCTCCCGGCACATCTTCAGGCTCCGTTACCGCCGCAGGCTGGCTGTCCTGCTCCGGCCCGGCGCTTAAGCCCAATATCGCCATAAAGGCCGCCTCGTCCTCTGCCTGCGTCTCCACAAGCTCAGTGCTGAAATCGGAATACACGCCTCCGTCAGCCGTCACGGCGGCGGCAACGGCGTCATAGCTCATATCGACGGCTGTGCAGTCCGGGTAATCCCCGGCCTCCCAGGTGTGGTCCCGGCTGAGCTGGGCGGAAGTCACATTAAAATAATTGTAGCTTTTTATTCCCGGATCCCCGCCGTTTTCATCTGTTGGGTCATCCCAGGTTATATCCAGCATGTACCACTGGCCGCCTATCTGGACGCAGTTCCAGCTATGGCTGCCCCCGGCGTCGCCCATCACATACAGCGAGGGCACGCCCGCTGCCCTGAAAAGCAGGTTTGCCGCCGCCGCATAGCCCTGGCACACTGTCTTTCCCTCCGCCAAGGCGCTGTAGGCCACATGGTTTACCGCATCGTCAATATGCAGGCTGTCATAGTAGTTGTTATCCACCAGATAGTCGTGTATAAGCAGCTCCTTCATGTAGTCCGGCATATCCTGAGCAAACAGCGTGGAGGCAAGCCCAGTCACCGTTTCCTCCGTAACATCCCGCCACCGGCGCACATCCTCCGCCGCAATGCCGTCCCAGAAGCCGAGATTCACAGCGTACCGGCCTACAGACGCATCGCCCACCGAATATCTGTTCCAATTGCTTGTGTAGCTGTGATATCCCATGTAGATCATATAATAATCTTCGCTCAGGCTGTCCCACACTTCCTGCAAATCGCTGTCCTGCATTTCGTAGTCCGGCGCTGAGACGATATCCACACCGGGGCTGAGGCGGCTCATTGCCAGCCCCATGGCGGCCATAAGCTGCTCTTTGGAGTGCACCACATAAACGTCCTCAAGGCTCTTATCCGTATTGCAGTAGCTTATGTATATCTCAAGCCCCTCCGCCACGGAGCGGTAGCTCGCGCCGTCAAAGTAAAAGTATAATTGGGGGTACCGTGTGAAGGTCTGCTCCATAAGGGCGTCGTAATCGCGCACTGGGACGGTTATGCAGCTTTCAAACCGTTCCATCTCCTCCGCCATCTGCTCCACCGGGTCTCCGGCAGCGGCGGCGGAAACCGCCAGCAGCGCCGTAAGCGCCAGCATAAGGAACAGGGCCCTTAATCGGTTTTTCACTTTACACTCCCCCTTTTTTTCATGTTACAGCGGCAGCTCCGAATGAAACGGCGTCCTTGCGGGCAGCGCCGAGGTTTTCAGCAGCGGGTATTTCGCGCAGTAATACTTGAAGCCCTCGCCGTAAACGTCGCCGCGCTGAAGCGTATTTTCCTCCATACGCTTTGCAAACTGGCTCTCTCCTATAAGATACATAAACTGTATCTCGGCCCACATCGCCATGCCCTCGTAGACCATATCCCGGTTTTCCCGCTTGCCATACGCCTTTTTTATCGCCCCGTCATCCCAATTGGTGTACTGCCATATATGGGTAAGCTCGTGGACTATGGTGCTCATAGCCCGGAGCCTCGGCGCACCGTTTTCGATATACAGCGAATAGCCGTCCTTATCCCTGCGGGCAAAGCCGACCACCCGGCTGTCAAAGCCCGAGGTGGGCTTAAACACGGCCTTGGTGTGCTTTGCTATGGTCCTGGCGTCAGTCATCCTCACATGGATGGGCACGTTGAGCCTTATGTCATAAAGGCCCTCCATGCTGGGCACCGTCCGCTTGTAAAGAGCGCGGAACTCATCCATCGAGCTTATGGCCGAGGCCGAGCAGCCGACGCATCTCACTCTCCCGTCGTCCAGCATGTCGAAGGACACGCCGCTGAGCGGCAGCCCGCAGAAATCACATATCTGCTCCACATGCTGCACGCCGCTTACAGCGCCCCTTTCACTGCCCTTTCTGGCCGCATGAAGCTCATTTGCCCCAAAGCCCATCTCATTGAGCATGTCAAGGGTTTCCTCCACCGCGACGCACCCGTCGATCTTCCCGTCTCCATAGCACAGATAGCAGCTCCGGCTGTAGCGGTTTCCGCGATTTTCCTCCGCCGGGGCTTCGCCGCTGCCCGGCATGACCGGGTCAGAATTATCGGCCGTCTCCGTCTCCGCCGTTTCCGGATCTCCGTACGCCTCCGGCACAGGCTCCGACACGGCGGAGACGCCGGCGCATGCAGGCGCCGTGCTTTCCTCCGGCTCCGGGCCGTTTTCGGCGGCAGGCGCCGGATTTTCAGTCTCCGGGGCCGCTTCTTCTGCGGCGGTCTCCGGAATCTCATTTTCGGTTTCATCCACAGCCTCAGCTTCATCCGCAGCATCGCCTTCGGCGCTTTCGCCCACCGCGGGCTGAGGCTCCGGAGTCTCATTTTCAGACGTTTTAACCTCTGAAGCTTCGCTTTCAGGCGGCGCGGGGTTTTCCCCGCCGGCTGCGGCCTCCATAATTTCCGGCATGGCCTCCGCTTCGGCATTTTTGGATTTTTTCTTCTTTTTACGCTCTTTTTTGGGCTTGTCGGGCTTATTTTTATCCCGCTTGAAGAAGCCCTTTATTTTGCCGAAAAACCTCTTTATATGCCAGAGCAGGCCGCGCTTTTCCTCAGGCGGCAGCTCCGGGCTTTCCGGCTCCGTCTCCGGCGGGTCCGGAGTGTTCATCATCTCAGTGTGCCAGTCAAGGTAGTCGGTCAGCACACCGAAAAGCCGCTTCAGGTTTCTGTCAACAGAGTCCAGCAGGCCCATGTCCACATCGCTGTCCTCTATAATGTATATGCAGTCCTCCCCCGCAGCTTCACTGTTAAAAAGCATATCCACAGTGTAAAGCACACCCCGGAGGGCATCCCGCGTTTTTTCCGTCTGGGGCGTCACGGCGGCAAGATAGTGCCAGTCCTCGGCGTAAACAGTGCGGAATATCTCCATAAGCAGCAGGCAGATGGTATAGCGCACCTCTTCCGACGCCCCCGGCAGCCGCACCTTAAGTACGTTCTTATACCTGTAGGCGCGGGTCTGGTCAAACCGCTCCCCGCTGGTGTCGCCAATAAGCACCTCTCTGGCGGTTTTTAAGTCGCCGCTGGCGCTCAGCTCCAGATAACCTCCTGTTTCAACATTTATATCGCACTGGCACATGGATATTTCAAGGCCGTTTACGACTCTGGTCCGGCCTGTATCCTCATACATGCTCTCGATATGGTAGCTGCGCTTCTGGCGGTAGTACCGGCGGTTTACTATATGGTCCGCCGCCCGGCGCACAAGCACGCCCTTTTCGGGAGTTACGGAGCACACCTCATAATATTTCCCGTCATAGGTGAAAAACTGCCCCGGCAATATGGCCTGGTAGATATGGCCGAAGAGCTTTGCGTCCATAAAGGAGCTGTTTTCCCGGTCGTCCTCGGTGATATAGTAGGCCGTCCTGAAGGAGTGGCCGATATTCTCAAGGAAGGACGGCTTATCCTGCTCCCTGATATGCAGATGGCTCTCGGTGCCGCTCTCAAGCTCCAGCCCTGTCATGGAGTCCCGCATAACGGGCAGCACCACAGGCCGTGTCTCCATTGTGTATTTCCTGATAAGGTCGTTTAAGGCGCCGCACACGTCATCGCTCTTTACGCCCACAAGCCGAAGCTCCTTTTCCGCCAGCTCCTGGGGTATGGATTCGTTCATTATCAGCAGCATCATAAGCCTGAAGGCGGCGTTCCGCTCCGTCCTGGCGTAGTCCGGGACTATGCTTGGCACGGCCTTCTTATCGGCGGAAAAAATGCGGTAGTTATCCTGCATGTAGCCCCGCAGGAGATAGTCCTCGGAGATGACGTTTATAAACGCCTGCTCCCGGGTCCTTGTCAGGAAAAGCTGCACCATCTCCAGAAGATTGCAGAACTCATCCTCCACAATAAGGCAGCCGGTATTCTCCTTCTCCGCGCCCCAAAGGTCGGGCTCAAAGCTTATGGAATTATAGACCGACGCCTGGTTTACCGGCAGGTTGGCATATTGGCATATGGGGCCGTAGTATTGGCCCGCAAACCATTTCATATCCACCACCGGGAATTTATTTTCGCTGCGCCACACTACCCGCGGCGCCTGCTCACGCACCATAACGGCGGCAAGCTCCGTGCCAACGCCCAGGTATCTGGATATATCCGGCAGTATGCGCCGGTGGAGATATTCCCCGTCGCTCTGCCAGCACATCTCAGAGTGGAGGCAGGTTGGCATTTCGGTGGCCGACACGATGGTTATACTGCGCTTTATCATATGGGACATGGTGTCCACAAGGCCGTCGCAGTTTCTGTCGCATATGCAGTAGTTGGGCTTTACCCCGTCCTCATCGCAGTAGTTTACCACAAGGCTCAGGCCCACCTGTCCCGTGGCAAGTATCAGGGACGGCTCCAATATGAGCACAAAGCCCACCTCATGGAAAAACTCCCGGCGCTGGCACAGCATATCAAGGTCGTATAGCTGCGAAAAGGACAGTATGCCTATCTCGTACTCGCCGGCAGTGTCGCTGACCGGGGCCACGCGCCACAGGCCGTTCATTTTAAGGTATGTCCTCACCGCGTCCTCAAGCCAGCTTTTTATCTGGGGCTCCGTCGATTTGCGGCCGGCTATCACAAGGCATTTCCGCCGGTTCATAAGGACGTTTGTCATAGGCAGCAGCAGATATCCCGTCATGTCCTTGTAAAAGGGATCGCAGAAAAGCACGCTCTTGCCCTTCAGAAGGCTCCCGGCGGAAATTATGCTGTCCACCTGAAGCTCCGCCCCCTCGGACTGGAGTATGCTGAAATACTCCGCCGCTATTCTGTCCGCCGGGTCGTCGCTTACGGCCATATTCTCCAGCAGATCCGTGACGCCGCCACGGCCGGCCGACTCCAGCTCAGTGCCCTCCAGCAGCAGCCTGTCGCCGAACAGCTCCTTTAAGGGCCGGCGGAGCCTTGCAAGGTTCGTCATGCGCCGCGATATGGAGTCGTCGCCCAGGATATCCTCCTCATACTCGCTTTTCGTGTACCCTGAGAGGAAGAAAACGCACTCGCCCAAAATAAGCACCGCGAAGCTGGGGAACAGCACCGACTGCATCGGGCTCCAATCGTAAAACTGCTGGGAGCAGACCATCAGCGCCACGGCGATAACAGCCGAGGCGATATAAAAAGCCCGCAGGAGCTTCTTCATATCCCTCATCCGCTCCTGAAGGAGCCACACCTGGTTTTCCTCGTCGTATTCGTAGAATAACCCGCAGGTGCTCTCCATAAGGCTCTTATTTTTCCACAGCTTATTTGCGATGGGCAGACATATGCCCTTTATGGCCAAAAACGCCAGCACCGAGGCCGTGTTCAGGAAAAACAGCAGATATTTGAGCAGCAGGTTCACCGCCGTCTGCATTATATTTTCCGGCACGGCCAGCTTGCCCAGCAGGTAGCTCCCCGTGTCCTTATTAAAGCTGAGCTTTTCCAGCAGCACCTCCGCACGCTGCTCAAGGCCGCTGTCCGTGAGGAAGTCCATGAGCCCCATCTGTATATTTTCGATGGTGACGCTCAGCTTCCTGTTTATAAAATAGGCAACCAGCGCCAGCGCTATGCAGTACACCGCCGCCGCTATGGGCATCATGAACTGACGCCCGCGGTTTACGCGCTTTAAATTGCACTTGCTCACCAGCAGGAGCAGCAGCGCGAAGGGTATGCAGGCGGCCAGAAATTTAATGAGGCTTAGTACCGTCGACATTTTCGTACAGCTCCTCCCGTTCCAGAGTCATTCCCATAATGAAATCATACGGCGAGTTAAGCTCCTCGCCGGTGGCGTTCAGCGGTATCTGGTTTAAAAGCCCGGGGCTTTCAAATCTGTAGGCCGGATTCTCCTCGGGCGGCACAGCCGGGTCGAAGGAATAGCTCCTCTCAACATTCACCCCGGAGTCCGGCAGCGCACCCAGCGCCTCGCCCCAGGTCTGTATAAGGCCAAGGCACTTTTTTATCGCCCGCCGGTGGCCTATGCAGAGCTGGCGCACATTGGCCCGCCCGTTTTTAAGCTCCTGTTCCCTGTCAAGATAGGAGCGGCACTTCATATAAATGCACAGGGCGCTCAGATAGTCGGAATAGTGCTGGGCGCTGTCCCGCATCTCCCGCACCGTGTCCTGAACGCAGCGGTTGTAGTCCTCCATTGTGTCGGCCATCTCACGGCGCTGTATCCACATCTCCGCAAGGCCAAAGCACCCCACTGCCGCCGCAGCGGCTATGGATAAAAGCAGCGCCCACAGGAAATCCGCCGCGCCGCCCCGCTGGGCCGCGTACACCATGTAGGGTATGAGTCCGGCCAGCACAACTCCAAGGCCCACGCAGTACCCGGCCAGCGCCCGCTTTTTCGTGAGCCGCTGCCCAATACGGCGGCGCACCTGGCGGTCAATTATCTGCCGCTCCTCTTCCCGCTTTTCGGCGTTGAAGCTAAGAAGGCTCCTGGCCTCCAGCACATTAAAATAATGCTCCTCTATCTCTTCGTCCAGATCGGCCCGCTGGTATGTATTCAGAATCGATACCTGCTCCGGCGGATACACGCTCTTGCGCCGCGTATCGTCCGCCGCCACATCCAGCGCCCGCATTGGGGAACGCATAAACTCCCGCATGGCGGCCGACGCGCGGCGGAATGCATCGTCCCAGCGTCCGCGCTCGTCCTCCGGCTCATCCGTAACAAGCCCGAGGCCCTGGGAATCTATAAAAAGCGTCCCGGAATTTTTTGCGGAGAACACCACGTCGATATCCTCCTCTATCCTGGGGGCGGTCTTTTCAGCCTCGTACTCAAGGCTCTCCTGGTTTGCCTCGGCCGCATCAAGCTGCGCCTGCATTGTGAGCATACGCTCCCTGTAGTCCGTAAACGCGGACAGCAGCTTTTTGCTGTCAAGGCTTATATCCGCCCTGTACAGCCTGTATGCCTGAAGGCTGCTGGGCGATATCTGGTTCATGGCCAGAAGGCCCACCAACTGCCACAGCCGGAACATGCACCCGCCGTAGAGCGAATGGCGCTCGTCCAGCACGTCGAACACTATAAACCGGCACAGGCTTGGGTAGCAGTTCCTGTACCAGAATTCTGAGCTTTCAGATTCAAGGCGCATATTCCACGCCGCCTCAATCTGCTGCTCGGTGTTGTCCACAGGCCGCCTGGTGGAGATTACTATTATCTCCTTCGGGCGGTTTTCAATAAACTGATATTTTTCCGTAAGCTCTCTGTAAGCCTCATCCGCTCCCGGATGTATCGCCGGCCTGTACACCATGCGCACCACGCTGCCGGTCTCCTCGTCCGTCACCGGCTCCTGATAAAAATCCAGCTCCGGCTTCGGCACTCCGCCCAGCATCTGAACGAGCCTTATAAGCGGCACAGTGCTCTCCTTCACGGTGTGAACGTCCCTGTCCCGGTTTATGAGGTAGTCGAAGGGATTGGCCGGCTTTGACTCGGGAGCGGAAGCCCTGTCCCGCTCCGTCTGCACCACAATGGCGCGCCACTCACGCTTTCCCGCCACAAGCTCATACAGGGCAGGGACAGCCGTATCGACTGTGTCCCCGGCTTTTATCCATGTACAGAAATCCATCTCGCCCTGAGCCACCGGCTCGTCAAAAAACAGCCGGCGGTGGTCCATGCCCAGCCTGGCGGTCTCCTGGCTTTGTATAACTACGGTAAACACCGCTTCTCCCCCTTTCTCTCCGGGCGGGCAGCCGCCCGGAGGAAATCCGCAGGTCATTCACCAGGCGCTCAGATATCCAGCGCCTCGCAGGCCTGCTCCAGGGAATCGGCGTAATCGCCCATGTAGCAGTCCTCAAGCTCCTCCCTTGTGAGCTGGATAAGGGAACGGAACAGGTCGTCGTTATAGATGTTGTCCCAGTCGGGCTCATCCTCAGGTTCAGGCTTGCCCTTCTCCGCCGCCTCGGCCTTTGCGCGGCTTATGGCCTCGCGGCTGATGCGGTTTTCTTCAACAATATGGTTTATAAACGTGCGGAACTGGCTGTAGATTAGCTTGCCGTAGTGCTCCGCAAGCTGGTCGCCGTTAAAGTACCGCTCCATATATGTCCGGATTTCCTTGAAGATAGTCTCCATAAGGCGGCATATCTCATCGACCTGGTATTCGTCCACAGGCTTCGACTTCTTCATGAGCATTGCTATCTCAAATATGGTGCGTACAGGGTCGCAGCCCTCGGGCCGCGGGAATTCCGGCAGCTTGAAGGTGCTCAGCTTCTTATACAGCACCGACTGGTTTATGGACTTCTTCTCGTTGCGCTCGCGGGCTATGAGCTTCTCCATCTGGGCGTGGATTCTGGCCACGTTCAGCGGGGAGATTGTCATGGAGTCCAGCACCTCGTAGAGGTTATCGCAGGGGGTGCCGTTGGACACCACCATGTCGTCCTTTGACCGTTCAAAGCGCAGGGCGTAAATCTCCCTGCTGTTTGTGCGCACAAACTCCACCATTCCGGTGAGCAGACCCCAGAACATGGCGGCCTGGATATTGTACTCCTGCTCCCGCTCACTGTCCTCGTCAAGATCCGGCAACGCGCTTATCACATGCCAGTTCCTGTCTATATGGGGCGTAATGGCCTTGCTCTGGGTGGTGTCCGGGTTGAGCTGGCCTATAAGCTCAAAATACGCGTTATAGTATTCGCCGCCGGCCCTGTCGTAGGTCTGGGCCTTTTTAGGCGGTGCAAATTTGCTCAAATCGTTTGCACGGAGGCCGTAGATCGCCTGATAGAACACAATAAGGTGCTTATCGATGCTGTTGTCGGCCACGCCGCCGTTATTGGCAAGCTGCTGGTTTATGAAATCGGCCGTATCCGGGTCCGCCTCGTCCACCATGTCCTTGTTGTAGCAGGAGGCGGGGATGGTGCGGGGCTCGATTCCCAGAGGGCTCTCGATAAACGGCCTGCTCAGGACGCTGGCGGACTTTATTATTTTTTCGGAATAGAGCTTCCAGCCCTTGGCGTCGTAGCTGTCGCCGACGCACTCCAGCTCGAACTCCTTCTTCATGGCCTCAAGGACGTTCATATCCACCACCGAGCCGTAATCGGCCATGACAGCGCTGCGCCAGAATGCCATGACGGAGGTGATGACCGGGTCGCCGTTTTCGTCCACCTCGGAGCCGTCGGTGCCGTCGTCATAAATGTTGAGGAAGAAATCGTCGTTAGTGGGCTTGGAGTCCATAAGAGCGTATTCCTTGCAGCGGTTAAAGAGCAGGGCGGTGAGGCCGCCGGGCAGCTCCATGCTGTCACCCATAAACACCACTTCCCTGCGCAATCCCCGCAGGCAGTTCCGGGAGGCGCAGACGTAACGGGTGGGCTGGCCCTCGATGTAGTCGTATTTATTCTCAAGCTTTGCCATGTAGGAGTCCACGCCGTCCAGCTTTCTCTGGAGCACGGAATAGAACTTGTGCATCGCCTCGCACATGCCCTCGGCGTACAGCCGGGCCTCCTTCAGGACCTCCAGCATCACATACTCGGTGCGGTACTGGGTGATGTTGTCAAAGAACTTTTTGAAGTTGGTGTCGAGAAATGCCTTGGCGTCCCTGGTTTTGCCCCGCTTCACAAGGCGGTTTAAGCCGTGGGTGTCCTTAAGGTGCATCTCGATATAGTCGTCGGCGTGCTCCACCTCCTCGGTTTCGCCGTCGTCGAAGAGCTTATCCTCGAATTTCTTGAAGAACTCCTCTATCTCGTTTACGGCGGCGTTCTCCTCCTGGACCCTGTCCTCCAGCTTCGCTATAAGGTTATAGAGGAAATAGCGCACGGCGTTGGGGTGGGCCATGGAGCCGTCGCTCTGCTTGAGCCAGGTCTCCATGCGGAAATCGTCATTGCCGCCGGTGTAATCGGCGGAATCGTGGAAAAGTGTGTAGGCTATGGTTTTCGCCGAATCTCTCGCGGCCCGGATGGCCGTGGCCTTATATGCCTGAAGGCTTGCGTACCAGTCGTCATAGGCGGTGGCGGCGGACTGGCTGCTGTTGCTCTTGGCGGTAGTCTCGTTTGTATGTATCTCTTCGATCTTATCATCGATGTCGGGACGGTTTGAAACAGCAGAGGCGCTCACATGGTCCATGAGCTTTTCAAGGTACTCGTCCCAGCGCTTTCCCGTCTCGATGCAGCCGGTCTTGTCAAAGCTGGTGCACTGGCGGCGCACCGTGGCCTCAAAGGCGGAATTGTTGTCCGCGCCCTGGTCGATGGCTGTTATATAGTGGCGCATCCGGTCAAGCTTCGGCACGGATAGGCCCTTACGGCGGGCCTTCTGTGTGGCCTCCAGCTCCTTCCGGTACTGGTTATCTATCTTGAGCCAGTCGGAGGATATGTTGTCGCGGAGCCATGTCATGGCCAGGTATTCCTTAACATCCTTTACAGGGTAGATTATCATTGAGGAGCCTGCTCCGCAGTATCTGTTGCGCCCGCCGGATTTGCACAGATCGCGGATCACGTTATCCTCGGAGGAATTGGAGCGCTTGCTTGTGGGCGCTATGGACTGGGCGTAGATGCAGCTTGCGGCATGGCTCAGATAGGCTTGGAAGCTGTTCTGCTTATTGCCGTCCATATTCTGGGCATCGTATAAGAAGCAGAAATCCATTGGGGACACGTCGTACTTCTCCACCTCGCTGGAGCCCGCCCTGGGCATCACGAATTCCAGGTGATAGCTGTCGGGCAGGGAGCCGTCGCCCCGCATAAGGAAGGCGTCCAGCTCACGGAGCGCGGCGTAGGCGTTGGCCTTCAGGTTGTTCCGTTCCTCCTGGGACTGGATAACCTCGTAAAACACCTCCGGCAGAAGCAGGAAGCCGCGGATTATGGCGGCGTTCTGCTGGAATCTCGTAACAAGGTAGTTGCGTATATACATTGATACCGGCAGAATAAGGCCGGAGCCGGTGCCGCCGCAGAGTGAGCCCACAAGTATGACCCTCAGCGCCTGCATTGTGGCCTCGCCATTTAATTTGTAGAGCCGCTCCACAGCGGTGTGAAGCGGGGTCATTTTTCCGGTCTTTATGGCCGTGTTCAGCGCAAGGCGCGATATTGAGCGCACCTGGCCCGCACCCTCGGAGAGTGTCTTGCGGTTTAATATCTTGTTTACCGGGAACCATGTATCCCTGGCGTACACATCCTTATCAAGATACTGTCCCACCGTCTGCTTTGTGGAGGTCTGCACAACCTCGATATCCGGGGCTTCCGCCCGGATGTCGCTGAGCTCGTTTACGTCCGTGTCGAACACGACATAGCTCAGATTGTCCTCCATGTGGTGCTCCTTTGCAAGGAGCCTTACCTGTTTTACTATTTTGGAGCCTGTTCCTCCCAGGCCGACCAGTAATGTAGGCGCTGCCATAATTTTATTCCCCCTGTTTTTTTATTTATTCTTTATGCCGCCCTGTTAGCTGAAGCTGAACTCACCGGCGGGCTTTGTGTCCTTGCCGTAGCAGGTTATTGTGGTGGCAGTGTTGAATTTCCTGTGCTTCATTTCATTTACTTCCACCTGATCCCCGTCGATGCGGCAGGTTTTATTTGCATAGCTTTTGAGATTTACTATATTGAAGCTCGTGCCGCCAGCCGCCCGTATCACTACGTTTGCAAACCGGCAGTTGAAGGCCGGCTGGTGGCTGTATATAACGGCCGACTGCCGCCTGTACGGTATAAGGTAGCTGGACCATTTCCGCTTTACCTTCACATTCAGGGATTTTCTGGGATGGGTCTTCATATTCACGACCCGCGGATGCAGCGTTTTGAGCCGCAGTTTTTTCTTGCACAGGTAGCCGAAAATCAGGAACAGAAACAGGCCGAAGCCCACCACATAGGGCAGCACCCTTTTCAGCATATGCATGGCGTCAACCATTATCACCGGCACCGTGCAGCTCCCGCTGCCCTCGTACAGGTACGCGCCGTCCTGCAGCACGCCGGACACGGTGATATTCACCTGAAGCTCCTGGCCAAGCCGGCCCAGGAACGCCTGCATTGCCGCCGCCCCGTCTTTAGGCTTAAGCTCCCAGACTCCCGGAGCTTCACCGGGGATAAGCTCCCACTCCAGCTCCGTACTCTGGATGTCCAGCTCCACGGCCCCGCTCTGCTCCTGGGTAAGCCTGATATATTCTCCGGTGTACTCGTCCCTTATGTAAAGCGTCACCAGGGCGCCCCCGGAGCCGTCAATATCGTTTAAGTCGATGCTCCCCTCCGGAGCCGCCGCATCCACCCGCAGCTCCGAGGATATATAGTCGGCTATGTTCACCGATACGATTCCCGAGCCGGAGGCGCAGCGGCCGTCGATATCATATTCCACAGTCATGGATAACTCGTATTTTCCGGGAGATGTGTCCTGCATGTCTGTTATGTAGTCCGGGCGTATCTCCCAGGTCGAGACCTGCTCTCCCTTTTCCACAAGCCAGTTTACGCCGGTTTCCGCGCATTTGAGCTTAAAGCCGTCGGCGCCGACGGCGTCCCACTCCTCCTGGCTCAGCTTTTCGCCTGTCTCACGGTTTGTGACCGTAACTGTTATAGGCTCTGAATCCGGCCCCAGGGCCGCCAGCTTATAGCCGTTTCCCGGGGTCTGGGCCGATAGGTCCAGCTCTATAGGCTCCGGAAGCACCGTATAGCGCTTGCTGCTCTGGACCGTAACGCCGCCCGGCAGCTCCGCCGCGGCGTCAAGCTCCACCTCGCCCTCCGCCAGGACCACTTCCTTTACGTCGGGGGTCATCTCCTTTGTGGCCCCGCCGTTTGTGAGTCTGCCGCTGAACACCGCTTCGTCCAGCAAATCCGAGGACACTGCAACGCCCGTGTTAGGGTCAATAAAACGCCACTCTATGCCGTAGGTGCCGGCATAGTGGGTCTCCTCCGAGGTGATCTCCACGCCATTTTCGTCCACAAGGCAGCAGTCTATGTCAACCCCGGCTATGTAGTAAATCTCAACGTTTGACGCGTCCGACACCAAAAGCTCATATGTCCCCGCGTCAAAG
This sequence comes from uncultured Oscillospiraceae bacterium, assembly GCA_964495095.1. Classification (GTDB taxonomy): domain Bacteria; phylum Bacillota; class Clostridia; order Oscillospirales; family Oscillospiraceae; genus CAZBUH01. Next base: position 14,285 of record CAZBUH010000013.1, on the reverse strand, counting down.
GGCGCTCCCGGCGCCGTGTACGTTTTTACAACGCCGCACAGCCCCTGGGCCAGCAGTGCGTTTGTGTGGTCCGGCGGGATATTCCCCTCGTCCACCCGCACGGTGTTGCTCTCCGAGGCGTTTATGGGCGTCCCGTCCCGGGAAAGGGACTTTACCTCCATATCCTCTCCCTGGGCAAACACAAGTATCTGAGACACGGGGATGTCTATATCAAGGGTCAGGGTGCCGCCTGTCACCGAAATGTGATTTGACGGGAGCACCTGCTGCTGGAATATCCTGTTTGCTATGGTCGTGATATTTCCCAATATCTCGCGGCTGGTAGCTGCGGCGTAGGTATAAAATCCCACGCTGTCGTTTCCCTGCAAAAGCGCTGCGCTGTCTCCTATGGCGAGATAAACGACGCTTATCCCCTGCCGGGCGTAGCCCTCCAGATTAGCCTGAACAGGCGTCCCGCTGGGCTGGAAGCTGCCGTCTGTCAGCACCACAAGCCACCGCTCCGCGTCGGCCGGCTGGGCCTGTATGTGCCTGTTTGCCGCCTCCACCGCGGCAAACGGCGTGCCTCCCGACTCCACAAGCGATGCCACGATAGTGTCCACCCGGCGGTCGTCGCTGCCCTTTACCGATACGGGCTTTTCCCCCGAGTCGCTCATGAGGAACACATTCATCTCGTCATCGTCGCCCAGCATGGTGGCGAAAACCTCCATAGCGTACAGAGCCTGGCTCCACCGGTCCACCGGCGTATAGCCGTCAACGCACATGGAGCCGGAGTCATCGTACACTATGTCGATTATCCGTCTGGCTTCTCCCGAAGCGGCTTCCGCCTCCGGCGCCGCCGATGCGGCAATCGCAAACACCATAGCCGCGGCGCACAGCAGGCCAATCAATCGTTTCAAGCCAATCACTTCCAATCTTTAAAAACAGGCTAAGGCATATCCTTAGCCTGCTTTGAAGTTCCGGACACCGTTCCCCCGGCGCCCGTCCAATAATATTCCCTGTTTGTCTTTTCCTCTTTATTTTACAAAAGATTCATTATTATGTCAATGTTTTCAAGCAATATGACAGTCAATTTAATGGCAGCCGAATATGATGAGCTTATCCTTCTTCCCAAGCCTTACGCGGATATCCTCCTGATTTCCGGAAAACAGATGTGTATCCCCGCCGGCATCCACATACCCGATAACGATACCCCTGTTGTCGTCCGGCATAGCGCTGAACACGGCCCGGATAAGCTCCGCCGCGGTGCACTCCCCCGGCACCGAGCGGAAAAACCGCTCCACCTCCTTAATATAAAGCTCCTTGCTCGAATATACCTCCGAGTTTTCCTCATCATATGTCAGGATATCGCGGTAAAATTCGTAAAGGGCCTCCTTGCGGCTTATCTGGGTAACCATCTTGCTTATGTATCTGTTGCTTATTACCACGTTATCCACGCTGTAATTGTGCACTACGTCGTAGTTTTTCGGGTTTATTATCTCCACCACAACGTCTATGCTGTGCCTGTCAAAATCCGGGTTTGCCGCCATACGGTCAAATATGATGTTCTGCACATAAATAAGGTATGTGAGGACGCTTGCGTCTATATCCTCGTTGGCCGCAGTGTCGTCGGACAGGATAAGTATGCTGGTTTCGTCCTCGTTTGAATCTATAAACTCATTTATAGAGCCGCATATGGCCTCGCTGTCGAAAACGTCGGCGGCTATTACATTGTTCACATATGGATATTTTTTATAGTAGCCGTGCTTTTCCAGGCTCTTTTCATCGTCTATCACGATTATATTCAGTATCTCGGAGCCGTCGCCCCTGTTCCACTCGCCCCGGAAGGCGTTAAAGCCGTTCATTATATCCTCGCTCTTGCTGTTGTGGCCGACGATTATGATATTTTTCTGCTTAAGCCAGTAGTCCGGCTCCACATCCACGCTGTAATCAGATTTTGCCGGAATGGAGCGCTTTTCAACGTCCGACTCCCTGTCGGCTATATAAAACACGTATCGGCCGGTCTTTGTGTCCATAACAGTCATCGGTATGCCGTGGGTATGGGTCTCCATGTAATCCCTTATAAGCTTTGTCTCGTCCTTTGCCTCCGGCTTCAGGGTACAGAAAAATTCCGCGCCCTTATTTGAAAACAGCTCGCTGTATACCGTGTTGAGCTCCGGCATTATGGAGAACTGGGAAAGTATCTGGCCCAATATCCTGTTTACCGGCACCGGTATTATATTGCACTTTTGCAGCCGCTCCTTATGGGCGGCTATTCTTGTCACGAGATTGAGGGTCCACTCGTCCTCCACCTCGACGATTATCACCTGCCCGTCGGCGGAGTCGTCGCCGGAGGTTATCTCCGCCACCTGCACCAGCGTCTTTATGGTGTTGGAATTTCCCTTTTCAAGCTGCTCCCGGCGCTCGCTGTAATCGAATTTGCAGACGGAATTATGCATCTCCCCGCCCAGAATTATGACCGTTTTCGCCTGAGCGATGGAGGCGTCGTTGAGCTGCTTTAATGAATAGGTGTCGCCCTCCCGCACGATGACGGAGAGGCGGTTTCTCACCTTGTGCATTTTCTTATATCCGAGCCGGCGGAAAATGCCCATGCCCGCGCACTCTTTTTTCAGGCTCTCCTGCTCCTGCTTTATAGTGCCGGAGATTCTGTCGTCTATCTCCTTTTTCACAGCGCTCCCGCCGCTGCTCACAACCACCACTATTATTTCCCGCTCCCCGCTGTACAGCAGGTCGTTTATAATTTCCGAGGCCCTGGTGTTCCAGTTGAGTATAACCGTGTGGCCGGACACCTTCAGCGCCCTGGCGCCGGAGTCCGCCCTCTCGATAAAGCCGGATATGTAGTTTGTAACATAGCCTATCACAGCGCCTGTGAAGGTTATCATGCCTATCACAACTATAAGCATACATACGATAATAAGCCCCACGCCGGTCTGGCCGATATCCGCCACCACATACTGTATGCAGCCTGCGTCAAGTATCATGCTTATGGTGTAAAATACGGACGGCCAAAAGCCAGTCTCCGCCGTGGTCTCCGGGGCAAGTGACGATATCACCAGCGCAGACACCGCAAACAGGAGGATATTCAGCAGAAGTATCGCAATCAGTATAGCCCTGGCGGGCTGCTTTGTGACGGCAATATTTATCCATTCCCTGAGCTTTTTTATCTTCATTTTTCTCTCTCCCAAATTTCTCATTTCAATACAGATAAAGGATATAATAAAATGTCGAAAAATGCAATACTTTATTACAGAAGTTATATATAGAAACTGCGCGTCCAAACCGGCAGCACCGCTCTGGACGCGCATTCTTGCACGTTTAAACGCTTTTTCTTTCACGTACTCTATTCAAATATTATACGGGCTGCCATTTTAAATATCTGTCGATAATGACCGCCGTTTCGGCTCTTGTTGCGCCGCCGCCGGCGTCCAGCAGGTTACCCTGTTTGCCCTGTATAATGCCCATCTCAACGGCCCAGCGGACGGCCTCCTCAGACCATTTTGCCGGTTTATCGGCAAAACCGCTCAAATCGTCCCAATTCTCCGGCCCGCCAATGCGCACGCTGCCGCAGCTATACTTCTCAAATCTGTAAAGCATCGCCGCAAGCTGCTCTCTCGTAACCGGCTGGTCGGGCCCAAAATGCCAGGCGTCAAAGCCCAGGATTATCCCCTGCGCCGCCGCCCATCGGACAGCCTCATAGCAGTAGCTGTCTCTGTCCACATCCACGAATCCCGGCTCCCCGTCGGCAGCCGGCTCTCCGGATATACGCCAGAGGATAACAGTCATCATGCCGCGGGTGGTAACGCCGTCAGGGGAAAATTCCGTATCGCCGGTGCCGACCATTATTCCGGCCTCGCAGACGGATTTTACGCTTTCATAGTACCATTTCCCCTCGTGGACGTCCTCAAAGCCCTTCCACTCCTTCTTGCTGCCTGCGCCGGACTGCGCTGCCGGCGGCTGCACTATTACAAGATCGGACTGGAGCACTGTCCCATCGGGATATGTGACACGGCAGACATACGCCCCGGCGCCTGCGGAGAGGCTGGAAGCCGTCTGCCCCTCCAACGGGCCGGCGACAGTGTATACCTCCGCCGTGAATTTCACTGGGGCTTCCGGCGCCGCCGGGAATTCAAAGGCGAGGGTGTAATTTTTCGTCTCCGCAACACCTGCGGTATAGCCGCTCTCCGCGCCGGTAAGCTCGATTCCGTCCAGCTTTACCTTCGTCCCCTCCGGCAGCGGTCCCTGGGGGATTATTCGGAGAATTTGATTTTCGGAAAGCGGGGCAGTAAAGCACTGTCCGCCTGCCGCGGCGGTCCATACCCCGGTCTCCCCATCGTACCGTTCATTCGACTCATCCGCCACCGGCTCCGGCTCCGCCTCATACCACTGGTAAGAGGCTCCGGTTTCACAGTTTACCTCCACAGAGCACGCCGAGGCGGTGGGCTGGGTGGTTATGGCGTACTCATCCGCGCTCAGGCCCGCATTCTTTTCCGTATAGATAAAATATCCCTTTGCCTCGGAGGTGAAGCACTTCTGATATGCCTCAAGCTCTCCCTCGGCAAATACTCCGGCCGTTTCGCAGGACACGCCTATTTGGGATTCATCCGAGAAGCTTTCAGAAATTATAATCTTCTGGCCCTGGGCTATATGCAAATTCCCGCCCTCGTTGCCGGTTATCTCTATCTTACCTGAGAGCTCCAGCTCGCCGCCGGACAGATAAACCCCGCCTCCGTTTTCGGCGGTATTGCCGGATATCTTCGTTCCGTCCAGAGTGACTTTGCCGCCGGAAATGTACATACCGCCGCCATGTGCGGCGCTGCCGCCGGATATTTCACAGCCGTCTATTGTCACGGTACCGGCCGTGTTTATTCCCGATATTTTCCCGCCGCCTGCGCAGTCGCAGATATTAAGCTCCGCGCCTGCGGAAACCACTATGGCCGTGCCGTTTTCAGTTTTCAGCGTGTGGCCGTGAAGGCAAAGGCTTACTGTGCCGGAGTCCACCTTCAGCGGGCCGTCCAGCGTCAGGTCTGCGGCCAGGAAATAGTTCCCCGCCGGAAGCGTCAGGGAATCCGCCTCACCGTCCCCTATCATAAGGCCGCCGTCCGCGGCGTTTGCGGCAGGCGTGTAGACAGCATCCCCGTGGGTGTGGCTGGCCGACCGCATGGGATTTGAATATATCACCGTCACGCCGTCCGTATACTCCGCCCGGCATATCCTCCAGCCCGGGGAGCCGGTATATGTGGCCGCCGTCTGGTTATCCACAGCCGCGCCAATGGTATATTTAAGCACCGTGATATCCACAGTTCTTCCGGCGGCCTGATCCGCGTCGAAAAGCATCCGGAAAGTGTACTCTCCATCCGCCGGAGCCGCCACAAAAAACGCCCCCTCCTCCAGCGTATAGCTGGAAGCCGCAGGTACCAGCAGTTCTTCCCCGTCCTCGTTTGCGGTTTTTTTCATGAGGCTGACGCCATCCGCCGCCCCGTCCCGGGCCGTGATTTTCAGGGTATCCCCGGCGCTTAAGGACACTGTCTTAATATCTATAAATTTCCCCGCCGCGCTGAAAACGCCGCTCCAGGTCTCCTCTGTCCCCGGCGCGGTCATGTACCACTGGTACGCCTGCACGCGCTCCGGGGATTTCATAGTCACGGTCGGGGATTCCGTAGTCGGCTGCTCCGCCACGCCATAGGTCTCTATGGTCAGTTCCCCGTCTGCGGCCCCAACAAATGTGCCGAATGCCGCGTCCTCATCAAAAGCTCCGATGCTTCCCGCGGCCCCGCCGGCGGTGAAAATCCCGTCGCGCTCCATAGTGACGCAGACCTTGCCGGTAACAGGCCCCGTGACATTTATATATTTCCCGTTGGGAATATACACATTGCTGTTATTTGAACGGCTTTGGGCGGTATTTCCGGTTATGTAAACCTCACCGGCAAGAGTGAATCCATTTTCCGCATACACGCCCCCGCCGAAGCTCCCGGCGTAGTTATTCGTGATGCTGCCGCCGTAAACGGCAACGCTGCTGCCCGCGTCCGCGTATACGCCGCCGCCGTTTGTCTTGCTGTGGTTATGGCTCACCGCGCCGCCGTAAATGCTGAATTTCCCGCCGTTTATGACGCGCACGCCGCCGGAGTTATTCGCGCCGGCAATCGTGCCGCCGAACAGGTTAAATTTGCCGCCGTCAACCAGCACGCCGCCGGATGTCCGTAACGCGCTGCCCTTTATGACGCCGCCCCACACCGTCACACTTCCGGAGCTTGCAGGCAGGAAGGTGTGGCTGTATTTTGCGTCCGTCTGGCCGGAATAGCAGTCGCAGATATTGAGCTCCCCGCCATTGGGCACGGTAAACGCCTGGCTATTTAAATTACTGATCTCAAAGCCCTCCAGGCAGATATTTACCTGTCCGGAAACCGTAATCGGCTGGCTCAGCTCCACATCCTTTGTGAGATAGTAGCTGCCCGCCGCCAAATCGCCGCCGGAAAAATCCTCATCCAGAGGCGAATACAGGGCCGTGCCGTGCTTTTCCGCATGGGTGCAGTCCACGCCGCAGATATAGTGCATCCGCCCTGCGCAAATCACGATCGTTCCATCATTTAAGGCAAGGGAGCGGCTCTCATTATCGCTGAAAAATTTCGATACATCCGACCCGGTTATGGTATATCCGTCCGGGTACAGCACATCCACCGTTTCCTCCACGTCCCCGGCGTAGGTTACGCCCACACTTGCCCCGGCGCTCATCGGGGCTGGAATACAGACCTTCGGCACACGAATTGCGCCGGTGACGGTGGATTCCCGGCTTATATACAGATTGCACACCGGGCCTTCGGCGTTGACTACGCCGGTGGCGCTCACGGTGCAGCCGGCGTGATTATCGCTTATCACCGCGCTGCCGCTCACATTCACCGATTTTGCATAGCTGGAAAGATACACCCCGCCCACGGAGCCGGCGGCGTGATTTTCACTTATCCGCCCGCCGGTCATATTCAGTGAGCAATATTTCCCCACATACACTCCGGCGGCGTACGGGCTTGAAGCCGTACCTGCGGAAATTTCGCTGTTGCCGTGTATATAGCCGCCGGAAATATTAAGCTCCGTGCCGTATGTCGTCACAATGCCGTCGGTAACGCCCGCGCCGCCGTTTGCCGCGTAAATTGCCGCCGCGTATGTGTCTGATGCGTTACACGTAATTTCGCCGCCGCTGATATTCACAACTGTGGAATTTTTCTTGCTGTACATCGCGCCTATGGCGCCGCCGGATTCTCCTGCGGCCATATTGTCCCGTATTACTCCGCCGCAGACATTAAGCGTGCCGCCGTAAATGTATATGCCTCCGCCGCCCACGCCCTGTGTGTGCTTCCCGCCCATTACGGTGCCGCCGTAAATGCTGAGGCAGGCGCCGTCGGAAACGGTGAACACCGTCGCGCGGCCCTCGGCGGATACCACTCCGCCCTCGATCTGTATCGTCCGGGACGACACGGCGCTGGTACAGCCATGGGTAAATTCCGACCCCTGATGGGTTTCGGAGCTGCAGCAGTCGGTGAGGGTAAGGCTGGCGCCGTTTTTCACGGCTATGCCGGAGCTGGCCGTGAGCATATGGCCGTTCAGGCACAGCTCCACATCTATGTCCCCGCTGATCGTCAGGCTGCCGCTTAATTTTACGTCCTCGCTCAGATACCAGCTTCCGCTCTGGGTTATACTGGCCGTATCCGCCGTGATTGCAGTGCCGTGCTGATGGTCCGCGGCCCCGGCGGGAGCATAAAAGCAGAGATTCGCGCAGATAACCGCGCACACCAGGCAGGAAAAAATACATCTGCCATTTTTCATAACAGCACCGTCCTTTCAGAATCCAAAAAATCTTGTCGCAAAAGCGGCTATTTAAAACGCCTTTCGGCCGTAATTCCCGAAATCATGAAAAATTTGCAAATTCTCTGGCTTAAATTTCCCTGATATTATGCGCTGAAGCCATACTGCATATAGCCGCCCTCGCGGGCGGCTATATGCGTTGCCGGTTTTATCCGGGGGGGGATCGGAGGACCCCCCTCAAATTTTACTGGTCGGGTACGCTCCAAGTCGGATATGAGCCGGGGACCCAGTCTTTACGCTGGAGCAGCAGCTCAAGGTCGGCCATGCTTATCACGCCGTCCTCAAGGAAGTCGTACAGTGTGTAGTTGCCTATGGTATCATCGGTAAGACCTACCCAGTTTGCCACATAGTAGGTGATATCGTTGATGTTGATGATCGAGTCGCCGGTGAGATCGCCCGGAAACAGGATCAGCGGGTTGGTGTTTGACGAAATCATGAACTTGCCTGTGGTCGTGGCCTCTATGGTGATTGCGGTGGTACGGGTCAGGTAGTTCTGCTTGGAAATCGTCATTGTGTAATCGCCGGGGGCGATGTACTTCGTGAACTTAAAGTATCCGTTGGTATCGGTCGTCACATATTCCTTGAAGTCACCGCCGGAGAGAAGCACTGTAATTCCCGAATCCATAACGGAGCCTGTCACCTTGCCGTAAAGGTGTACGTAGCCGTAAACCAGGGAAGGCTCCGAGCCGTAAGCTACCGGAACAGGATCATAGGTGACTGTGCCGCCGTCGGAATCCCGTGTAAGCGTTACGTAGAGATATCCGCCGCCGCCGGCCATCATGGAGCTCTTCGTATCGCCCACCGCAAAGGTAAAGGCGGGATACATGGTATCGTTCACAATCGTGGTCGTTCTGACAGCCGCCGAGCCGTCGGTATCTTCCATAGCGTCCTCATATGAGTTGTAGAAGCGGATAATATCGTTAAGCTCCAGTCCGCTCTTCACGGCTACAGTATCGCTCGCAGTGCCGATGTTGTTGGTGGCTTCAAACTGATTCATGGAAATGGGGCAGTTTATATCCATAATAGCCACTTTTATGGTCTGGCTTAGGTTGGAATAGCTGTCTGTCACTCGGACAGAGACATACCGGTCAGAGTCGCTGCCGGTGCTGGCCTTCGTCGGGGTGGCCCAGCCGTAAGCGTAGAATATCGAGGCTGTGCTGCCCGTGCCGAGAGAGCCGTAGTTAACGCTGTCTCCATCCTTCCAAACGTTCACGGTATTTCCGGTCTCATTTCCCTGCGAGTCAACCTCCTTTATATTCGCGTTTCCGGGCTGTCCTTCGGGGAATGGGTCTACCGACCATGTGAGATCGGTAGCATACACGTCGGCGGGCTCGATTTTCAGGTAGCTCGCCAAGTTGATGCTGCTGTTCATCGTATCCGTGGTAATGGACATACGGACTATCTCAGGATCGAATTTCAGCGCAGTAGCGTAAAGCTGTATTCTGATCTTTATTTCATCGTACACAGTCGAGTCGTACAGGGATTCCACGTGGAGGATCAGGTAGTCATTGTTTTTAATCGTAAAGTGCGGGCTCACTGTGACCTGTTCAAGGCTGTTGCGCGTGATAACAGCGGGGGCTGTGGCCGCCGTCACGTCCACCTCCACGCCGTCGGAATCCCTCAGATACCATACAACGTCCGAGTTGTCAACATTTGCAGCAGTCAGGCTGGCACCGGTCTTGCTGTCAACACCGTAATATACCCAGAATTTATCGGTGGAGCCCAGATGCGCAGTGTCGGTGTAGTTGTAGGTAACAAAGGAATCCGTACCCACGGGGACGCGGGTCACGCCGTTATCTGCGGACTGGGCTATCTTTATAGTGCCCGGGGCCGCATAGTTTTTCAGCTTTACATAGTTGGGAGCGGAGCTCACGCTGTGGTATTTGCCGGTAGCGATAAACTCAACGTAAACAGGCTCCTCGATAACCGTGCCGTTGCTGTCCTTTTCAGGCTCGAAGTCGGGGTTGATCTTAAAGCTGATGCTGGTGTCCGTCTGGCCTGTCAGGACGATGTACTCAGACACAGGGTCGGTGTCGTCGCCGGCCTCCACAACATTTCCGTCCTTGTCATACAGCCTGTAGCTCCATGTGACCTGGGGGAAAGACGCGGGCTTGCCGTTGGAGCCCTTGGAGGTGGCTGTAACGGTGTACACAACGTCCTTGTTGGTCCAGTTGATCCTCCAGCCCCTGGTGATGGCGGAAGGCTCGGTACTGTCAGTGCCGTCGCCCAGCTGATCCGTCACGCTGGCGTTATTTGCGCCGTAGGTCATTGAGAGCTCGATGCTTGACATTACCGTGTAGGTGGTAGCAAACCTCGGGAAAGCGTAGTCCTCGTAATTAAACGCAAAATAGCCGCTCTTTCCCTGGCTTCCGGTAGCGTTGGAAATGCTCCAGTACGCGGTGCAGTTTTCGGACTGCTCCTTAAGTATGGCCTCATCATATCCGTTGTTGTTGGAGATGGAGGTGTCGATAGCGGGAGTGTTTGTCGGCGTTGCGAAAGCAAACAGCGTCTCGCTGCCGGAGCTGTCCTTCTGTGCGCGGAAAGCGATGGAGAACATCTTTACATCGCCGCTTATTGTGCCAACGCTGTCGGTGGAATAGCCTGCCACGGAGACATAGCCGCCGGCATTGCTTATCTTGGGATAGGTGCCGTTTACGGCGCCCGCATTCAGGTAGCCGCCGGCCCAATCCTGGGTGTCAAAGCATTGCTCGATGCCAACGCTTGTGCCGTAGGAGCCAGGAGTGACAACAGCCAGACTGCTGCTGTACGCTGTGCCCGTGCCGTTCACGACCTTTACATATTCAGGGTCAAAGCGTATAGGCATTACAAAGGTCTGAATTTTGCCAAAGTCCTCGAAATATACATTCAGCTTAAATGTGTCGCCCGCGTCAAGGGTCAAAGTACTGGTGCCCTTGTTAACGCCGGCCACTATCTTGTTGTAGAGCATCTTTCCGTAGGCGTCCTCTTCTCCGGTCGGCTGGTAGCAGGTAGCCGCGCCATTTTCTGTCACCTCTATCTCAAAGTGCACCTTGTTGGCGGTGAGAGGGGCCGAGGGGGGCATGTTATCAGAGACGACCTCAACGGATTCTCCGGGGCTTGCGCTCTCGGTGGTGCCTGTGCCGGCGCCGCCGGTGGAGTTGTTGCCGGCAAAGTACATATCGCCGGCCTTGGTGATAACCATCTGGGAATCATTGGCCGGGAATACGCCAACTATCGTTTCTTTCTTACTGAGCTCCACCTGTATCTGGGTAACAGTGCCTATTGTCGAGCCGCCGCCGACTACGATAATTCCGTTGGAGTTGTCGCCTACGGCGTAAACTGTGTTATCCTCGCAGAGCACGTCAGAGCGGTATGAGCTTATCCAGAAGCTCACGGCCTTTTTCTGGAACACGTTGTGGTCGAAGAACTTGTGCGTCTCGTTGATACCGCAGCCTGTCTCCGAGTCGATAGTTGAGTTGTACTGGCTGCCAAAATGACTGCTGCTGTTGGTACCAAAGCCCCAGACGTCGCCGTTGGTGTCCATGGCAGCTATTGACCAGTCCTCGCCCTTAAGCCCCGTAAAGGTAAGGCCCTTGAGGCACGGCACATTATCGCTCAGATCCACAGGCACTGTAGTCCCGTTGGATTGTTCTCCGTCGGCGTTTTCCGGAAACGCGCTATAGTGAAGATAGGTTTTCAGATTTGTTGCATTATTTGTAAATGCATACAGCTTTCCGTCGCCGCCAATAACGTAGGTTGCATAGTTCCAGGCGCCGGCTATGTCTTTAATGCTGCCGCCCACCTTTTCCATTATTGTCTCGGGTATCGGCTGGGCCTGGGTGGACGAAGACGTGCCGCCGGCCTGCAGCATATTGCTGCCCACGCCAAAGGAATACCAGTGCTCTCCGCCGTCATCGTCCACAGACTTGAGGAAGGTGCATATTCCTAATGTTTTTATATCCACGATATCGCCGTTTACCAGGTCAGTGTTCACCGCTCTTGCATTGTACGTATTTCCAGTTATGGCAGTCTGTGCTGTGCCGCCGCCGCTGTGGCCCCAGACATATATGTTGTTTTCACTTGTCAGAACCACAAATACACTGACGCTGGAGGTGATGCGCACGATCTTTTCGTTACCAAAAAATTCGGCGGGTATCGCCGAGGGGACAGTAATTATATCCGTATCGGTAATCGCCGCAGTGTCGCTCGCGGGGCGTGTGACAACATATTCGTTGCCGCTGCCGTCCTTGACTGTCTGCCCGGTCAAACCGGTAGCGCCTCTGCGGTTGGAGCCCCAGACATATACCGTGCCGTCTATGATCTTGGCAAACGTACCGGTATTGGAAGAACCGTTTGTGGTAGAAAACCATCGCTGCACGTTGGCCAGCTCCTCCTCAGTAGCAGGAGTGGCATAGTCAACGGATGCTGCGCCGGCTTCAGGGTTTAAGCCGGAGATAGCGGGCACCAGGCTCACTATCAGCGCCAGAGTCAGGATCGCAGACAGAAACCTGGACCCCATTCTGCATTTCATAGTTTTCATCCTCCTTTTAAAAATCTGCAAATTAAAGTACTCCAAGGGCTATTTCCATGACCCCCGAAAGTATTTTCGCCGCCTGTGCCCGGGTGGCTGTGCCCTCCGGGTCAAACCGCCCGTCGCCCACGCCGTCTATGACCCCCGCTGAATACAGGGCATACACGGCCTCCTGTGCGTAAGGGGCTATCCGGCCGTCATCCGCGAAAGCCCGGGCCTCCCTTTCGGTCGGGAGCGCCGCCCCGAGGCTCTGGAGGCCCCGGTAGGCAATAACCGCCAGATCCTGACGTGTTATGACGCCGCCATATCCGAATTCTCCGCCGCCTGTACCGTTTACCAGCCCCGCCATTTTGGCTGAGGCTATATAGCCGCAGTAGAAATCATCCGTACTTACGTCGGAAAAGCCCTTGCGATCCGCCACAGCATCGTACATGCCGAAGGCGCGGGTCATCATCACAGCAAATTGTTCTCTTGTAACGCAGGAGTTTGGCTCAAAGAGGCCGCCGCCCACGCCGTTTATAACTCTTTTCCGGGACAGGGCGTTAATGTATTCCTCCGCCCAGACGGCGCTGTCAAGGTCTGTAAATTCCGCTTTTTCGCTCCGCTCTACGGAGTAACTGCAGAAGCTGGAGGCGAGGAAAATTATCGCCTTGTGGCCGTCGTCCACCTTGCAGAGGCTCATTGGCTGGTCCGCCGCGCTGCCGTCGCCGAACACGTCGGAGCCGACGGCAACCGGCACGGTGTCCTCCAATCCCTCCTCCTCATATGGGAGGATGATTCGCAGGGCGTAACCGGAAAAGCCCTTGATTTTTCTTCCGTTCAGCGTCATGGCCACTTTTACGCCGCCGTTTACCGGCTGCACCGAAAGCCGCGCCTCGGCGCTGTCGGAGGTCTGCCCGGCTAAAATCCCGGTGTTCAGCCCCACGTAGGCCCAGGGCGTCTCGATGTAGAGCATCGACATGCCGTTTGCCATCATGTCGTCTATATTTGACATACTGAAAACCAGGGCGTACTCGTTTTTGTCTATCATTTTGTCCGGCATTTTTACAAGCAGCGACAGCTTGCCGGACTGGGTGTTTATCGCGTTGGAAATGAGGCTGGATGGAAGTATACAGTCGCTGTCGACTGTTATTTCCCCATCCTGATTTTTCAGCACCGCTTTCGCCTCGGCAGCGGTCGAATACGGAAAGCAGTCAAGATGCTTTGCGTCAATGAGCGTGACCGCAAGCTCCGGCTCACCGTTATCCGCAGAGGTGATGATCTCAGGGCGCTCGATCGGCGTTTTTGCTTCCTCGAGATACTCCTCCGGAGTCAAAACCACGAGCTCCGGACAGGAGATGCCGTAACCGTAAGACACCTCCATCGCTCCGCTGTCGCCGCCGGGGACCACCGCGGAAAGTCCGTCCGGCTCCGCCGGATCGTAACGCCCCGGGCCGTCAGCGACGGTCGCGATATGGAAATCCGGGTCGCCCTTTGCGGTGACTTTGAAGCTTATTTCAAGGAACATCTGGGCCTGGGCCGGTGTGTCCGGCGAGGACACGTAGTAGAGTATCCTGTAGTGTCCCAGCTCCGCGTCGATGTACGGATAACCGCCGTCCGCCGACTGCTCGCTGCTGGTGTAGACCGGTTTTCCGTTCCAGTAGAGGGGCTCGTAGGTCCACGGGTCGTAGCCGCTGAGATAGCACTTGCTGCCGGCAATGAAGCCCGTCGGCTCGCCCTCGGATTTTTTCCCGCTGGTGACCTCCGCCCCCGTCCAGGGGTCGATCACGGTCACGACGTCGGGATTCCAGGCGATGGGGACGGAAATGGCGTAAGGGTTTATATTTTGCAGCCAGAATTGGAGCTTGTAGGATTCACCGACTACGAGCCGGTTTACCTCGCCGCCGTTCTGGGTCACGCGCATGGCTATGTCCCCCTGCATTTCGGG
>CAZBUH010000012.1:0-27673 GCA_964495095.1 uncultured Oscillospiraceae bacterium | reverse complement strand
TCGCGGTTCCGCCCAGGGGGCGGGAGCGAATTGCGCCATGAAAATGTATAATAGCTGCGACCGTCGGATGGCGAACATGACTTCTTGCCGAAAATCATGCGCAGCAATGACAGATTAGCAAAAAGAAAGCCCAGTCATATAGGCCGCAAAGCCTTGATATGACTGGGCTTTTCGCTGGCGGAGAGGGCGGGATTCGAACCCGCGTGGGATTGCTCCCAAACTGATTTCGAGTCAGCCCCGTTATGACCGCTTCGATACCTCTCCGTATATGGTTAAGCCTGAAATTCTGCAAAACCTTTTAGGGCAGAACAGCAGGACAGAACAACAAAATATTCATTTTTTAACCGGCGCAAAGCCCCGGAAATGGGGGATTTTGAGGCGGATGAAGCTGACACATCAGCCGACCTGTTTCCAGTCAGGCCCGTTATGACCGCTTCGATACACCTCCATGTTAAATTTTCCGCAGTTGCAATATTTAAGATACACGATTATAATTGATTTGTCAATCAAAAAAAGGCGCCGCCGCATTATAGCTGCATATGAAGACGGGATATGGTTTACCCGTTTTGCTAAGGCCGACCGCCGGGCTTTTGTCCGGCGCGGGGTTCTGCGGCACAGGCCCGGCCCTGACGGCCATGGAGCGGCGTTACAGCTGTTATTCTCTGAAAGAGGGTCCGATTTGAACAGAAAATTCCAGGATATACGCGAAAAGCTCCGGAAAAGCTCGGGCAAGTCCGGGGAGAGCCTGACCTGCCTGCTGTGCCGGATATTTTCCCTAGCTGCGGCGTCCTATATAATTTCTGCAGTGTGCCTGATGCTCACGCTGCAGAGCTTTACGGGCGCATTTTCATGGCAGGTGTCCCACGCAGGTGCGTTTGTGCTGACATGCTGTTTAATATTCACCGTGGAGTGCGGCGTTTTCACACTCTGCGGCAGCCCCTTTGTTTCGGGGCTTATACCGGGAATAATCGCCCCGGTGCTGTGCTTTATAAGCCACTGCAAGCTGACGGCCAACGGCGTGCCCCTGGCTCTCAGCGATTTTTTCCTGGCGGGGGAGCTGAGCAAGATCGCGGGCTACACGAAAATACAGCTCAGCGGCGTGACTGTGGCAGCCGCTATTATCCTGCTGGCCCTTTTTGCGGGGCTGCTTTTCCTTTCCCTGAAGCTCAGGAAAAAGCCGGGACTGTTCTACAGCCACGTCTGCGCCTTTTTCATCGCCATGGCCTATCTGTGCTCGGGGGTTCTGCCGGCGGAGGCCGTGGGGATATCCCGGACCATCGCCTCCCAGTCGGAGCGGATGGCGGAGATGGGGGTAATATCCGGGCTTTACGCCTCGGCGGTATCCGGCGCGGCTTCGGAGCCGGAGGACTATTCCCCCGACACCATGGAAAATGTGGTTTCCGGCTTGGAGCCGTCCCCCACGCCCGGGAGCACCCAACCCCCTGCTGAGACGGAAGACCCCTCGGTGACGGAATCCCCGGAGCCGGAAGAGGAAATCGTACCAAACGTGATATTCTTTATGGCGGAGAGCTTTTTTGACGCCGCCTCCCTCCCGAATGTGGAGTTTTCCTCGGACCCGGTGCCCAATTACCACAGGCTTGCAAAGGAGAGCACCTCCGGTAAATTCTACTCCAGCACCTACGGCGGAGGCACCGGCCTTGTGGAGCTGGAGGTTATGTCCGGAATAGGCAGCTATTTTATTTCGGAAAGCGATATGCTGTCGTCCCTGCCCCGTACAGAGCTGTATTCCCAGATACCCTCCGTCCCGCGGGTTTTAAAAAACAGCGGCTACTCCACCGAGTTTATACACTCATATTCCAGCGAGCTTTACAACAGAAGCGTCAATTTCCCGCTCTTTGGCTTTGATAAGCTCATATTTGAGGATGACTTTACGGTTCCGAAGGAGATATCCGGCCAGTATGTGTCGGACAATACTCTGGCCGACCAGATAATCGCGGAATTTGAGGAAAATTCCGGAGGCGCGCCCCAGTTTATTTACGGACTGTCAATGGAGACACATGTCCCTTACAAGAACGGGCTTTTTGAGGGGTACCAGCCCGTAACGGTGACAAGTCCCCTGCTTACGGAGGAGCAGACGGGATTTTTGCAGTCCTACATAACCGGCCTGTATGACGCGGACATGGCCCTGGGGAAGCTGACGGACTATTTCGCCCAATGCGGGGAGCCTGTAATGCTGGTGTTCTGGGGCGACCACAGGCCGGGCCTCAGCTGCGGCGGAAAGAGCATTTATGAGCTTATCGGCGCAGTAAATTCCGGCGACACCCTTACCTGGAATCTGGACGAGCTGCAGGAGATGCTCAGCACGGAGTATCTTATCTGGACAAATTATGAAACCGGGGACACGGCGCCGCAGAATGTGAATACGTCCTCATATTTCCTGGGCGCCCAGGTGCTTGACAGACTGAATCTGCCCACCAGCCGCTGGTTTAACTTCCTCTCGGGCATGTCCGAGGACTTCCTTATGTGCCGCGACAGAATATTTATAGCCGCCGACGGCTCCTCTGCCGGCCTTCCGGACGCCGGAAGTCAGGGGGAGCTGGACACGTATAAATCCATAATTTACGATATGATTTACGGCGACGGGTATATAACGGAATACGTAAACGAATATATAGGCGATACCGCCGGGCCATAAGCCCGGCGGTATTCTGCCTTTAATAAGACGCCCGCCGCGCTTTTCCGTAAAGCGTATTTTTTTAAAATTACCACCAATAATAAATCCGGTGATAATAATGAAATCTATCTGGCGGGCATCCGGCACAATGCCCCAATTTTCGCCTCTGAACGGCGATATTTCCGCAGACATACTCGTTATCGGCGGCGGGATAACGGGCATTTTGTGCGCTTATTTTCTGACCCGGGCGGGCGCCGACTGCGTGCTTCTGGAGGCCGACAGGCTCTGCGGCGGCGTCACGGGCAACACCACTGCGAAAATCACGGCGCAGCACGGGCTTATTTACCGCAAGCTCATCCGCGAATTCGGCCGGTCCGGGGCCGGGATGTACCTGGAGGCCAATACGCAGGCCCTGCAGAAATTCCGGGACATGGCCGGAAGCATCGACTGCGATTTTGAAAACCGGGACTCCTTCGTGTATTCACTGGACGGCGCGGACAAGCTCAAAAAGGAGCTTCAGGCGCTGGAGGATCTCTCCTGCGGCGCGGAGCTCACGGACAAATTCCCGCTGCCCTTTCCCGCAGCGGGAGCCTTAAAGCTAAAAAACCAGGCCCAGTTCAACCCGATCAAATTTCTCTCCGCCCTGGTCCCCGGCCTGAAAATATTCGAGCAAAGCCCCGTAAGAGAGCTTATCGGCACCGAGGCCAGGACGGGACACGGCCGCGTGACCGCGAACAAGGTGATCGTGGCCACCCATTTTCCCTTTTTAAATAAGCACGGGTGCTATTTTCTAAAGATGTACCAGCACCGCTCCTACGTGCTGGCGCTGGAAAACGCCCCGGCGGTAAACGGGATGTATGTAGACGAGAGCATGACCGGCCTCTCCTTCAGGGATTATAACGGCCTGCTTCTCATAGGCGGAGGCGGCCGCAAAACGGGAAAATCCGGCGGAGGCTGGGACGAACTGTCGGATTTTGCAAAACGGTACTTCCCGGACGCCTCGGAAAAATACCGGTGGGCCACCCAGGACTGCATGACCCTGGACGGGGTGCCGTATATCGGCCGGTACTCAAAGAACACGGAAGATTTATTCGTGGCCACAGGCTTCAATAAATGGGGCATGACCTCGTCCATGGCGGCGGCGCTGCTCCTTACCGACATGGTGCGGGACATCCGGAATCCCTTCGCCGCCCTTTTCGATCCCGGCAGGACCATTATGCGGCCTCAGCTTATCGTAAACGCGGGCTCTGCGGCGGCAAACCTTATGACGCCCACAAAGCACAGGTGCCCCCATCTGGGCTGCGCCCTCAAATGGAACAGCCAGGAACACACCTGGGACTGCCCCTGCCACGGCTCCAGATTCACAAAGAACGGAAAGCTCATAGAGGGCCCCGCCACCGGCGACGCAGGCTGGCGGGAGCAGCAATAATACCGCCGGGGCGCAGGCAAAAGCCTGCGCCCCGGCGGTTTAGAGAGATATAGTATGGAGATATAGAGAACTTTTTAAGAATTTGGCCTGTGGCACTGGCCGCTCATGGCGCAGCCCGCGCAGCTGCAGCCGCAGGAGGATTTCCCGCTTTTTCTGTTTTTAAGCCAGTTTAATATGATGGCTGCAAATACGGCAAGCACCAGAAGGCCGAGGATAATTGTCACAAGATTTTCCGCGAGCCATGTGAACATGGAAAACCGCTCCTTTCAGATTTTTTATCTTACCGCTTTTTGGGCCTTGCTGACTTTCACGTTTTTCGTGAGAGTGCCGGACTCCTTATAGGGCCGCACCAGCATGAATACGAGGAAGGCCAGTACCAGAACCGCCACCACGATGCCAAAGGGGTTTGCGGAGCCGGTGAAAATGCTGCCGATCTGATATACCATAAGGGAGACGGCATAGGCGAATACGCACATATAGCCGATGGCAAAGGCCGTCCACTTGCCGCTGTTCATTTCCCGCTTGATAGCGCCCATGGCGGCAAAGCAGGGGGCGCACAGGAGGTTGAATATCATGAAGCTGTAGGCGGCAAGGCCGGTGTAGTGAACGGCCACCGCAGCCTGGAGCATTGCGTCATCCTCCGCAACCTCCTCGCCGACGCGGAAGAGTATGCCGAAGGTGGAGACCACGTTCTCTTTTGCTATAAGGCCCGTAAAGGTCGCCACTGTGGACCGCCAGTCGCCGAAGCCCAGAGGGGCGAAGATAAAGGCGATGGCGTTTCCGATAGCCGCCAGAATGGAGTAATCGTTATCCTCTATCATGCCGAATTTGTAGGCGGCTCCTTCGACGCCGCCGTTTACGTTGCCGAAGGCCTGCAGGAACCACAGGATGATGCTGGAGGCCACGATAACGGTGCCGGCCCGCTTAATAAAGCTCCAGCCGCGCTCCCAGGTGCCCCGGAGGACGTTACCTGCGGCGGGGGCGTGGTAGGCGGGCAGCTCCATTACAAAAGGCGCCGGGTCGCCGGCAAAGGGCCGGGTCTTTTTAAGGATTATGCCGGACACGATTATGGCCGCTACGCCTATGAAGTAGGCGGACACAGCCACAAGGCCGCTGCCGCCGAAGAGAGCGCCGGCAAACAGGGCGATAATGGGCATCTTTGCGCCGCAGGGCACAAAACACGTAGTCATAATTGTCATCCGCCGGTCTCTCTCGTTTTCAATGGTGCGGGAGGCCATAACGCCGGGAACGCCGCAGCCGGAGCCGATAAGCATCGGTATAAAGCTTTTTCCGGAGAGCCCGAATTTGCGGAAGATACGGTCCATTATAAAAGCCACGCGGGCCATGTAGCCCACATCCTCAAGGATGGAGAGCATTAAGAACAGGACCAGCATCTGGGGAACAAAGCCCAGCACTGCGCCCACGCCGGCGATTATACCGTCGGAAATAAGTCCGGTGAGCCATTCGGCACATCCCCAGCTTTCAAGAAGGGCCCGGGAGCCGTCAGTCATCCAGGCGCCGCCCAGAACGTCGTTTGTCCAGTCGGTGAGGAAGGAGCCGAAGGGCCCCATGGCCACCCAGTAGACCACAATCATCACCGCTGCGAAAATGGGCAGTGCAAGAATCCGGTTGGTAACTACCTTGTCTATTTTGTCGGAGGCGCTGAGCTGGCCGTGGCCTTTCTTTTTGCAGCAGGCTTTCATAAGGCCGGATATGTAGACATAGCGCTCGTTTGTTATGATGCTCTCGGCGTCGTCGTCGCACTCCTCTTCAGCGGCCTTTATGTCCGACTCGATATGGGCCAGAACCTCCGGGCTGAGCTTCATCTGCTCCAAAACCTTGTCGTCCCGCTCAAAAATCTTTATGGCGTACCAGCGCTGCTGCTCCTCCGGCATACCGTGTACCGCCGCCTCCTCAATGTGGGCTATGGCGTGCTCCACAACTCCGGAGAAGGTGTGCATGGGGACGGTTTTTTCGTTCTGGGCCGCGTCTATGGCCGCCTGTGCAGCCTCCATGACCCCTGTGCCCTTGAGGGCGGATATCTCGACGATTTTACAGCCCAGCTCCCGGGAAAGCTCCTGGGTGTTTATCTTGTCGCCGCTTTTCTTCACGATGTCCATCATGTTTATGGCCACCACAACGGGGATGCCAAGCTCGGTAAGCTGGGTGGTGAGGTACAGGTTGCGTTCCAGGTTGGTGCCGTCGATAATATTCAGTATGGCGTCGGGCCGCTCGCCGATAAGGTAATTTCTTGCAACTACCTCCTCCAGGGTGTAGGGGGACAGGGAATAGATACCGGGCAGGTCCGTTATTGTAACGTCGCTGTGCTTTTTTAATTTTCCTTCTTTTTTCTCCACCGTTACGCCGGGCCAGTTGCCCACATACTGATTCGAGCCGGTCAGCGCGTTGAACAGCGTGGTCTTGCCGCAGTTGGGGTTGCCGGCCAGGGCAATTCTGAGTTTCATTGCTTTTCTCCTTCCTTTTTGATCAGATCAGCCTGACTGACCTTCAAAAAATATTGGGGCCGCGCCCCGGAACAGTTTATTCCACCTCTATCATCTGGGCGTCGGCCTTCCTGATGGAGAGCTCGTAATCCCTCACCGTGACCTCCACCGGGTCCCCCAGGGGGGCGACCTTGCGGATGTGGACCTCCACGCCCCTGGTGATGCCCATGTCCATAATGCGGCGCTTTACAGCGCCCTCGCCATGGAGCTTCACGACCTTGACGGTGTCTCCCACTTTGGCATCTCTCAATGTCCTCATGCTGTGTACTCCTCCTTCTTTTTGACTGGGGGCAGAGCGGCCCTCAGATCATTATTTTCTGAGCCATTTCCCGGCTTATGGCCACTCGGGCGTCTTTCACATTCACTATAACGTTTCCGCCGATGGCTGTGATGACCGTCACGTTTCCCCCGGCCACAAAGCCAAGATTTTCCAGGTGCTTTTTGACCTCCGGATTACCGCCGACCTTTTTTATCGTGTTCTCTTCGCCCACATTGGCAAGCGTAAGCGGCATCATGGCTGCTCCTTTCCAAAAGGTTAGAAGCCTCTAACCTTTGCTGTAAATTTTAGTTAGCATCTGCTAACTAAATATTATAATATTCACCTTGCCCGGATTTGTCAATGGGATTTGCGGGCCGAAGTTCACTTTTGGAGCTTTAGACAAAATTAGTTAGTTTGTCATAACTAATTTATACGTTTTTAAAGAGCCGCCCGGATTCCCGCTCCTTGCGGGAATCCGGGCGGCCCTCTGAAATTTTCCGTCACAGCCGCGCCGATACGGCGTCGAGGAATTCCTCGCTTGTGACCGCTTTCGCGTTAAAACCGGGCTCTGTGAGGTTTACAAGGTCTTTTGTCATGATTCCGGAGTTCAGCGTGCCGAGACAGGCGTCCTCCAGCCTGCCGGCAAAGCCGGAGAGCTCGTCTATGCCGTCGAGCTGGCCCCGCTTTCTCAGTGCGCCGGTCCAGGCGAAGATAGTGGCTATGGGGTTTGTGGAGGTCTTTTCGCCCTTTTTCCAGCGGTAATAGTGCTGTGTCACGGTGCCATGGG
Organism: uncultured Oscillospiraceae bacterium; assembly: GCA_964495095.1. Classification (GTDB taxonomy): domain Bacteria; phylum Bacillota; class Clostridia; order Oscillospirales; family Oscillospiraceae; genus CAZBUH01. The sequence goes on along the minus strand of CAZBUH010000012.1, from coordinate 20,059 downwards.
CGGCCTCATATTCATAGCAGCCGTCCGGGGAGACCAGCACGGAGGTCATCATGGCGAGGCTTCCGAAGGCGGTGGAGACCATGTCGCTCATCACGTCGCCGTCGTAGTTCTTACAGGCCCAGATAAAGCCGCCCTTTGAGCGGATGACCCGGGCCACGGCGTCGTCTATAAGGGTGTAGAAATATGTTATGCCCAGCTCCCGGAATTTGGCCTCGTAGCTTTCAAATTCCTGCTGGAATATCTCTTTAAACGCCCCATCGTATATTTTGGCGATGGTGTCCTTTGTGGAAAACCACAGATCCTGCCTTGTGTCCACGGCGTACTGGAAGCAGGCCCGGGCAAAGCTGCGGATGCTCTCCTCTTTATTGTGGGCGCCCTGCCAGACGGCGGGCCCGTCCACCTTCTGGACAGAGAGCGTCTTTTCGCTGCCGCTTCTGCCCCTGAAGGTCATTGTGCATTCCCCCGGCTCCTCTGTGCGCATGTCCACGGCCTTATATATGTCGCCGTAAGCGTGACGGGCGATGGTTATGGGCTTTTCCCAGTTTTTCACTGCGGGCTTTATGGCGGGGATAACTATCGGCGTGCGGAAAACGGTGCCGTCCAGTATGGAGCGGATGGTGGCGTTTGGGCTTTTCCACATCTCCGTAAGCTCCGGGTATTCCTCCATGCGCTGCTTATTGGGCGTTATGGTGGCGCATTTTACGGCAACGCCGTATTTTTTCGCGGCGTTGGCGGCGTCCGCTGTCACCTGGTCGCCGGTGGCGTTGCGGTTTAAAAGCCCCAGGTCGTAATATTCGGTTTTTAAGTCCACAAAGGGCAGGATGAGCTTTTCCTTTATCATCCGCCACAGTATGCGGGTCATCTCGTCCCCGTCCATCTCCACTAAGGGGGTTTTCATCCGGATCATTTTATCTCACCTCTGTTTACGGCGGCGTAGTAATTTATAAGGCATCCGCAAGTCAGTATCAGCCGCTCTTTTTCCGTAAGGCCGCGGCAGAACAGGGTAATATCCTCCGTGCTGCCGGCGGTGATAAGCTTTGCGGAAAACTCCTCTTTCCCCTCCAGAATTCCCTGCCTGATACCGGGGATATAAATAAAATCACCGGCGGAACAGTCGAATTTCACGGAACGGTCTATTGTAAAGGGGATTATTCCCCAGTTTATGCAGTTGCTCCTGTAGCGCTTTGTGGCGTACTCATAGCAGATGTTGGCGAAGCCCCCCAGCACACGCTGGCAGGAGGCGGCCTGTTCCCTGGCGCTGCCGTCGCCGGGCTTTCTGGCAAAAATGCAGGAGCCCGCCGAGAGGCTTTCGGCGGAGCCGTCCACTCTGGAAAGGGCAAGGGCCACGTCGCCGGGCATAGCCCCGGCCAGCAGCTCCTCGTTCATCGTCCTTGCAAATTTGGAGCGGGATACATAGTCCGGCGCCCGGCGGCTGAGGGTGAATTCCGCAAGGGCGATGGGATTTGAGCGGTAGGAGGACGTCTCTCCGGAGGGGATAAGCTCGTCGGTGGTGGTCACCTCGTCCTGTACAACGGCGCAGAGCTGGATAAGAAGATCGTCCTTAAGCTCCGGTATTTTCGGCCAATCCCGTATGTTGGGGCCGAATTTCAGATCAACAGAGGGGTCGGCCTTGCCGAAACCGAAATAGCAGCGCTTTTCGTATACGGCGCCGTCGTATTTATACTCCCGGGGAGCGATATCGTAATCGATATCCGTCGCGGCGGTGAGAGCGCCGCCGTTTAACGCGGTGGCGGCGATGCTCCTGGCGTCCATAAGTGCCACAGAGGCTATCTGGCCGTTTCCCGGCTTGGACCCCTCCCGGTTTGCAAAATTGCGGGTGGCGTGGCGGATTGACAGCGTGTTGTGGGCCGGCGTGTCGCCTGCGCCGAAGCAGGGGCCGCAGAAGGCGGGCTTTAAAACAGCGCCCGACTCTATAAGGGAGGCGGCAAGGCCGTCCCGTATGACCGCCAGGTTTATGGGGGCGGAGGAGGGGTATACGGAGAGGTCGAAATAACCGTTCCCGATGTCCTTTCCCCGGAGAATGTCGGCGGCTTCGGATATATTTTCGTACATACCGCCGGCGCAGCCCACTATGACCCCCTGGGATGCCATTATTCTGCCGTCCTGTATGCAGCCGTGGAGGTCCAGGGAGACCTTGCCCGCCAGCTCCCTGTTGCAGGCGGCCTCCACCTCGGCGAATATTTCATCGGCGTTTTCCTGAAGCTCGTGTACGGTGTACGCCTTGGAGGGGTGGAAGGGCAGCGCTATCATGCTCTCCACTTCGTCGAGATTTATTTTTACCATCCTGTCGTAGTAGGCGCCGTTTTCCGGCTTAAGCTCCATGTAGTCCTCCGGACGGCCCACCTTTTCGTAAAAGTCCTTTACGGTTCCATCGGTAGTCCAGATGGAGGAGAGGCAGCTTGTCTCGGTGGTCATAACGTCGATCCCGGTGCGGAAATCCATCGAGAGGCCCGCCGCGCCGGGGCCCGCAAATTCAAGTATGCGGTTTTTCACAAAGCCGTTGGGGAAGGTGGCTCCGCAGAGGGCGATGGCCACGTCGTGAGGGCCCACGCCGTGCCTCGGCGCGCCCTCGAGCCATACCAGCACCACCTCCGGCGCGTCCATATCCCAGGTGTTCCTGAGAAGCTGCTTTGTAAGCTCGCCGCCGCCCTCGCCCACGGCCAGGGCGCCATAGCAGCCGTAGCGGGTGTGGGAATCGGAGCCGAGTATCATTTTTCCGCAGCCAGCCAGCTTTTCCCGGGCAAACTGGTGTATGACCGCCTGGTTTGCCGGGACGTATATGCCGCCGTATTTTTTGGCGGCGGACAGGCCGAAAGCGTGGTCGTCCTCGTTTATGGTGCCGCCCACGGCGCAGAGGCTGTTGTGGCAGTTTGTGAGCGCGTAGGGGATAGGAAAACGGGTCATCCCGGAGGCCCGGGCCGTTTGGATTATGCTCACATAGGTGATATCGTGGGAAATCATCGCGTCAAACAGGACGCTCAGCTTCCCCGGCTCGCCGTTTTTGTTGTGGCGGCGAAGTATGGTGTATGCCATGGTGCCCTCCCGGGCTTTTTCCGGGGGCCGGACACCTCCGGCGGAGGCGGCGTCCACAGGGCGGCCGTTCAGAAGATATACGCCGGTCTCCTTCAGTTCGATCATGCTCATTTTCAAAATCACTCTCGCAAAAAGATATAGTAAGACATTACCACATGCCGGGGTTTTAGTCAATCAAATATTGATTTACGCATATACCAATCTGAAAAAATGAAAAAATTCTTCTCCGGTAAAGTGCGGTAAATCGGAAAGGAATTTTCGCGTTTTCAGGAGTTGAATTTATTCATGGCGCTGTCCACGCCGGAGCCGATAAGCTCCCCGATGGCCTCCGCGGCGCGCTTTGCGGCGGCCTCCATCGTCTCCGCGTCCTGGCCGGCAAAACGGCTCAGCACCCAGTCTGCCATATCCCAGCCCTCGGGCTTCGCGCCGACGCCCAGCTTTATCCGGGGAAAGCCCTCTCCGCCGCATTTGGCGATTATGTCCTTAAGGCCGTTATGGCCGCCTGCCGAGCCGCTGCGCCTTATCCGCAGCTTGCCCACGGGCATTGAAACGTCGTCGGACACCACCAGCACACGGTCCAGGGGTATTTTGTAGAAGCTCATGGCGGGGCGCACCGCGTCGCCGCTAAGATTCATATAGGTCTGGGGCTTCATAAACAGGACCTTCTGGCCGGAGACGGTGCAGAGGGCGGTCAGGGCCTTAAATTTGAGCCTGTCTATTTTCACACCGAACTTTGCCTCCGCCGCCTCCGAGACCATAAAGCCGGCGTTGTGCCTGGTGCCGGAGTATTTGAGGCCGGGATTTCCCAGGAAAACCACCAGCCACGCGGGGCTGCCGCTCGATTTTTTGAAAAACATAGCATACCTCTTAAAAAAATACATCGGGGAAAGCGTTACGTTTTCCCCGATAAGGATTCGGGCCTCCCGGCGGGTTCCCGCCGTCGGCGTTTTAGTTTCTGAACAGGGTGGAAATGGAAACTTCCTCGTAAACTCTCTCGATAGCCTCGGCGAACATGGGGGCCACAGGGAGATACTTTATCTTGCTGCACTCCTTTTCGGCGGGATAGGGGATGGTGTCCAGGAACAGGAGTTCTGTAATGCAGCTCTCGTTTATCCTGTCGATAGCCGGGCCGGAGAGGACGCCGTGAGTGGCGCAGGCATAAATTTTCTTAGCGCCGCCGATTTCCGACAGAGCCTTTGCCGCGCCGCAGAGGCTGCCGGCGGTGTCCACCATGTCGTCCAGGAGGATAACGTCCTTATCGCGGACGTCGCCTATTATGTTCATGACCTCGGACTGGTTTGCCTTTTCCCGGCGCTTATCCACGATAGCCAGGTTTGTGCCTATGGCGTGGGCAAAGGTCCTTGCCCTGGACACGGAGCCAACGTCGGGGGAGACTACGATAAGGTCGGGGTTGTTTTCACCGAAGCGCTTTATGTAATGGTCGGAAAAGATGGAGCTGCCAAGCAGGTTGTCCACGGGGATATCGAAAAAGCCCTGTATCTGAGGGGCGTGGAGATCCATGGTAAGCACACGGTCGGCTCCGGCGGAGGTGAGCAGATTCGCCACCAGCTTTGCGGAGATGGGGTCTCTGGCCTTGGCCTTCCGGTCCTGGCGGGCGTATCCGAAATAGGGTATGACCGCCGTGATGCGGCCTGCGGAGGCGCGCTTGCAGGAATCAATCATCAGCAGCAGCTCCATAAGGTTGTTGTTTACCGGGCTGCAGGTGGACTGGATAAGGAACACGTCGGAGCCGCGGACCGTCTCATTGAGGGAAACGGAAATTTCTCCGTCGGAGAAGCTTGTAATGTTGTTGTCCCCAAGCTTGTAGCCGATGCAGCGGCAGATGTTCTCGGCAAGAGGTTTGTTGGCGTTGCCGGAAAAAATTTTAAGGTCTTTTCCGTGGGATATCATTGGCTTAATCCTCCCTGTTTTCATTATATGACCGCAGAAGCGTATTTAATTTTTTACATTCATATTATAACAGAACGCTTTAAAATGTACAGTGCAAAAAATGAAAAAGGGACCAAAAAATCAAATATTGTAAAGAATTGAAATATTTTCTCAAATACCCATGACAAAGGACATAATTTTGCACATTTTTTATATTAATTTTCCTGTTTTCCGTATCCTATTTCTTTTCCCTTGCCGGCCCAAGGGGGGGACTGTACGCACCCGGGGGTGCAGGGCTTTCAAGCCCCCCATTTCTTTTCTTTGCAGCGCAAAAGAAAAGAAACGGCCGCTTGAGCGGTCAAAGAAAAGAAAACGCTCGCCTCCCGGGGGCACTTACAGCCGAAGGCATCATCGGTGTTCTTAACGGATTGACGACGGGCTTCTACGGGAAGATCGCAGGCAGTTCCGTGCGGGTGGTAGTTTAACAGCCGCTGGGCAAGTTCTGGGTGCAGGGGACGGCAGTCCCCTGCCCGTTTCAAGGGGTGCGGGGGAAATCGGAATCCCCCGCGCTTTTCTCTTTGACCGGCCGCGGCCGTTTCTCTTTTGTAAAAAGAGAAATGGGGGCGGGAAGAGGGGAAAAATATTGGGGCGGAAAAAATAAAGCTGTAATAGGGGCAAAAAAGTCCTGTATAATCAGAGCGAAAAAAGATTTTTATTGCCCTGGGAGCAAAAGGATGGTATAAATATTATAAAACGGCAATGGGGGCAGAACAGTTGGGAAAGGATATTGAGCCGCTTATCAGCATCGTAATCCCGGTGTACAACGGCGAAAAAACGCTGGACAGATGCGTAAGCAGCGTTCTGGGGCAGAGCTTCAGGAATTTTGAGCTTATTTTGGTGGACGACGGCAGCTCCGACGGGAGCCTGGAGATGTGCCGCAATTTTGCGGCGCGTGACAGCCGGGTGCGGATTCTGGCCCGGGAAAACGGCGGTGTATCTGCCGCCAGAAACGCCGGAATGGCCGCGGCCAGGGGGAAATACCTCCAGTTTGCCGACTGCGACGACTGGCTGGACCGCAGGGCCGCAGAGCTTATGGTGAAAAAAGCCGAGAATTTTGGCTGCGATATGGTGATAACCGACTTCTTCCGTGTGGTAGGCGGAAATGCGGGCCGCAAGGGCGGCATACCCGACCGGGGAGTGCTGACCCGCCGGGAATACGCCTCATATATGATGGAGGAGCCGGCCAATTTCTATTATGGGGTTATGTGGAACAAGCTATACCGGCGGGATATAGTCACCGCCAACGGCCTCCAATGCTGCACCGACGTGCAGTGGTGCGAGGATTTTATGTTTAACCTTGAGTACATACGCTGCGCCGAGACATTCGCCAGCGTGGCCCAGCCGCTCTATTACTACATAAAATCGCCCACCAGCCTTGCCGAGCAGGAGTCCAGCCTGCCCCGGAGCATAAAAATGAAGATTGAGCTTTTCAGCATATACAAGGATCTGTTTGAGGATATGGACATATACGAGGAAAACCGGCTGAAGGTCACAAAATTCCTGGTGTCCTATGCCAGGGACAACAACGTGAGGCCGGAGGGCGCCGCCCGGCGGATCATAATAAAGGAGAACATGGCCCAGCGCAAAAATACGCGCCGCGCCGCCCATTCTGCGGATTGGCGGCAAAGCCGCGAAAACCGGCTCTGGAGGAAAAAATAACAAAAGGCACCGACTTTTTGCCTGTGCCTTTATACGTCCGGCGTCTCGCCCAGATATTTAAAGTAGGGCAGCTTGATTCTGATATTCAGCAGCCCGGAGGCGGTTGGGGTGAATTCTATACTGTCGGCGCAGATGACGGCAATGGCGAGGGCACTCATAAATTCTCCGGTCTTGAATTCCGCATAGGGGCACTCCATCTCCGCCCGGGCGGTGTGATTATAGTAGTCTATGAGGAGGCCCCGGGCCCTGCCGGAAAATGCCCGGGTTATGGCGTCGCGGCGCTCCAAAACGTCCGAGTACAGTTTCTTTGTCCTGGTGTCTACGGCAAATACGGCGTCATTTCTGGCTTTCAATTCCCGGAGCAGGCATTCCGTTTTGGCGACGGTAGCGGCATCGGGGATGATATCGTCATCGGTCAAAGGGTATTCTTTTTCATATACGACGGTATCCATTGGCGATTCCTCCAAGTTGTATTTATCGATAAATAAATTATTCGGAGCATCTAAAGGCAGTAGAGCGGGAGCAGGGGGAAATAAAACTCGAAAATTCCACCCCTGAAGATTGACAAAATGAGCGGCTCAATAATAGAAAACCGTCACTTATGAGAGTGGCGGTTTTTACTTTAGATAATGTACGCACCCGGGGGTGCGCTCCCTCCGCCCCCATTTCTCTTTCCTTGCTGGCCCAAGGAAAGAGAAACCGTGGCGGCCCGTGAAAGAGAAAGCAAGGGCCTCGCCTCCGGTGGTACTTACAGCCGAAGGCATCATCGGCGTTCTAAACGGATTGGCGACGGGTTTCTATGGAAAGGCTGTAGGCAGTTTTGGGCAGAGAGAAGTTTAACAGCCGCTGGGCAAGTTCTGGGTGCAGGGGGCGGCAGCCCCTGCCCGTTTCAAGGGGTGCGGGAAGGAATAGAGATGTAATGGGGCGGGAAGATAATAATAGTGAATATTTAAAGCAAAAATATTGAGAAATCAAACCGGCCTTTAGCTGCGGTTATTTCTTTTGTTTATAGCTGCAATTTAAAAGCGGTATTTCAATTTCCCTTCCGCGTCAGGTATAATATAGTAAAATCCGTGCCGGTGTGCCGGCATACCGCGAAAGGAGCCGCATAAATGAATAAATTTTATCCCCACATCTTCACCCCCCTTACCGTGGGTAAGGTGACTTTCAAAAACCGCATATTTACAGCCCCCTCCACCGGCCATATGATACAGAATAACGCCCCCTGGTACCCGGAGCCGTCATACATAAAAAATTACCTTGAAAAAGCCAAGGGCGGCGCCGCCTGCGTAAACTGCGGCGGGCAGAAGGTGACCCTCACCGGCCGGAACCCCATCCACACCGAATTCAACATAACGGAGCCTACCGGCTGGCGCAACTTTATACATATGACCGACGCCATGCACTTTTACGATGCAAAATGCTCCTACGAGCTGGTTCACTTCGGCTCCGAGGGCGAGTACACCGAGGAGGCCAAAAGGGAGAAGATATACGGCTGCTCCGATTTTCTCCGCTCCGACGGGCTGATGTTCCACCAGATGCCCTATGAGGAGATGGAGCGCCTTGCAAACCGCTACGCGGATCTTGCCGAGTGCGTGAAATTCTGCGGCTTCGACACCCTGCTGATACACGGCGGCCACGGCACACTGCTTCAGGAGTTCGTGTCCCCCAGGGGAAACACCCGCACTGACGAGTTCGGCGGCTCCATGGAGAACAAGGCCAAATTCCCGCTGATGGTGCTGAGAAAAATACGTGAGCGTGTGGGCCGGGACCTGCTTATAGAGTACCGCATCTCCGGCTCGGAGTGCGTTCCCGGCGGGTTTACCGTAGAGGACTGCATCGAATTTGTAAAGCTCATTCAGGACGAGATAGATATAATCCACATCTCCGCCGGCGTAGTCCGGGAGCCGAGGCTCCGGGCCATAACGCACCCGACGGGCTTTTTGCCGCCCGCCTGCAACGCATATCTTGCAAAGGCCGTAAAGGAGTGCCCGGATATCCGCATCCCCGTGCTGACCCTTGGCGCTTTCCAGACGCCGGACCTTATCGAGGATGTGCTGAAAAAGGGCGAGGCGGACATAGTGGCCATGGCCCGGGGCATGATAGCCGATCCCTACACCGTGGAAAAATCCAGAAAGGGCTGCCCTGAGGAGATAGTACCGTGTATCAAGTGCTTCCACTGCCTGGACGAGTTTAAGCACACCCACTATTACTCCTGCTCCGTAAACCCAAAAGCGGGTCGGGAGGATTTTCTGGATATGCTCGTGCCGGAGAATTATGAAAGGAAGAACGTGGCCGTTATCGGCGGCGGCCCCGGCGGAATGAAGGCGGCGCTGCTGGCGGCGGAGCGGGGGCACAGCGTGACCCTGTTTGAAAAGGAAAAGGAGCTGGGCGGCCAGCTTAAGGACGCGGCCTTTATGCCCTTTAAATACGACCTGCTAAAATATGAAAACTACCTTATCGACCACGTGAAAAAGTGCGGTAAAATCGATTTGCGCCTGGGCGTAAGGGCCACGCCGGACATGATATCCGGGATGGATTTTGACTCCGTAATCTGCGCCATCGGCGCGGACCCGCTTATCCCGCCCATACCGGGCATCGACCGGGAAAATGTCATCTGGGCCGGGGACAGCTTCTTTAATCAGGAAAAGCTGGGCCGGAAGCTTGTGGTAATCGGCGGCGGCCAGGTGGGCTGTGAGACGGCGGTGTATTACGGGATGCAGGGTAAGGACGTCACACTGCTTGAAATGCAGCCCTCTCTTGCCCCCGACGCCATGCGCACCTACAGGGAGGAGCTTGTGGGCCAGGTGGGCGACCGCTGCCGGGAGGCGCTTCTCTCCGCAAAATGCACCGGCATTTCCGAAAACGGCGTGACCTATCAGGATAAGGACGGAAAAGAGCGCACTATCCCCGCCGACACGGTGATTTTGGCTCTTGGTATGCGTTCCCGGGCCGCCGAGGCCGAGAGCTTCCGGGACTGCGCCGAGGCGTTCCGCCGCATCGGCGACTGCGCCAGAGTGGGCAATGTGAAGCTTGCCACCCGTTCCGCCTTCGACGCGGCCATGGCGCTGTAAAATTTTCGCTTGAAAATTCCGGCCAAATGTGCTTTAATATCAAATAACGCCCTGAATTGTCCTCAGGGCGGGCAAAAAACCTTATATTTGTTTGCAAAACGACACATGTGTTATTCCCCGGGGAATATGTAAATCTGATCACGGCACAAACCGAATTGGTTTACATATCAGCATATGTGTCGTTTTTTTGCGCAAAAAACGGCCCCAGCGCCATGCTCAGGCCGTTTAAAAGAAAAGGAGAGGTCATAAATATGCCGGAAAACAAATTTCAGAGAATGGTGTTCGCCTTTCTCACCGTACTTGTCACAGTCCACGCCTATGTATTTTTCAGCCTCTACGTTGTAAACGGCGGCACGCTTATGGAGGTCACAGGGGCCGGAAGCGTCCTGGGGGCCATACGGCAGCAGGGAGGCGTGTACATGTTGGGCCAAATGATGCCCATATGGGCCGTGATACTTATAGAGTTCTGCCTGGCCTACGGGCTTGAGGTGCTTATGGGCAGCCCATGCTCCTTTAAGCTGGCCTGCCGCGTGTTTAATCCGGCGGAGAGCCACCCCATGCACTTTGAGTCCGCCATAATCTGCGCCACAGTGGGCCTTATGTGCCCGGCAATGAGCTTTATCGCTGCCTGGCTTTACTACCCCTACTATGCGGGCTTTAACATCGTCACGCTGCTTGCAAACTGGCTTAAGCTGGTGTGCTTTAATTTCCCCTTCGCCTTTTTCACGCAGCTTTTCTTTATCCAGCCCCTTGTCCGCACGGTGTTCAAGGCCATTTTCCGCAAAAAAGCCGAGACCGGCGAGGCTCCGGCAAATATATAACCTGTAAACGGGCCGGGCCGTATCGCCGCAGCGGCGGGGCCCCGGCGTGTTATCTAAAAAAGCGCCCCCGGTTTTCCGGGGGCGCTTAAATTTTGGCTTATTTATTCTTAATGTTGAAGAAGGCGTCCATGCCCAGGTACTGGGGGATGTCGAACAGCTCTTCCTCGATGCGGAGAAGCTGGTTGTACTTGGCCACGCGGTCCGTTCTGGAGGGAGCGCCGGTCTTTATCTGTCCGGCGTTGGTGGCGACGGCGATGTCAGCGATGGTGGTGTCCTCGGTCTCGCCGGAGCGATGGGAGACAACGGCGGTGTAGCCGGCCCGGTTGGCCATCTGGATGGCCTCCAGAGTTTCGGTGAGAGTGCCGATCTGGTTTACCTTGATAAGAATGGCGTTTGCCACGCCCAGGTCGATGCCCTTCTTAAGGCGCTGGGTGTTGGTAACAAACAGGTCGTCGCCCACAAGCTGGATCTTATCGCCCAGAGCGTCGGTGAGCATCTTCCAGCCCTCCCAGTCCTCTTCGGCCATGCCGTCCTCGATGGAGATAATGGGGTATTTGTTCACAAAGTCAACCCACATATCAACCATCTGCTGGCGTGTCATAACAGTGCCGCGCTTGGGCAGGTGGTAGCAGCCGTCCTCGGCGTTAAACCACTCGGAAACAGCCGGGTCCATGGCAATCTTAAAGTCCTCGCCGGGCTTGTAGCCTGCGGCGGTGATAGCTTCCACAAGGGCCTTGAGGGCGTCCTCGTCGGACGCCAGGTTGGGGGCGTAGCCGCCCTCGTCGCCGACGCCGGTGGAGGGGACTACCTTCTTAAGGGCGTGGAACACCTCGGCGCACATCCTGAGGCACTCCTTAAAGCTGGCGGCGGACACGGGCATTATCATAAATTCCTGGATATCCACGCTGTTGGAGGCGTGAGCGCCGCCGTTTAGGACGTTCATCATGGGGACGGGCAGCGTCTTGGCGTTGCAGCCGCCGATGTAGCTGTAGAGGGGCAGACCCAGGGCCTCAGCGGCGGCCTTGGCGCATGCCAGGGAGCAGCCCAGAATGGCGTTTGCGCCGAGACGGGACTTGTTGGGGGTGCCGTCAAGCTCGATAAGGAGCTTGTCGATGGAGGGCTGGTCAAGCACGTTGAGACCGGCAAGAGCCTCGGCAATCTCGCCGTTTATGTTGGCAACGGCTGTGGCAACACCCTTGCCCTGATAGCGGTTCTTGTCGCCGTCACGGAGCTCGCAGGCCTCGAAAGCGCCGGTAGACGCGCCTGATGGCACCTGGGCGCGGCCCATTGTGCCGTCGTCAAGATATACCTCAACCTCAACGGTTGGGTTGCCTCTGGAATCGAGTATTTCGCGGCCTACTACGTCTACGATTTCAAAATACTGTTTCATTGGTGATACTCCTTTATATTTTTATATTATAAGAGAGCTTCCGGTCATTTCCTCCGGCTTGTTAAGCCCCATTATATCGAGAATCGTGGGAGCTATGTCGGCAAGGCGGCCGACCTTGAGCTTTACATCCGCGCCGACGACTATAAACGGCACGGGATTCGTGGTGTGGGCGGTGTGGGGCTGGCCGTCCTCGGCAACCATTTTGTCGGCGTTTCCGTGGTCCGCCGTTATGAGCGATACGCCGCCCATCTCCGCCGTGGCCTTCACGACCTTTTCCACGCACCGGTCAACCGTCTCAACGGCCTTTACCGCGGCGTCGAAAACTCCTGTGTGGCCCACCATGTCGCAGTTTGCGAAATTCAGGATAACCACGTCGTAATTTCCGCTTTTTATCCGCTCCACAGCCTTGGCGGCCACCTCAAAGGCACTCATCTCCGGGATAAGGTCGTAGGTGGGGAACTCCTTGGGGGACGGCACCAGCACTCTGTCCTCTCCGCTGTAAACATGCTCCACTCCGCCGTTGAAGAAGAAGGTCACGTGGGCGTATTTCTCAGTTTCCGCAATCCGGAGCTGGGTAAAGCCCAGGTCGCTTATATATTCGCCCAAGGTGTTTTTGAGGCGCTCCGGGGGATACGCCACCGATACGTTGGGCATCTTCTCGTCGTACTGGGTGGTGCAGACGTATTTTACAGGAAAGCAGCCTTTTTCCCGCTTAAAGCCTGTAAACTCCGGGTCCACGAAGGCGCGGGTTATCTCCCTGGCCCTGTCGGGACGGAAGTTTATGAAAATTATGCTGTCGCCCTCTTTTACGAGGCCGTCCTTATCGCAGACCACAGGCTCCACAAATTCGTCGGTCACGCCTGCGTCGTAGGACTTCTGCATGGCGTCCGCCGGGTCGGGATTCTGCACTCCCTCCCCAAGAACCATGGCGTTGTAGGCTTTTTCAACCCTGTCCCAACGGCTGTCCCTGTCCATGGCGTAAAACCGGCCCATTATTGTGGCGATTTTGCCCACGCCCAACTCGGCGCATTTTTGAACGCACTCCTGGACGTACTCCTTTCCGGAGGAGGGGGGGACGTCGCGGCCGTCCATAAAGCCGTGGATATAGACCCTTGTAAGGCCACGGCGCTTCGCCATCTCCAAAAAGCCCCAGAGATGGGTGATATGGCTGTGGACGCCGCCGGGGGAGAGCAGCCCCATAAGGTGCAGGGCGCCGCCGTTTTCCCTGCAGCTGTCCATAGCGGCGGCGTATGCCTCGTTTTTGAAGAACCCGCCGGTTTTGATGGCGTTTGAAATTTTGGGCAGCTCCTGGAAAACAACTCTGCCGGCTCCGATATTGGTGTGGCCGACCTCGCTGTTGCCTATCTGCCCGGCGGGCAGGCCCACGTCCTCGCCGGAGGCTGAAAGCTCCGTGTGGGGGCAGATCCTGAAAAGCCTGTCGAGAAACGGCGTTTTTGCCTTATAGACGGCGTTCCCCTCAGAGGGGGCGGCGATGCCGTAGCCGTCCATAATTATAAGTGTTGTCGGTGTTTTCATATTCTCCTCGAAAATCTTTTAATTTTCGCTCTGGTTTGCAGCCTCGATAATCTTTGCGAATTTCTCGGGCTTCAGGGACGCGCCGCCGATAAGGCCGCCGTCGATGTCGGGCTGGGCAAGAAGCTCTGCGGCGTTGCCGTCGTTCATGGAGCCGCCGTACTGAATGGTGACGGCCCTTGCGACTCTTGCGCCGTAAAGTCCGCGGATGACGGCGCGGATGGCGGAGCAGACCTCGTTTGCCTGCTCGGCTGTGGCCGTCTTGCCGGTGCCGATGGCCCAGATAGGCTCGTAGGCGATGGTAACGTGGCGCATTTTTTCAGCGGGCACGTTTGCCAGGGCAGTCTTTACCTGGAGGGTTATAAGCTCCAGCGTTATGCCCAGCTCCCTCTGCTCCAGGCTCTCGCCAACGCAGACGATGGGATGGAGGTCCGCGCCCAGAGCGGCGTGTACCTTCTTATTTACGCTGATGTCGGTCTCGCCGTAATACTGCCTGCGCTCAGAGTGGCCGATAATGACGTATTTCACGCCTAAATCCTTGAGCATGTTGGCGGAGACCTCGCCGGTGTACGCGCCGGACTCGTTCTCGTTTAAGTTTTCGGCGCCCACGGCGACCTTGGAGTCCTTAAAGGCCCGCAGAGCGGCGGGAATCATCACAAAAGGGACGCAGACGACCATTTCGCACCATTTCGCTCTGGGAACAAGGGCCTTCAGCCCATCGGCGAAAGGCTTTACCTCTGAGGCCAGCATGTTCATTTTCCAGTTGCCGGCGATAATGGTCTTGCGGTACTTCGTGTTCATAGTATTTCTCCTTTTTTCTTTTTATGTATGGGCCGAAAGAAATTTACGGCCCGTTTATCCGGCGGGGCCTGGGGTCCTGCCGGCTTTTTATTTGTCAAGGAGGCAGGCCACGCCCGGCAGCTCCTTACCCTCCAGAAATTCAAGAGAGGCCCCGCCGCCGGTGGATATGTGGGTTATCCTGTCGGCGTAGCCGAGCTGCTCCACGGCAGCCGCGGAATCGCCGCCTCCGACGATGGTTACGGCTCCGGATTCAGCCAGGGCCTTTGCCATTGCCTCGGTCCCCTTTGCAAAGGCGGGGAACTCAAAAACGCCCATGGGGCCGTTCCACACCACGGTGCCCGCGTCCTTTACGGCCTCGGCGTAAGTCCTGGCCGTCTCAGGGCCGATGTCCATGCCCATAAGGTCGTCGGAAATCTGGTCGGCCTTTGTGAGAATCGGCTCCGCGTCGGCGGAAAACTCCCTGGCGCAGTAGTTGTCGGTGGGGAGCAGGAGCTTTACGCCCCTGGCTTTTGCTTTGGCTATCATATCCAGGGCATAGTCCATCTTGTCCTCCTCCAGGAGGGATTTTCCGATGGAGCCGCCCTGGGCCTTTGTGAAGGTGTAGGCCATGCCGCCGCCGATGATTATGGTGTCGGCCTTTTCAAGCAGGTTATTTATGACCGCTATCTTGTCGGAGACCTTTGCCCCGCCCAGAATAGCCACGAAGGGGCGCTTCGGGTTTTCCAGCGCGCCGCCCATAATCTCAAGCTCCTTTGCCACAAGGAAGCCGGAGACGGCGGGGAGATAAGCCGCGACGCCGGCTGTGGAGGCGTGAGCCCGGTGCACTGTGCCGAAAGCGTCGGACACATAAAGCTCCGCCATGGAGGCCAGCTCTTTGGCAAATTCCGGGTCGTTCTTCTCCTCCTGGATGTGGAAACGGAGGTTTTCAAGCAGCATTATCTGTCCGGGCTTCAGCGCGGCAGCCTTGGCCTTGGCGTCCTCTCCCACAACGTCCTTGCAGAAGATTACCTCCTGGCCCAGATATTCTGAGAGGCGCTTTGCCACCGGGGCAAGGCTCAGGCCGGTTTTCCACTCGCCCTTGGGCTTTCCAAGGTGGGAGCAGGCGATGACCGCGGCGCCCTTTTCCAGAAGATACTTTATGGTTGGCAGCGAGGCTACTATCCTCTTGTCGCTGGTGATTTCCCCGGTCTCTTTGTTCTGGGGAACGTTAAAATCGCAGCGGAGCAGAACCTTTTTGCCGGAGACGTCTACGTCGGCGACAGACTTCTTGCTGTAATTCATGTTTTTTCCTCCTGTTTTGTTCATTTCATTTCGCCGAATCCCTGAAGGTTCGGGAAATTGAGCTGTTTTAATGCCTCATAGCACAGTATTGCCACGGAGTTTGCAAGGTTGAGGCTCCTGGCCTCCTCCCGCATGGGTATCCGTATGCACCTTGAGTAATATTTTTCCCTTATATATTTTGGCAGGCCCGCGGTCTCCTTGCCGAAAACAAGGGCGCAGCCGTCGGTAAATTCCGCCTCGGCGTAGGACCTGGGCGCCTTGGTGGTGGCGAGCCAGATATTTTCGCTGCCGTTTTTTTCGAAATACTCCTCTATGCTGTCGTATACGCTTATATCCACCAGATGCCAATAGTCGAGGCCGGCCCTTTTCACCGCCCTGTCGGAGATATCGAAGCCGAGGGGCTTTATAAGGTGGAGCCGCGCGCCGGTGCAGGCGCAGGTCCTGGCGATATTGCCGGTGTTCATGGGAATCTCCGGCTCATGGAGGACTATGTTGATCATTGCTTTCACCCGTTCTGAACAGGTATATTTGTGACATTATCCGCCGGTTTTGGCCGGAAAATCGGGACTTTTACAGCCCTTTATCACAGCATACATATTCTATTCCCCGGGGGGAATTTTTTCAAGGACAAAACTGCATAAAAAAATCCGCGAAAATCAAAGCTATTATATGCTTTTATGCGATTATTATGTTGAATTTGTTTAATATTCGGATTATACTAAGGTCAAACCCCGTTTGAAAGGAGCCTTAAGTTGGATAACATGCTGAAAAACAAGCTCTATATAGTGGTGCCCTGCTACAATGAGGAGGAGGTGCTTCCGGAGACCTCAAAGCGGCTCCGGGAAAAAATGCGTGCCCTTATAGACGCGGGGAAAATAGACCCGGAGAGCCGGGTGGTGCTTGTAAACGACGGCTCTAAGGACAGGACATGGGAGCTTATATCGGCGCTGCACAGCGCGGACAGGCTGTTTTCCGGCATCTGCCTGTCAAGAAACCGCGGACACCAGAACGCGCTTTTGGCCGGGCTTATGACAGTGAAGGACAAGGCCGACATGGTGATATCCATGGACGCGGACCTTCAGGACGATATAAACGCCGTTGACGCCATGGTGGATAAATACCTGGACGGCTGCGATATCGTATACGGCGTCAGGTCGAAAAGGGAGAAGGACTCCGCCTTTAAGCGCCTTACGGCGGAGGGCTACTACAAGGTAATATCGGCCATGGGCGGGGAGATAGTGTTTAACCACGCCGACTACAGGCTTATGAGCCGCCGGGCGCTGGAGGCCCTTTCCCGGTACGGGGAGCGGAATCTGTTCCTCCGGGGCATAATACCGATGCTGGGCTTTAAGACCGATACGGTCACCTACGAGCGCAGCGAGCGCTTTGCCGGCGAGAGCAAATATCCCCTTAAAAAGATGCTGGCCCTGGCCGGGGATGGGATAACATCCCTTTCGGCAAAGCCCATACATTTTATATCCGCCGTGGGAATTTTGTTCATAGCCTTCAGCATCGTGTTCCTGGCGGTGTCCGTCATTATGGCGATTTTCGGGCACAGTATGTTAAACTGGAAGATAATTATTTTTTCCCTGTTCTTCGTAGGCGGCTTTATAATGCTGGCCCTGGGGATTGTGGGAGAATATGTGGGCAAGGTGTTCCTGGAGACTAAGGCCAGGCCCAGGTATATTGTGCAGGAAGTTCTGCACGAGGACTGAAAATCCCAATTCCCCCGTCAGGGGGAATTTTTTTGCGTCGGCGGAGCGGCGAGTAAAAAGCATGGCGCGCCCGTCCGCTAATATGTTATAATAACCGTGCGCGGTTATTATAACGCGCATACAGACGCTCCGCGCCTGTGCGCTTAAAATTTAAATTCGCCGTGCCGTCGGAGACGGCACATGGCGATATAACATAGCCGCTTGCGGCTATGTTATAATCAAAAAAGAGGGGGCCGGGTTATGGAATTAAAGCAGCTCAGATACTTTCTCGCGGTGGCGGAGCACCAGAATTTCAGCCGCGCGGCGGACTCGCTGTACGTATCGCAGCCCGCCCTGAGCCACCAGATATCGGAGCTTGAGCGGGAGCTTGGGGAGGAGCTTTTTGTCCGGGGCGGCAGGAGCGTATATCTGACCGCCGCGGGCAGGGCCATGCTGGGGGAGGCCCAGGAGGCCGTCTCCCGGTCGGAGCGCATACGGGAGATTGTCTCGGGAAACGGCGGGGAAATTGCCGGGGCGGAAAAGCTACGGATAGTATTTGACGACACGGAGGACCACTTTGACAGCACCGGCATCACGGAAAAAATAGCGGCTTTCGGCAAGGAGAGGCCGGGGCTTAAGATATCCGTCCAGTCTGCGCCCTTTCCCGACTGCCAGGACATGCTGAGATACGGGGAGACGGACGCGGCGTTCCTGCTCCTGCGCCACAACGAGGCACTGCCGCCGGAATTTAAAAGCCGGATTGTACACCGGGACAGGCTGATCCTGGTGGTGGAGGATCGGGAGGATGTGAACACCTGCCGCGACGCGGTGGAGCGGTACGAGGTGGCGGTGGTGTCAAATAAGCCCCGGGGCCGCTCCCGTATGCTGAAAAGCTTTTCCAATATGGGCCTTGAGCCGCGGCTCCGGACGGTGGACAGCGTGCCCGTGTCCTTTATAACCACCCAGATGGGGGAGACGATGGTCTCCCTGCCCAAAAGCTACTTTGAATACCACAGGTTTTCCGGCCTTAAGACCATAGATATCCCGGACCCGGCGGCGGATATTTTCCATGCGGCCGTGTGGGTGGACGGGGCCGGCGGAAAGGTGCTGGAGGAATTTTTGAATATTTTCTGAAACTTTTTCCTGCGGAATACGTCATAGAGCATAGATACGAAAACACGGGAGGTAAAAAAGATGAAAAAAAGGTATTCAGCCCTTGCGCTTATTTTCGTGCTGTTGCTGACGCTGCTCTGCGCCTGCGGCAGCGCAGATTACTCCGCCGCCATTGATAACGGGGCGATGCAGGATGCCGAAAGCTGGGCCGACGCCCCGGCCATGATGGAGTCAGAAACCGCGCCGGATGAGGCGGACAGCGCCGGATTTTCGGATGCCGTTTCGGAGAAGAGCACGGATTTTGCCGAGAAAATAATCTACTCTGCCTCGGCGGATATTGAGACGCTGGATTTTGACGGCACCATAGGGAAGATAGACGGTATGCTGTCAAAATACGGGGCGTTTCTTGAGAGCTCTTACGTGTCCGGCATCGACTACAGCAGCCGGTACTACGGCTACGACGTGTACCGCACCGCCAGCTACACCGTAAGGGTGCCTGTGGACAGCTTTGAGGACATGAAAAGCGGCCTTTCAGAGCTGGGCAACGTCATCGCCTGCAACACCTACACCGAGAATATCACGTCCCAGTTTGTGGACACCCAGTCGCGGCTGGAGACCTACGAGATAGAGGAAGAGCGGCTTTTGTCAATGCTGGAAAAGTGCGAGACGGTGGAGGACATGATAGCCATAGAGGAGCGGCTATCCAATGTGCGGTATGAGATAGAGAGCCTCACCTCCATGCTGAAAAACTGGCAGAATCAGGTGGATTACAGCACCATAACCTTGAACATCCAGGAGGTAAGGGAGCTTACGGAGGAGCCGGATATACAGCGCACCTACTGGCAGGAGGTAGGGGACAGTCTGAAGGGCACCCTGAAGGCCATGGGCAGCTTCTTTAAGTGGCTGCTTAAAGCGATAATCGCGGCGCTGCCCGTGATAGTGCTCCTGGGCGTGATAGCCGCCGTAATCATCATAGTCATCCGCATCTCCGTGAAAAAGAAGAAAAAAGGCGGAAACGGCGGGGAGTAAGCCCGCGGACAGCGGGGCTGTCACAGGAGGAGCTGGCTGAAAAGCTGGACGTCTCCCGCCAGGCGGTTTCCCGCTGGGAGACCGGAGTTTCCAATAGTTAAAGATACCACCATCACAATCCACGCTTACAAATACTCATGCTGAATATCATTCTGTGGAGGTATCGCAATGAGACTGTTTGATTTGTAACCAATCCTGTACGGCAGTTGCCGTTCATTTTCCGATTGCTGTTTTACGGATACCCGGCTAAACCGGGGGGATGCTTTTATTGAAACCCGCCGCTGAGGCGGCCCGGCCCGTTTACGGGTCATATATTTGCCGGAGCTGCGGTGCTTATCAGGGAATATGTGAGAAAAGACTGAAAATCCCTCTTAGGCGGCCTGCATGTCCCGAATCTCCTCCCGGGCCTCGGCCACCGTGTCGGCTGAAAAGCAGAACCTGCCGTATCCGTCGTATACCTCGATATGGCCTCTTATATATCTTAGCTCAAACTGCTGTTTCATTTGGACATCGCTCCCTTCTGATGTTACCATTTTATCAGAGGATGTGTCCTATAAACGGGACAGAAAGGCAATAAGGCCGCCTGACGCCCCGGACGCAAAAAAGACGGTGCGCTGCAAGCTTTTGCGGCGCACCGTTTTTATTCAGCTTCAGCAGAGC
>CAZBUH010000011.1:0-28491 GCA_964495095.1 uncultured Oscillospiraceae bacterium | reverse complement strand
TTCTGACCGGGAAACGCTGTGGAACGCCGCGGAAAAAGCGGAGCGGCGCCCGAAGGCGCGGCTTGCATACAGCTTTGACATTGCCTTGCAGAACGAGTTTTTCTCCGGAGGAGAACATCGCCCTTGCAAGGCAATTTTTGCCGGAGCAGCTTGCCCGCCGGGCCAATAAAAGTCCCGGCGGGCACAAATACAAATATTAATGTGCGTTATAAAGTTATTGAAAAGGCCTCCGCGCCATGGTAACATATCTAAATATTGTTTCCCGGTGTGCTGAGAGAGCGGAAAATAATGAATAAAAACCGGGCGGTGCGCAGAGGCGGATCAAAAATTTTTTGCCGCCTGCGGGCGGCGAAACTCTGCGAGGGCTTTTGACAGCCTGACCTGAGGCCGGCAGGAACCAAATTCCTGCCGGCTTATTTTTATACTGCGCGGCCTACTCGTCCAGCTTGAGTACCGCCATAAACGCCTCCTGAGGCACGGAGACAGTGCCAAGAGAGCGCATTTTCTTTTTGCCCTCCTTCTGCTTTTCCAGGAGCTTTTTCTTTCGGGTTATATCGCCGCCGTAGCACTTTGCCAGCACGTCCTTGCGCATGGCCTTTATAGTCTCTCTGGCGATGACCTTGCCACCGATGGCAGCCTGCACCGGCACCTCAAAAAGCTGGCGCGGTATGTTTTCCTTGAGCTTTTCCGTTATCCTGCGGCCTCTGGCGTAGGCCTTGTCCTTGTGGACTATAAAGCTCAGGGCGTCCACCACGTCGCCGTTCAGGAGTATGTCCAGCTTTACAAGCTCTGAGGCCCTGTAGCCGGACAGCTCATAGTCAAGGCTGGCGTAGCCCTTGCTGCGGGACTTGAGGGCGTCGAAAAAGTCGTAGATTATTTCATTTAAGGGCAGGTCGTAGTGAAGCTCCACACGGTCGGAGTCTATATAGGTCATGTCCTTGTATTCGCCCCGCCTGTCCTGGCACAAATCCATTATATTTCCCACAAATTCCTTGGGGCACATTATGGAGGCGTTTACAAACGGCTCCTCGGCCATTTCTATGGAGCCCGGGTCCGGGTAATTTAAGGGGTTATCAACAAGGAGCACCTGGCCGTCGGTTTTTGTCACCCTGTAGATAACGCTGGGGGCGGTGGTTATAAGGTCGAGGTTATACTCCCTCTCCAGCCGCTCCTGGATTATCTCCATATGCAGAAGCCCGAGAAAGCCGCACCGAAAGCCGAAGCCCAGGGCCACGGAGGATTCCGGCTCGTAGGAGAGGGATGCGTCATTGAGCTTTAATTTCTCCAGCGCGTCCCGCAGATCCGGGTATTTTGCCCCGTCGGCGGTGTATATGCCGGAAAAGACCATAGGCTGAACGGGCCGGTAGCCGGGGAGGGCCTCCTCCGCCGGGTCCTCAGCGCCTGTGACGGTGTCACCGACCCGGGTGTCCGCCACGTTTTTTATGCTGGCCGTAAAATAGCCCACCTCGCCGGAGCAGAGCTCCTGGCAGGGGTCCATTCCCATGGGACGGAGATGGCCCACCTCCACTACCTTGTATACGGCGCCGGAGGCCATCATCTTTACCTCCATGTCCTTTTCAATTTTACCGTCCACTATTCGCATATAGACGATAACGCCACGGTAGCTGTCGTACTGGCTGTCGAAGATAAGCGCCCGGAGGGGAACGCCGTTTTTCACCTTTGGCGCCGGGACGTTCTTTACAATGTCCTCCAGCACGGCGTCTATATTTATGCCGTTTTTGGCTGATATCTCCGGGGCGTCCATGGCGGGGATGCCGATAACGTCCTCGATCTCGGCTTTCACCCGCTTGGGGTCGGCGCTGGGAAGGTCGATTTTATTTATTACCGGGACTATTTCCAGGTTGTGGTCAAGGGCCAGATAGGTGTTGGCGAGGGTCTGGGCCTCTATGCCCTGGGCGGCGTCCACTACAAGCACCGCCCCCTCGCAGGCGGCGAGGCTCCGGGACACCTCGTAGTTGAAGTCCACATGGCCAGGGGTGTCGATAAGGTTGAGGGTATATTCTTCCCCGTCCCGGGACTTGTAGGAGAGGCAGACGGCCCGGGCCTTTATGGTTATGCCCCGCTCCCGCTCAAGCTCCATGTTGTCCAGAAGCTGGCTCTCCATATCGCGCTCCGCCACCGCTCCGCACCGCTCCAGCAGGCGGTCGGCCAGGGTGGATTTGCCGTGGTCTATGTGGGCTATGATCGAAAAATTCCGGATTTTTGATTGGTCAAGCATTTTTAAGCCTCCGAGGTCAAAGTATCACAACGCTGCTCAGGCGTGCGCAGACATAGCTGAAGAGTTCCTCGCAGACGCTGTAGGCCTGATTGAAGCGCTCCTTGAGCGAATCTACGGTCAGTTCGGAGATTCCGCCGCCGCTGCCGTTTATGAGCAGCTCCCGGAGCCGGTCGGAAAAATTGGTGATGGTGAGCTTGCTGGCAGCGTCGCTGAGGGCGTTTTCAAAGATCAGATTTTTCGGCAGGGTGTCAATATTGCCGTTTCTGAAGTTCTCTATCATGCGGAAAAGCTTGTACGAGGGGATGCCTATATAGTAAGCGGCCTCCTGCAAAAGCTTTTCGTCGCCCATGTCCTCAAGCAGCCGGAAGATTGCGGCGAGGGAGCTTGACAGCATGCTCACATAACGGTCGATGGTGGAGGGCGTTTGGCTGCTGTCGGGGCCGGCTGTGAAATTTTCCGGGACGGCGGTCCGGCCCAGAATAAAATCTGCGGAGACGCCGTAATATTCGCAGGCCTTGATAACAAAGTCCAGCCTTGGCTCCCGGATGCCGTTTTCATAGTGGGAGAGCAGGGCCTGGGATATGTGCAGCTCCTCCGCCGCCTGCCTCTGGCTAAGCCCTTTTTCCTTTCTCAGTATGGACAGATTTTGCGCAAAGCCGTTCATATATCTTTCCCCTGTCTTTTGAGTTTTTAATACAATAAGTATATATTACACAGCAAAAATTGTAAAGTATAAATTGCCCCGCGCACCCTGCTGGGCAGGGTACGCGGGGGGGTTATCAAAGCTTTTTAATGGCCGACCACGGAAGCGCCGCCGTCTATGACTATCACCTGGCCTGTGGTGTTGCCGGACAGCTCCGAAAGGAGGAACATGGCCGTACCGGCCACCTCCCTGGGGTCCGTAAAGCGGCCGGAGGGTATGGGCGACATGTCGGGGCCGCCGCCTGCGTCCTGCTCCGGGGCGGGGGGCTGGCCGCCTCCCGCGCCGATGCCCCGGGAGGCCACGCCGCCGGGGGCTATGGCGTTTACTCTTACGTTATAGCCGGCCCACTCCACGGCGGCCTGCATGGTGATGCCCACCACGGCGGCCTTGCTGGCGGAATAGCTGGCGGAGCACAGTGGGACGGCCATTCCCCGGATTCCGGCCATGGAGGAGATATTTACGATGGCGCCTGTTTTCCTGGGGGCCATGGACTGCTTTACCACCTGCTGCATCATGAAAAACGTGCCGCGGGCGTTTGTGTTCATTACGGCGTCCCAGGTCTCCTCCGTAAGCTCAAGGCCGTCGCCGCCGTACATCATTCCGGCGGCCTGTATCATATAGTCGATTTCACCCAGCTCAGCCCGGATTTTCCCGACGACGCCGGCGATAGCGGCGGTTTCCGATATGTCAAGCTGGAAGGGGAAAACCTCTCCCGAGTCTGCCAGCATTTCGGCGGCGCGCTTTATTTTATCGCCGTTTCTGCCGATCATGGCGACCTTTGCGCCGCTTTCGGCCAGCATTTTCGCGCATGTAAAGCCGATGCCGGAGCCCGCGCCGGTGACTGCGCAGACTTTATTCTGAAATGTCGTCTCCATCATTTTCTTTATCACCTTTCTTTTTTATCCTGTCAAGTATGCTCGCCGGAGCGGGAGGCTCCTCCCGGTACACAGGGAAGTTGGTCTCCGAATCGATTCTCTCGATGCTTTTAAAATCCGGGGTGCTGTAGGGGAGATTCTTCTTTTTCAGCCGTTTTTCCACAAAGGAGCGAAGCTGCTCATATATCACGGCGAACACCGGTACGCCTATTATCATGCCGATGAAGCCGAAAAGCTGGCCGAAAAACAGTATGGCGAACATGACCCAGAAGCCCGAGAGGCCGGTGACGTTGCCGATTATTTTTGGGCCCAGTATGTTGCCGTCAAACTGCTGGATGACTATTATGGCAATAATGAAAACGAGGCACTTAAGCGGGCTTTCCAGCAAAATCAGGAACGCGCAGGGCACGGCGCCTATAAAGGGGCCGAAAAACGGTATCATGTTGGTTATGCCCACGATAACGCTTACAAGGGCGGCGTAGGGTATGCGGGCTATGGCCATGACTATAAAGCACAGTACGCCGATTATAAGCGAGTCCAGCAGCTTGCCGGATATGAAATTGCCGAAGGTCTCGTGGAAATGGAGCGCCCAATCCATAAACCGGTTCACGTGTTTTGTGGGGAACAGGCCGTAGCAGAGCTTCTTAAACTGTGCGCCGAAGGTCTCCTTATTATACAGCACGTATATTGATACTATGATGCCGATAAGTATGTTAAGAAAGGTCCTGAGGGTGACTGCGACGCCGCTGGAGACATTAGCGATTATGCCGTCCATCTGGGGCAGGATGCTGTCCTCTATCCAGCTTATAAGGCGGCTTGTGGCCTTATCCAGTATGTTGAGCGCCGTGCCCTCAAACTCCGGGTCCCTGGCGAGGAAGCCCTCTATCCAATCCACCACCGTGTCTATGTAGCTCTGAGAGTTGCGTATCAGGCCCTGGAGGCTGAGATAGAGCTGCGGCAGGATTATTGCCAGTATGCCGCCGATAAGCAGCATGCCCAGGATGAGGGTTATGGATATGGAGGATATCCGCAGGAATATGCGTTCCCTCCGGCCTCCGTTTTTAAACAGCTTTTTTGAGATGTGCGGCAGAAGCCTCGCCTCAAAAATTTTTACGGGCTTATTTACAAGGTATGCTATAACAAGACCGTAGATAATGGGGGAGAGGGCCGCGCCCAGCAGGGCCAGCATGGAGCGGACTGTGTCCCATTTGTCCAGCACCCAGAAAAACATGATGCAGGCAATGATGACGCAGAAGGCCGTGACCCCGGCGTAGAGATAGCGCTTATCCCATTTAAATTTCATTTAAGTACCTATACGATCTCCTTATACATGGCGGGTGCGTCAGCCTTTCCGGCGTACTCGTTTACCGCCGCTACCTGTACCTTAAGAACCTTTTCGCCGAAGCGCACCTCTATAACGTCCCCCACCTTGACATCATAGGACGCCCGGGCGATTTTTCCATTCACCGTTATGCGGCCGTTGTCGCAGGCCTCGTTTGCAACGGTGCGGCGCTTAATTAGACGGGAGACCTTCAGGTATTTATCGAGCCTCATAAAAATAAAAACCTCCATAGGGCGCCCCCGGAGCGGGAACGCCTAAAAAAATGGGGGCGCCGGTAGGCGCCCCCCCTGCTGCGGCCGATTATTCGGCAACGGCGTCCTTGAAAGCCTTGCCGGCTTTGAACTGGGGCTGCTTGGAAGCAGGAATGTTGATGAGATTGCCGGTCCTGGGGTTGCGGCCCGTGCGGGCGGCTCTGGACTTCACCTCGAAGGTCCCGAAGCCCACAAGCTGTACCCTGTCGCCGCCCTTGAGAGCTGCGACGATAGAGTCGATAGCGGCGTTTATCGCCTTTTCGCTGTCCTTCTTGGAAAGGCCTGCAGCCTCAGCGGTGGCTGCAATGAGTTCTGACTTGTTCATTTGAGAGTCCTCCTTTGAATATTGTGGGTTTACACCCTTAATTTATATACTTAAGCCTGAAAGCGGCTAAAGCTATCCTTTGTATGTTAAAGCTTTTTCCCTTCATTGTAAAGCCTGTCCATTTCTTCAGGCTTCATACTTTTTAAAGCGTCTCCGGCGGCCCTTTCCACGTATGAAAATCTTTTTATGAATTTCTCCGTAGAGCCGTTGAGCGCCTCCTCCGGGTCGGCCTTTATAAAGCGGGCCACATTTACTGCGGAGAACAGCACGTCCCCAAGCTCCTCAGGGGCGTCACGGCCGTCGGCCATAGCCTGGCGCAGCTCGCCTATCTCCTCCTGAAGCTTCTGAAGGGCATCGTCGGCGCAGGCAAAATCAAAGCCAACCTTGGCGGCTTTTTCCTGCACCTTTTCGGCCCGCCAAAGCGCGGGCAGGCTCCTGGCCACGGAATTCATGGCGTCGGTCACGGTGGACTGGTGCTTTTCCTTCTTTTTAAGCTCATCCCAGTTTGCAAGGACCTCCACGGTGCCGGATACAGACACGTCGCCGAAAACATGGGGGTGGCGGTAGATAAGCTTTTTGCATATCCCGTCGGCCACGTCGTCCAGAGTAAAACGTCCGGCGTCCTTTTCAATGTCCGCGTGAAAGACCACCTGCAAAAGCACGTCCCCCAGTTCCTCCCGGAGATGCCCGGGGCTGTTTTCGTCGATTGCCTCGATAACCTCGCAGGACTCCTCCAGGATACTGCGCCGGAGGCTCTCGTGGGTCTGCTCCCTGTCCCAGGGGCAGCCTCCCTCGCCCCGGAGAACGGAGACGAGTTTTTCCAGATCCCTTACGTCATATTTGTTTTTACTTTGAAAATCTAACATATTTTTGCCTTCTCTGCAATAGTTTTATGAAAATTCCTTTGAAAATAGCGGTAAATTACCGTATTTTCAGCTTGTCGGCGAGCTTTTCGCCCCTGGGAAGCAGCTTCATGTCGTCTCCGGTTATGGCTTTCACCGCTATTATCAATATGAAATACACAATGACCGCGGCGATAACGGCGATTATCATGGAGGACGCTTCCAGCATCCAGCTTCCGGATATATGGGAGGTGAGGAGTTTTTTCGACAGCGAGTAGACGCTGTAGGCCGCCGCGCCCATAACGGCGGTGCATATGGCGGGCTTTACGAAAATTTTTGTGAGCTTCGGCGGCTCCGTGAGCTTTACCTTGATGAAAACAAGGTTTACAAGGGTTATAAGCCCATAGCAGACGAGGGTGCCGAAGGGTGCGCCCAGGACGTTTATGGAGGGTGCGCCCACAAGAAAATAGTTCAGCACAATTTTAATGGCCCCGCCTATGGGGAGAGTATAGAGGGTGAAGCGCTCGTAGCCGTTTGCCTGGAGGACGGCATTTGTCATAAGGGTCATGCAGACGAAGAAGGAGGCTATGCCCAGGGTGGACAGGAGGGCGGGCCCGTTTGCGTTGCTGCCCGGGTACAGCACGTTCATTATCGGGTAGGAGAGGACGCAGAGGCCCACGCCGGCGGGCAGCGCCATAAGCGTGGCAAGGCGCATTGAGGACTCCACCGTGAGCCGCGCCTCCTTGTATTGGTTCTTTGCCAGATAGGCCGATATGGCCGGGATAACGCTCACTGTCACCGGGACTATAAAGGCGGAGGGCAGATTAAAAAGCGTCTGGGCCTTGCCGTAGACTCCGGTGAGTATTTTGGCGTCGGTGTAGGAAAAACCGGCGGCAGACTGGAGACGGCTTAAAAGCTGATGGGTGTCGATAAGATTCAAGATGGCCAAAATGGAGGAGCCCACGGTGATGGGTATGCCGATCCTGAGTATGTTTTTAAGGGTGCGGGATCTGCTCTCGGTGGGGCGCATATCCGCGGCGGAGCCGGGACGGTCCAGATCCCTGTCAATCCTGCGCTTTGCGTATATGAGATAGAGAAACGCCAGCGCCTCGCCGATGGTGACGCCGATTATGGCGCCGGCCGCGGCAGCGGGCAGGCCGTAGCCCCGGTCTATTGCAAGCCATGCAAGCGCAAGCCCGAAAACAAGCTTGCAGACTACCTCGATTATCTGGGAAACTGCGGTGGGCACCATGTTGGAGTGGCCCTGGGCGTAGCCCCTGTAGGCGGACATGGAGCAGACGAAGAACACCGCCGGTGCGAGAGCGGTTATGCTCAGGGCGGCCTCGCTGTCGCCCATGAAGTCGGCAAGCTGCCGTGGGAAAATGAGCATAAGAAGCGTCCCGAAAATGCCGATGCCGAAAAACAGGAGCTTTGCCATGGAGAAGGTCTGCCGCACCTGGCCCCGGCGCCCAAGGGCGCTGGAGGCCGAGACAAGTCTTGACACCGCCACGGGAAGCCCCGCGGTGGAGATAGTTATAAGAAGGCTGTAGATATTATACGATACTGTGAAATGTGCGTAGCCCTCGTCCGTAAGGATGTTTCCGATGGGTATTTTGTAAAGCGCGCCGATGATTTTGACTATGGCGACGGTGGCGGCCAGTATAGCGGCGCCGGTCAGGAAATTCTGCTTTTTTGATTCAGACAATTTTACCGTCCTTTCATTTTCGCCGTGGAAAAATCTACAGTAAATTTTATACGCGGCGGGCCGGAATATGAGTGGAGAAAACAATATTCATAATCGAAGTTTACGTTGTGTTAACATAACGGCTGTTGAAAACTCTGTTGAAAATGTGCAAAAACCTCGTGCTATCAAGGATTATTGTAAAAATCCCGGGAAAAATATCAGTTATGGAGTATTCATTTCGAGTGAATATTCCATAATCCGTCATCCTTCGACCTCCCTCAGCGTTCCAGACCTTTTTTTATAAGGCGGATATCCTTGCCGTAAAAGCGGAAAACGTCGTACTCCCCCTGAAGCCGGGACATTATCTGCTGCGTATAGCGCTTTGACATATCGGCAAAGGAGAGGTTTGAGCTTATTATGGTCTGCTTTTTCCCGCAGAGCCTTGTATTTATAAGATTGTAAAGTGCGCTTACGATAAAGGAGGAGGTCATCTCGGTGCCCAGGTCGTCCATTATGAGCAGATCGCAGGCGAGATAGCGTTCCACATCCTCCCGGGCGTCCTCGCTGCCGGAGAATTTGGCGTCCTCAA
The DNA here is from genome assembly GCA_964495095.1 of uncultured Oscillospiraceae bacterium. GTDB lineage: Bacteria > Bacillota > Clostridia > Oscillospirales > Oscillospiraceae > CAZBUH01. The sequence goes on along the minus strand of CAZBUH010000011.1, from coordinate 19,641 downwards.
ATTTCGAGAATATGCTGACGGCCGTGTCGTATACCACGGAAAAGCCCTTTTCCGATACCACCTTTGCGATGCAGGAGGAGAGAAAGGTCTTGCCAAGGCCGGTGCCGCCGGTGAAAAACAGGCTGCCGGACCTTTCGCTGAATTTTCTGGCATACTGGAGAGAGGCCTCGTATATAAGCTCCATGTTCTGGCGGGGCGATACGCCGCCGTCACCGGGGGCGTCGCCGTAGTAGTCCAAATCGAAGGAGTCAAAGGTCTCCTGGCCCAGCTTCAAAAGGCTGGAGAGCTCCTTTGCCTGGGCGGCCCTGTACCGCTCCAGAAGGCAGGAGCACATTTTCCCGTCAACGTAGCCGGAATCGCCGCACTTGCGGCAGAGGGGCTTATCGTCTATATAGTCCGGCGGATAGCCCGCAGCGGAGATAAGGGCGGCCCGTTCCTCCTGGAGAGCCAGGTTTTTTTCGGCGATGGCCCGGATGGATTCCTCGGCGCTGCCGCCGGAGGAGATGGCGGCCTTTACAGTCTCCGCCATGGAGCGGCGAAGCCCGTCGTCTATGTCAGCCACCCTTGGTATTCTGCTGTAGATCTCCTGGCGGCGGCGGGAGTACATAAGCTCGTTTAAGCGCTTTGCGCTGCTGAGGCTTTCCCGGGCCTGCCGGAGGCATTTTCCGTCGAGAGACATAATATCACTGTTCCTTTATTTTTTGTAGGAGACGCTGCATACGCAGATACTCCTCGTCGGTGGGGCCCGCCGTCGTGGGAGACGTCCTGTTTGGGCGGCCGTCAGCGCCGGGCTTCCTGTCCCCTGCTTCTATCTCCGCCGGCGTGAGAAGATTTTTCCCATACCAGCTTTTTATGATGGAGTCCATGTATTTCCAGTTAAGCTTCCCGGTCCGGAAAACCGTCTTGTCGTAGGCTATTGACACGGCCTCCGGGGAGTAGCCCATGTCGCACCAGGAGTCCACATACCTTGTCTCCGTGGCCGTAAGATCCCTGTCCCGGATGTTGAGCACCTTTTTCATCTCGCCGTACTGGGACTGCCTGGCGTCCAGCTTTTTTATGTGCTCCTCCGCCTGCTCAAGGGTGGATATGCCCTGGCGCGACCAGGAATAGGCGGTTTTTTCTATGTTCCGCATTGTGGGCAGCCGGCCGGGGCCGTATTTCCGTCTGCACTGCTCCATGCAGTAGGTGACGAGGGTGAGCACCACCTCCGGCGGCAGCTTCAGGTAGTCGTATATACCGAAAAGGGTGGTGAGGTCCGAGGGGGACAGCACCCTGCCCAGCCGGCGCTGGACCTCTTTTATAAGAGGGCCGAAGCCGGAGCCGCCGTCTATGGCCCGGGAGATGTCCGCCGCGGTGTACTCGGGGGGCTCGTCTGCGGGCTCCAGCACGGGGGGCGGGGCTTTTTTGCCTTTGGGCAGCACGTCGGAGCGGATTAGCCCCAGTCCGCCAAGCACGGACAGGGCGGCGTCTATCCTGCCCTGATCCCAGCCCAGGGCGGCCCGGGCCTCGGCAGATGAAAAGCTGCCGGAATTTTTCAGTATGTAGATATATAAAAGCGCCCCGTCGCCGCTTCCGGAGCTTATGAGAAGCTCCGCCGCCTGGACGGATACGGTGATATTCCCCTCCGCCGGCAAAACGTATACCTTGTCCGACATTTTTCCACTGACCTTTCCTGGCCGCCGGCGAAGCGGCCTCATTGCAACATATTATAACAGGAATTTAAATTGCATACAAGCCGGTTTCATGCTATTATTGCTCCGGGAGGCGGAAAGATGATACCTAAAGTCATAGTCATAACCGGCCCGACGGCCACGGGAAAAACAAAGCTGGCCATAGAGCTGTGCAGGCTTCTGGACGGAGAGGTGGTGTCCGCCGACTCCATGCAGGTGTACCGGCACATGGACATAGGCACCGCAAAGCCCGGCGAGGCGGAGAAAATGGGCGTGACCCACCATATGCTGGACGTGGCGGAGCCCTGGGAAAATTATTCTGTGTCCCGATACGTCTCCCAGGCGGAAAAGTGCGTTGAGGACGTGCTGGCCCGTGGAAAAATACCGGTGATAGCCGGAGGCACGGGGCTTTATATCGACTCTCTCATATCCGGCAGGGACTTTGCCGCCCCGCCGGATGAAGATCTCCGCCGTCAGATTTCAGCGGAGTACGACGAAAAAGGCGGGGAGGAGATGCACAGGCTCCTTTCGGAGTTTGACCCGGAGGCGGCGGGGCGGATAGCGCCAAACGACAAAAAACGGATAGTCAGGGCCTTTGAGGTCTGGCGCGGCCAGGGGAAAACCATCACACAGCACAACCTTGAGACAAGGGCGCTGCCCCCCAGATACGACGCGGCAAAAATCGCCCTCACCTTTAAAAACCGGGAGGACCTTTACCGGAGAATCGGCGAGAGGGTGGACGGCATGCTCCGGCAGGGGCTTCTGGAGGAGGTAAGAGGCCTTCTTCAGTCGGGGGTGCCGGAGGACAGCACCGCTATGCAGGCCATCGGCTATAAGGAGCTTATACCGGTGATAAAAGGGCAGACGGAGCTTAGCCGGGCGGCGGAGGACATAAAGCGGGGATCAAGGAGATACGCGAAGCGCCAGCTCTCCTGGCTGCGGCGGGACGGGAGCCTCCACTGGATATTATGGGACAGCCGGCCGGATTTTGAAAAGGCTCTTCTGGATTCGACATTATTTTTGAAAAAATTTGGTATAATAGTACTGTAGTCGGGTGTTATTTTAGTTTTGCAGCCGACATTTGTATATTTTTACTATTTAAAATAGGCGGCTGCATGTGGTATAATATTTAATCAACATGTGCCGCCCCAAAACAGAAAGGGACGGTAAAAAATGACAAAGACACAGGACCTTCAGGACACATTTCTAAACCAGGTGAGAAAAACGGGGGCGCAGGTGACCATGTTCCTTATGAACGGTTTCCAGATGCGCGGAGTGGTGCGCGGCTTCGACAGCTTTGCGGTAATGCTTGACACAGAGGGGAAGCAGCAGCTTATATATAAGCACGCCATCTCCACTATAGTCCCGGCGTCGCCGGTGAATTTCCCGGTTGGGGAGGTAATGTAGTCCCGGGAGCGGGGTGTTTTATTTGGAGAGAAGCGATTTCCTTACAAGGCTCATAGGGGCCATAATATTTTTTGCTATCGCCATATACATAGGGATTTACATATACCAGTCCCAGTCGGACCCGTTCCAGACCACAGTGGCGGTGAGAAGCACCATCGGAGACAGCGTCGAAGTCCAGGGCTACGTTGTCCGGGACGAGGAGGCCCTTTCGGGAGGAGCCGGTACGGTTGTGCTGGCCTCCGACGGAAAGATGGCGGCCCGCGGCGAGACTGTGGCGGTGGAGTATTCAGGCTCCGACGCGATGGCCAGCGCCGCCAGGATCCGTGAACTGGAGGTGGAGATATCCCAGGCCGAGGCGGCGGAAAAAAACGCCGCTGCGGCTTCAGATGCGGTAATGGAGCTTTCAAAAGCCGTGAACAGCGGCAGCTTCGACGACATCTACACCGCGGCCCTTGGGGTGCGGACGTCGGTGCTGTCGGGGGACGGCAGGCTTACGGACAGCGAGCTTCAGGAAAAGCAGGCGGAACTGAGCGGCCTTAAGGCCGCGGTTTCCGCCGGGACGGATGTCATAACGGCTCCGGCCTCAGGCATATTCACCTCTGTGACCGACGGGCTTGAGGGCGTTTCGCCGGAGGATGTACAGGACCTGACCCCCTCGGCCCTTGACGCGCTTTTTGAAAACGCCTCCGGGACCGGTATTGGGAAAATGGTGTACGGCGTATACTGGTACTACGCTGCGGAGATGGACAGCGACGCCGCCTCCTGTCTCGCGGTGGGCGGCAGTGAGAAGCTCAGATTCGAGTCCTGCGGCGTAACGGCCTCCATGACGGTAAAGAGCATAGGCCCTGATGAAAACGGGAAGCGTGTCGTGCTGTTTTCGTGCAGCCGCTATTTAAGCGAATTTACGGATATGCGGCAGACGGAGGCCGAGCTTGTGACGGAGGACTACACGGGCATAAGGGTACCCAAAAAGGCGATACATCTGGATGAGGAGGACCCCGGCGTTACTTACATCTATGTGGTAAGCGGCTCGCAGGCCGAGCGGGTGGACGTGGAAATAATCGGCGAGCTTTCGGACAACTACCTGGTAAGCGACAGCGGTGAGCTGCGGGAAAACGCCGAGATAATAGTTAAGGCAAACGATCTGTATGACGGCAAGGTGGTGCGCTGATGTCTGAGATAAGCGAAAATGTAAAGGCCGTAAGGGAAAAAATGGCGGAGGCCGCCGTTAAGTCAGGAAGAAGCCCGGAGAGCGTAGCGCTTGTGGCGGCTACGAAGATGAACGGCGCGGACCGGGTCCGGGAGGCCATAGAGGCCGGAATAGACGCCGCCGGGGAAAACCGTGTGCAGGAGCTTTTGGAAAAAAACAGCCTCCGCGCATATGACGGCACGGACATCCATTTTATTGGGCATCTCCAGAAAAACAAGGTGAAAAATGTCGTGGGCCTGTGCAGTCTTATCCAGTCCGTGGATTCTTCTGAGCTGATGGGGCTTATCTCAAAAAGAGCCGATGCGCTGGGAATCCGGCAGGACGTGCTTATCGAGGTGAATATCGGCGGCGAGGCCGCGAAATCCGGCGTCAGGCCGGAGGAGGCGGAGGAACTTATGGCCTCTGCTGGAAAATTTAAGGGAATATTTGTCCGCGGGCTTATGACAATACCGCCGGTTTCGGAAAAAGAAGGCGGAAATCGTGTGTATTTTCAAAAGATGTACAAGCTTTTTGTTGACATAGGCTCAAAAAAATACGATAATGTAAGCATGGACTTTTTGTCGATGGGTATGAGCGGGGATTTCCGGGACGCCATACTGGAGGGGTCCAATATGGTCAGGGTGGGCACCGCCATTTTCGGGGCGAGGCACTACCCGGCGGGATAAAATCCGGAGCGCACAGAGATAAACCGCATATTTATATATTTTAACGGAGGGTACGTAATGGGATTTTTGAGTGAACTTAAGAAGCTGACGCGTCCTTACGATGATGACGAGGATGAATTCGAGGATTTTACCCCGAAGTCATCCGATAAAATACCTGCCGCGCCTAAGACCGTCCCGGCAAGGGGCGGCAGCGCCGCCTACGGCGGGTTTGAGGAAAAGCGGCACGACAATAAGGTGGTGAACATCCACGCCACCACACAGCTTCAGGTAGTGCTGGTAAAGCCGGAGCGTTTTGAAAACGCGGCTGAGATAGCCGACCATCTGCGGGATAAGCGCACGGTGGTTTTAAACCTGGAGTCCACAAACAAGGATATTGCCCGGAGACTGATTGATTTCCTCAGCGGCGTGGCCTACGCCCAGGAGGGGAAAATAAAGAAGGTCGCTGTGAACACATATATAATTACGCCCTATAATGTAGATATAATGGGCGACCTTATAGATGAGCTTGAAAATAACGGACTCTATTTCTGATTAGCGAAGGGATTGGGATACAGATATGATTACACCACAGGATATTCAGGAAAAAGGCTTCACAAAGGCCGTTTTCGGCGGATATGACATGACGGAGGTGGACGGCTTCCTTGAGGAGCTTACCGGCGACTACAGTGCGCTCTATAAGGAAAACGCCATACTCAAGGGCAAGCTGAAGGTGCTTGTGGAGAAGGTTGAGGAGTACCGCTCCACTGAGGATGCCATGCGCATGGCGCTGCTTACCGCCCAGAAGATGGGCGATGACATGGTGGCAAAGGCAAAGACCGAGAGCGAGAGCATGATAAGCAAGACAGAGCACGACGCGGCGGCCAGGAAAGAGGAAATAGACAAGGAGCTTGCCGACGAGGCCAGCCGTGTGAGCGCCGCGAAGGAGGCCACCGAGAAGTATGTCAGCGCCGCCATGGAGCTGTGCCAGAAGCATATGGAATTCCTCGCCAAGCTGGACGAGATAAAGGCCCCGGAGGAGAAGGAGCCGGAGCGGGACCCAAAAGAGGAGAGAGAGGAAAAAATAATGGACGCCGCCAAGGCTATCGACCAGTCTGTGTCCAAAATAGTGGGACAGGAGCCGGCCTCCGCGCCTGCTGAGGGCAGCGGGGAGGAAGCGGAGGAGCCCACCAGGGTGTTCAAATCCCCTGGCGGTGTGGATTGGGACGACGATGACGAGCCCACCTCGCCGCGTCCGAAATTCAACTTTGAAAATCTTCAGTTCGGAGAGAACTATAAGACCGAAGACTGATTTTAATAAGTACTGCTATAGTACCCCACACAGCGTGAAAACGCCGTGTGGGGATTATAGGTTAATACTTTGTTATAAAGATACAGCGTCAGACCGCGTCAGGCGGCGCCGTAGAAATGGCGTCAGGCGGCGGAGGTTTCCAACCGGATAGACAATAAAAAGCAGAAGGGAAAGAAAAAACGATGCCCCAGGATTACAATCAGACAATAAATCTGCCGAAAACCGACTTCCCCATGCGGGCAGGGCTTCCCAAGCGGGAGCCGGGGATTCTGGAGGAGTTTTACTCCAGGGATATCTACAAAAAGCTTATTAAGAAAAATGAGGGGAAGCCCCGCTTCATACTCCACGACGGGCCTCCCTATGCAAACGGCAATATCCATATCGGCACGGCTCTCAACAAGATACTCAAGGATATGATAGTGAAGTATAAGAACATGACCGGCTGGTGCGCCCCCTACGTGCCGGGCTGGGATACCCATGGCCTTCCTATCGAGAGCGCCGTACTGAAGGATAAGAGCGTAAAGCGGGAGGAAATGACTACCGCCGAATTCCGCAATAAGTGCCGGGAGTACGCCGAGAGCTACATCGCCAAAATGACGGAGCAGTTTAAGCGCCTGGGCGTCCTTGGAGAGTGGGATAATCCCTACATCACCTTAAAGCCCGAATTTGAGGCAAAGCAGATAGAGGTATTCGGCAAAATGGCCGAGAAGGGCCTTATCTACAAGGGGATGAAGCCCGTATATTGGTGCCCTAACGACCAGACGGCCCTGGCCGAGGCGGAAATCGAGTATGCCGACGACCCGTGCACCACGATATTCGTAAAATTCGCGGTAAAGGACGATAAGGGCAGGCTGGCACAGTACACCGACCTCTCCAAAACCTACTTCGTGATATGGACCACCACCCCCTGGACCATCCCGGGCAACATGGCCGTATGCGTAAACCCGGATTTTGACTACGTACTTCTCAGGGTCCCCGGCGGGGAAACATATATCGTCGCCCAGGAGCTGGCGGAATCTGTGTGCAAGGTGGCAAATATCGACTACTCCGCTTGTGAGAAGCTGTATACCTGCAAGGGCAGCGAATTTGAGCTTATGACTTCGACCCATCCCCTTTTTGACAGGGAGAGCGTTATACTCTGCGGCGCCCACGTCACTTTGGACGCCGGCACCGGCTGCGTACACACGGCCCCGGGCTTCGGCGCGGACGACTTTAATATATGCAGGCAGTACGACAAGGCCGGCCTTACCAATATAGGCGTGCCCGTACCTGTAAACGCCAAGGGCGTTATGACCGACGAGCGCTACAGCGGGCAGTATTACGCCAAGGGAAACGACCTGGTGGTGGAGGATCTTGAGGCCTGCGGCGCACTTGTGGCAAAGGAAAAGATAACCCATTCCTATCCCCACTGCTGGCGCTGCAAAAACCCGATAATCTTCCGCGCAACGGAGCAGTGGTTCTGCTCTGTGGACGCCATTAAGGACGCGGCGGTAAAGAGCTGCGACGGCATACAGTGGCACCCCGCCTGGGGCAAGGAGCGCATGGTTTCCATGATCTCCGAGCGGAACGACTGGTGCATATCACGCCAGAGGGTCTGGGGTGTGCCGATACCCATTTTCTACTGCGCCGACTGCGGCGAGGATATAGTCACGCCGGAGACCATAGCCCACATAGCGGAGCTCTTCAGGAAAAACGGCTCCAATATCTGGTTTGATAAGGACGCCGACGAGCTTGTGCCCGCCGGGCTCAAGTGCCCTAAGTGCGGCTGTACGCATTTTACAAAAGAGACGGATATAATGGACGTGTGGTTCGACTCCGGCTCCACCTGGGCCGCGGTGGCAAACGAGCGCCCCAGCCTTGGTTATCCCGCCGACGTGTATCTTGAGGGCGGCGACCAGTACAGAGGCTGGTTCCAATCCTCAATGCTGACCTCCATCGCTGTAAACGGCGTGGCCCCCTATAAGCAGATAATCACCCACGGCTGGACCGTGGACGGCGAGGGCAGGGCGATGCACAAATCCCTGGGCAACGCCGTATCCCCGGACGATGTGACAAATCAGTACGGGGCCGATATACTGAGGCTCTGGGTCTCTTCCGCCGACTACACACAGGATATGCGCATATCCAAGGAGATAATGAAGCAGCTTTCCGACGCATATCTTAAAATAAGAAATACCGCGCGCTACATCCTTGGCAATCTGAACGGCTTTGACCCGGATAAGGACGCGGTGGCCTATGAGGATATGACGGAGCTCGATAAATGGGCGCTCAGCCGCTTAAACGAGCTGGTGAAAAACGCCAGGGCATCTTATGAGGCGTATGAGTTCCACGGGGTCTACAGGGCGGTTTATAATTTCTGCGTCGTTGATATGTCGAATTTCTATCTGGACATCATAAAGGACCGGCTCTACTGCGACGCCTCCAAGGGCCTCTCCAGAAGAAGCGCCCAGACGGCGATATTCACCATACTGGACACCATGGTGCGGCTTATCGCCCCCATACTGGCCTTTACTTCCCAGGAAATCTGGGAGGCGATGCCCCACAGAAGCTCCGACGACGCCGAGAGCGTGCTCTTTAACGGGATACCGGAGTACAGCGAAAAGCTGGCCCTCAGCCAGGAGGACCAGGAGTTCTGGAAAAAGGCCATCGCGCTGCGCACCGATGTGAACAAGGCCCTTGAAAACGCCAGAGCTGAAAAAACCGTGGGCAAATCCCTGGATGCCAAGGTTACACTGTACTTTGACCAGGAGGGCTGCAAAAGCTTCGAGGGCAGGCTTGAAAATTACGACCTTAAAACGCTCTTTATCGTATCCAGGGTGGACGTGGTGAAGGGCCAGGGCCAGGGCTATAAGGGCGCGGAGTTTGCGGGAGTCACCGTGAAGGTGGAGGCCAGCTCCGAGCCGAAGTGCGTCCGCTGCTGGACTCACGACGAGCATGTGGGCAGCGACCATGAGCATCCGGAGCTGTGCCCCAGATGCGCCGCGGCCTTAAAAGAATAAAGAGGCTGTCAAAGCCTTTATAAGCGTTATAAAAGGCGGGCTTTCGCCCGCCTTTTACGGTATCCAATGATTTTATGTGGGGGTTAAATATGCTGTACGCCATAATCGTCGGCCTTATAGTACTGCTGGATCAGTTCTTTAAATACTGGATAGTTGCAAATATAGAGCTGGGAGGGCAGATACAGCTTATACCGGGTATTATACACCTGACATATATAAAAAACACGGGGGCGGCTTTCAGCATGTTTGAAAATATGCGCTGGCTGCTGCTGGCGGTAACAGTTGCCGCCATTGCCGCAATAGTGGTATTTATGGTGAGGAGCAAGTCGGGAAAAGCCTGCAAAATCCTTGCCGCCGCGGTGCTCGGGGGCGCCGTGGGAAACGCGGTGGACAGAGTGGTTTACGGTTATGTTGTGGATATGTTCTGCACTGATTTTATAACCTTCCCGGTTTTTAACGTGGCTGACTGCTTTATAGTTGTGGGAGGCATACTTTTCTGCGTTTTTTACATTCTTGACGCGAGGAAAACCGATAAAAAAGCCGCTGCCGCAGAGGAAGCGCCGGAGGAGCCGGAGAACGATGGAAACGATAGAGACTCTTGAGGAGGAGGCGGGCCTCCGGGCCGACGCTTTCCTGGCGCAGCGGCTGGACATGAGCCGCAGCTCGGTGCAGAAGCTCATTGACGGCGGCTGCATCCTGCTGGAGGGAAAGCCTTTCCGAAAGAACAGGCCGGTGGAGCCGGGGAATATTTTTTATGTGGATATAACCCCGCCGGAGCCGGCGGAGATAACGGCGGAGGACATCCCTCTGGATGTGGTGTACGAGGACGGGAGCGTTATCGTGGTGAATAAGCCCCGGGGCATGGTGGTGCATCCGGCGCCGGGACACCCCGGCGGGACGCTGGTGAACGCCCTTATGTACCACTGCGGGGACAGTCTCTCCGGAATAAACGGTGAGATACGCCCGGGGATAGTCCACAGGATAGACAAGGATACCTCCGGGCTTATTATCGCGGCAAAAAACGACAGGGCCCACCTGGCCCTTGCCGGACAGCTCAAGGACCACAGCCTGGCCAGGATATACGAGGCGGTGGCCCGGGGCAGCTTTAAGGAAAATTCCGGCACGGTGGACGCGCCTATAGGGCGGCACCCGGTGGACAGAAAGCGCCAGGCTGTGACGGAGAAAAATTCCCGCCCTGCCGTCACCCACTATGAGGTTATCGCCAGATACGGCGGCTACACCCACATACGCTGCCGTCTTGAAACAGGGCGGACCCACCAGATACGTGTCCATATGGCCTATATCGGCCACCCCCTTTTGGGCGACATGGTGTACGGGCAGAAAAAGCCGGAAAAAGGGCTGGAGGGCCAGTGCCTCCACGCAAAAACCCTTAAATTCATACACCCCGACACCGGCAGGGCTATGGAGCTTACAACGGAGCTGCCGGAGTATTTTACCGCTGTTTTGGGGCGGCTGGGGCCTATTTTGGGATAGTGACCTTTAAAATAAGCTGGGACTCAGTCTCGCTTTTTTCAAGCTCCGCATCTATTCCGGAGCGCTGCATGGTGGAGACGCCGTTTATAACGGAATTTAAAAACGGGCGCACGTCCCTGAGAGTGTAGGACGGGTGCTTTTTCGGCCGGAGCCTTTCAGCCAGCAGGGAATCTATGTAGGCTTCGGCCTGAGCCACATTCATGTGCTTTTCCAGCATTTTTTCCAGAGCTGCCCGGCGCATACCGTCCTCCGGCAGACGGAGCAGCGCCCGGCCGTGGCGCTCCGAGAGATTTCCGGAGCGGAGCCGGAGCAGTATGTCCTCCGGGAGCTTGAGTATGCGGAGCTTGTTGGCTATGGCCGGCTGGGATTTGCCCAGCTTTCTGGCCGCGTCCTCCTGGCTCATGCCGAAAACGCTTATAAGCTTGGCTATGCCCCGGGCCTCCTCGATAAAGTCCAGATCCTTGCGCTGGAGATTTTCAATCAGGGCCAGGAGGGACGAATCCTCGTCGCCCACGTCGATTATAACGCAGGGCACCGACTGAAGCCCCGCCAGGACAGAGGCCCGGAGCCGCCGCTCTCCGGCGATAAGCTCAAAATCCTTCCCGCGGCGGCGGACGGATATGGGCTGGAGCACGCCGTATCGTTTTATGCTGGAGGCCAGCTCCGTAAGGGCGCTGTCGTCAGATACGCTCCGTGGCTGGGCGGGATTGGGCGCTATACGCCCTACGGCGATATACACTATCCTGCCGCTCTCGTAGAGCGCCTGCTTTTTGCTTAGCCGCATTTTTATCCCTCATTATGTGGTAGTTTATATAAAAAATATACACTACATATTGTAAATAAAAAGCGGAAAAAAGGCGGCTTTGCAGGCCGCCGGAAAATTTTATCTGGAGATATTGTCAAATGGAGAGAAAAGCGCTGTTTTTCGATGTGGACGGCACCCTTATCCCGGTAGGGGAGAAGCAGGAGGTGCCTGCCGGCACCCTCGCCGCCATAAAAAAGGCCAGGGAAAAAGGCCACATTGTGTTTGTGAATACCGGCCGGGTGTTCGGGATAATAACCCCGGCGGTGATGGAGATGGAAAAGGACGGCATAGTCTGCGGCTGCGGCACCTGCATAGTAATAGACGGAAAAATAGAGATGCACCGCTCCATACCCTTGGAGAAGTGCCGGGAGGCGGCGGATATGGCCCGGAAGTGCCGGGTATACGCCACATATGAGGCCTTTGACGGGGCGTATTTTGACGACCTGGGCGTGGAGACGGCCCAGCACCGGCTTTTCCGCTCCTGGCTCAGGCTTGTGGGAAAGCCCACGGACAAAACCTCGAAAGACCCGGACTTTAATTTTGACAAAATATTTGCCTGGAGCTCGCCTGAGAGCGATATGAAGAGCTTTACCGATTTTCTCAGCCGGGATTTCGATATAATCGACCGGGGCGACGGTGATGTGGAGGCCGTGCCGAAGGGCTACAGCAAGGCCACCGGAATGGCGGAGGTGCTGAAAAGGTACGGCATCCCGGTGGAGAGGAGCTACGCCTTCGGGGACAGCAACAACGACCTGGCCATGCTGCAATTTACGCCGAACTCAGTTGTGATGGGGGGCAGCAATCCGGAGCTTTGCAGAATAGCCAGCTTTGTCACAAAGCCCGTGGAGCAGGACGGCATAGCCTACGCCATGGAAAAGCTCGGGATAATATAACGGTGAAACGGGCGCCGGCAGCAGCTTGCCGGCGCCCACGCCATATTCAGAGGTTTAGTATTTCCTTTATGTAAAAGGCCAGGCGGAAGCGGAAACGCTCGTCGGAGGTGTCTATTTCGCTGCCGAGAAGCTCCTTTATTTTACGGATTCGATAGTTTACGGTGCTTCTGTGGGTGAAAGTCTCGGCGGAGACGGGCGGTCTGACTGGCGTCCGGCGGGAATTTAAGATGGGCCGACAGGACGGGGAAGGAGCTGTCCACGTTGAAATAGTTCTGGAGCGTGCTCATATACGCATCCTCGTTTTTCGAATAGCGTATGGCGTTGAGAAGCGCTCGGGAGCCGGCACCTCGACTATGTATTTTCCGGTGTTCACAATAACTCCGGAGGTGCTGTGCTCCACAAGGACTTTTACAAAATTCAGGAGCCGGTTTCCCCGTCGGCGCCCACGCCGGTGGTTATTATCTTATGGATTTTTTGAGGGAGCCTGCCGCGTCGAGAAGGCACTGTACAAAATACTCCGCCTCCTCCCGGGTGCTGTACCGGGAAAAGCTCACCCTTATGGCCCCGTCGATGATTTTGGCGGGCAGTCCCATGGCGGTGAGCACATGGCTCCTGCCGCCCCTTTTGCACGCGGAGCTTTTGGAAACGAATATGTTCCTGGCCTCCAGGAAGTTCATCAGCACCTCGCTCCTGTAGCCCGGCAGGGATATGCTGAGGATATGGGGCGCGCCGCCGGAGCTGATAATCACCGCATCCGGCAGCCTTTCCCTGAGAAGGGAGACAACCGTGTCCCGGACGCCGGCCATTTTCGCCATGTTTTTTTGGAGGTCCCGGCCGGATATTTCCGCCGCCGCGCCGAAGCCCGCGATATTCGGCAGCGCCTCCGTGCCGGGGCGTATGCCCTTTTCCTGGCCGCCTCCGGTGATAAAGGGCGGAAAGCGCAGCCCGTTTTTTATATAGAGCGCGCCGGAGCCTTTGGGCCCGTGTATTTTGTGGGAGCTTATGGTGACAAGGTCCGCCCCCAGGGCTTTCGGCGTAAACGGGATTTTGCCGAAGGCCTGTACTGCGTCCGTGTGCAGCAGTGCGCCGGAGCCGGCTTTTTTAAGGGCCGCGGAGATATCGCTCAGGGGATTTACAGCCCCCGTCTCGTTATTTACCAGCATTATGGAGACTAAGACCGTGTCCTCCCGGAGAGCGTCAATAACCGATTGGACGGAAACGCTGCCGTCAGGCTCCGGGGAGAGGTATGTCACGTCGTAGCCGTATTTTTGGAGCCTGGCGGCGGTTTTTAAAACGGCGTCGTGCTCTACGGCGGAGGTTATTATGTGCTTTCCCCTGTGCCGGGTGCATTCGGCGGCCCCCAGCATGGCCCAGTTATCCGCCTCGGTGCCGCCGGAGGTGAAGTACAGGCAGGATGGCTCGGCCCCGAGGGCCGCGGCCACGCTCTTTCTCGCCGCCTCCAGCTCCGCCCGGGCGTTCCTGCCCATGGTGTGGGTGGAGGAGGGGTTGCCGTAATTTTCGGTCATCACCCTCATAACGGCCTGGGCCGCCTCCGGGCAGACCATGGTGGTGGCGGCGTTGTCAAAATAGGCGTTCACGGTATTTACTCCTCTGAATTTTTATTGTATATTATTAATTGTATTCTATTATACGTTGACATGTGAGAAAAAACAAGACGGCTTTTATTTGAAGCGCGCTCCCGGCGCGTTAAATCCTTTCCGGCGGGAATTTTTACGAAGCTACGAGGTATCGCCTATGAAAATATACATACAGACCCTTGGCTGCAAGGTAAACCAGTATGAGACCCAGGCCATGGAGACCATGCTCCGGGAGCGGGGCCACGAGATATGCTCCTTTGAGGAGCCTTACGACGCTTTTATCGTGAACACCTGCGCAGTTACGGCGGAGAGCGGGCGGAAATCCCGTCAGGCCATCCGCAGGGCAAAGCAAAAGCGGCCCGATTCCGTTGCGGCGGTCTGCGGCTGCTTTTCCCAGATAAGCCCGGAGGAGATAGAGGCCCTGGGGGCGGATTTGGTGTCCGGCAGCGGCGGCAGGGAGAAGTTTGTAGACGATCTGTGCACAATAATGGAGACACGGCATAAAATAATAGACATAGACGTGCCGTTTAAGCGGCGCGTCTATGAGGAACTTCCGGCAGGCCCCGCCTCAGGCAGGACAAGGGCCATGCTGAAAATACAGGACGGCTGCAGCAATTTCTGCTCCTACTGCGTGATACCCTACGCCAGAGGCGCCGTCCGGTCCCTGCCGGTGGAGGGCGCCGTCAGGGAGGCGGCCAGAATCGCCGCCGAGGGTTACAGTGAGCTTGTGATAACGGGAATCGAGATAGCCTCCTACGGCATGGATTTGCCGGGCAGGCCCGGCCTCTGCCAGGTGACGGAGGAGATGGCCAAAGCCGCGCCGGGCGTGCGGCTCCACCTTGGCTCGTTGGAGCCCCGGGTGGTGACGGAGGACTTCTGCCGCAGATTATCAAGGCTTGACGTGTGCCCCCACTTCCACCTGTCCCTTCAGAGCGGGTGCGACGACACGCTTAAGCGGATGCGGCGCAGGTACAGTACGGAGGATTTCTATCTGGCCACGGAGCTTCTGCGCCGGTATTTCCCGGACTGCGGCATAACAACGGACGTTATTACCGGTTTTCCCGGCGAGACGGAGGAGGAGTTCGGGAAAACGCTGGAATTTATAAAAAAGTGCCGGTTTTCCGCCATGCACATATTCCCCTATTCCCCCCGGCCCGGAACCCCCGCGGCCGTTATGGAAAACCAGGTGGAAAAAAGCGAAAAGCACCAACGGGCCGCCCGGGCTTCGGAAGTCGCCCTGGAGATGGAGCGGGAGTTTCTGGAATCCATGACGGGAAAGACCCTTGAGGTGATTTTTGAGCGGGAAAACGGCGGGATAATGCGGGGCCACTCGGGAAATTACTGCCAGGTGGAGGCCCAATGCTCCGGCTTGAGAGGAAAGAGAGTCCCTGTCAGGATAACCGGAGTGAAAGGCCGCGTTTTGCTGGGGAAAACGGTGCAATAATTTGACATTTAAATATTACTATACTATAATACAACCAATATCTTATTATTGTTGAGCAGGTGTTTTATATGGCAAACGAACGTATTTACAATTTTTCCGCCGGACCGTCCATGCTGCCCCTTCCGGTGCTGGAGAGGGCCGCGGCGGAGATGACCAACTATAACGGAAGCGGAATGTCCGTTATGGAGATGAGCCACAGGAGCAAGGTGTATCAGGAGATATTCGACACCACCAAGGCCGACTTTAAGCGCCTTTTCCATGTGCCGGATACTCACGAGATACTTTTTATGCAGGGCGGCGCCACCTTCCAGTTTGCGGCCGTGGCCTTAAACCTTATGGGCAAAACAGGAAAAGCCAGCTACGCCGTCACCGGTAATTTCTCAAACCTTGCTATGAAGGAAGGTAAGAAATACGGGGAGGTTTCCGTGGCCTGCTCTTCAGAGGACAGGAATTTTTCCTATATCCCCGGCCAGGAGGCAATAAAGGTGGATAAGGACGCCTCCTATTTCCATTACTGCGCCAACAACACGATATACGGCACCGAATGGAAATACGTCCCCGTGACAGGCGGCGTGCCCATCGTCTGCGACATGTCCTCGGATATAATGTCCAGAGTGGTGGACGTGTCCAAATACGGCATTATCTACGCCGGGGTGCAGAAGAACATGGCCCCCGCCGGAATGGCCGTGGTTATTATAGATAAGAGCCTTGCCGGGCATGAAATGCCCATCACCCCCACTATCATGAATTACCAGACCATGATAGAGAAGGATTCCATGTACAATACTCCCCCCTGCTACACCATATACATGCTGGGCCTTGTGCTCAAATGGCTGGAGACCCAGGGCGGCGTAGAGGGCATGGAGAAAATAAAGAGCAAAAAGGCCGCGCTGCTTTATGATTATCTTGACGGCAGCAAGCTGTTTATCCCCTCCGCCGAAAAGGAGTCCCGTTCCGATATGAACGTCACCTTCCGCACCGGTGACGAGGAGCTGGACGCCAAATTCGTAAAGGAGTCCGCCGCAGCGGGCTTCTCAAACCTGAAGGGACACAGAAAAACCGGCGGCATGAGGGCCTCCATCTACAACGCCATGCCTACGGAGGGCGTTGAGAAGCTGGTGGAATTCATGAAGGACTTTGAATCAAAGAACAGCTAAAGGGGCGGAATGTTATGTACAACGTAAAAACAATGAACAAGATATCCAGGGCCGGACTTGACGTTCTGGCGCCTGAGAAATACGCGGTGGGGGACAATATCGCAAACCCCGACGCGATACTGGTGCGCAGCGCCAAAATGCACGACTGTGAGTTCAATCCGGAGCTTATGTGCATCGCCCGTGCCGGAGCCGGGACAAACAATATTCCTATTGAGCGGTGCAGCGATAACGGCATCGTCGTCTTTAACGCGCCCGGCGCAAACGCCGAGGCGGTCAAGGAGCTGGTGCTCTGCGCACTGCTCATGGCCTCCAGAAAGGTAGTTGACGGTATCGATTGGGTAAAATCCATTGCCGGTACCGAGGACGTGGCCGGACAGGTGGAAAAGGGAAAGAGCGCCTTTACAGGCCCTGAGCTGAACGGAAAAACCCTGGGCGTTATTGGGCTTGGAGCCATAGGCGCCAAGATTGCCAACGCCGCAATAAATCTCGGCATGAAGGTCTACGGCTATGACCCGTACCTCTCCGTGGAGGCGGCGTGGAAGATGTCCTCCGGCGTAAAACACGCCACCGATGTGGAGACCATCTACAGAAACTGCGACTATGTGACCGTCCATGTGCCGTATATGGAGAGCACGCACCATATGATAGACGCCAAGGCCATCAGCATGATGAAGGACGGCGTCCGGGTGCTGAATCTCGCCCGCGGCGAGCTTGTGGACGACGATGCAATGCTGGAGGCGCTGGAAAGCGGCAAGGTGGCCGTGTATGTGACCGATTTCCCCAACGATAAGACCGCCGGGGCAAAGGGCGTTATCGCCATACCCCATCTGGGCGCATCCACCCCAGAGAGCGAGGATAACTGCGCCAGAATGGCGGCTCAGGAGATAGTCGAGTATATAGAAAACGGAAATATAATAAATTCCGTGAATATGCCCAGGGCAGTAATGGAGCGGGCGCCCGCCGCGGCGGCGAGGCTCTGCGTTATCCATAAGAATATACCGGATATGATAGCCAAAATAACAGGATCCGTGTCCGGCCTTGGAATAAATATCGAGAACATGGTGAACGGCTCCCGCGGCAATTCCGCCTATACCATGTGCGATCTCTGCGGCAAAAACGACAGTATCGCTTCCGCCGTTGAAGCTATTGAAGGCGTTGTCAGAGCCCGCGTAATTGAATTCTGAAAATACCTGAATCGGTGAAAAGTCCGCGGATACTGGATATCTGCGGACTTTTTGGAGTTTTTGGGAAAGGAGCCTTATGCTAAAAAATCTTATGCTGATAATAAACCCCGCCGCCGGGAAGGGGCAGTATAAAGATGGAATTGCCGATATACTTGAGACCTTCTGTAAGGCGGGCTGCGCCGTCACCGTGTACATGACCGGCAAACGGGGCGACGCGGAGGAATTCGCAAGAGAGCTGTCGGGGAAATTCGATTTACTGGTCTGCTGCGGCGGCGACGGCACCTTAAGCGAGGTGACCTCCGGGCTTATGCAGACCGATGTGCGGCCCACCGTCGGCTATATACCCATGGGGACGGCAAACGATGTGGCCTCCAGCCTGAAGCTCTCAAGAGTGCCGAAAAAGGCGGCTCAGATAATTGTGGATAATCCCGCCCATCCGATGGATATGGGGATTTTTAACGGCGAGAAGTATTTTACCTATGTGGCGGCCTTTGGGGCTTTCACAAGGGTGTCCTACGAGACGCCCCAGGAGATAAAGCAGTCCCTGGGACATTTCGCCTATGTGCTGGAGGGGGCCGGCAGCCTATCCAGCATCACGCCCATACACGCGCGGGTGGAGTATGACGGCGGGGTCGTGGACGGTGAATTTGTCTACGGCGGGGTCACAAATTCAACCTCTATCGCCGGACTTGTAAAGCTGGACCCGGACAGCGTAGGGCTGGGAGACGGCCTGTTTGAGGTCATGCTTGTTAAAAACCCAAATAATATCGCGGAGCTCAACAGGATATTCCACAGCATCCTTACGAGGAAATATGACCCGGATTATGTGCTGTTTCTCCACACGAAAAAGGTGAAATTCACTTTCGACGGGCCGGTGGCCTGGACAAGGGACGGCGAGGACGGCGGCAGCCATATATCCGTGGAGGCGGAAAACAGCCACGCCGCTGTAAATATAATCTACTGAGGAGGCTATAAATGAGGGTGAATATTCTGGCCGTGGGCGATGTTGTGGGAAAGCCGGGGCTCCAGACCCTGGGCCGCAGGCTCAGGACGGTAAAAAACAGCTACGGCATAAATTTCACAGTTGTAAACGGCGAAAACGCATCCGGAGTGGGCATAACTCCGGGACAGGCCGAGGAGATATTTGAGGCCGGCGCGGACGTTATAACCCTGGGCAACCACACCTGGGGGAGGTGGGATATAGAGCCGTATCTTGACGAGTGCGGCTATATCCTGCGGCCGGCAAATTACGCCCCACAGGTCCCGGGACGTGGCTGGGGAGTATTCCCCACGGATTTCGGGGACGTGTGCGTGATAAACCTCATAGGCCGGTGCGGCATGGATTTCGGACCGGACAACCCCTTTTTCGCCGCCGACAGAATATTGGAGCGGAGCGGCGCTAAGATAACTCTTGTGGATATGCACTGCGAGGCCACAAGCGAAAAGCTGGCCATGGGCTACTATCTGGACGGCCGCGTGTCCGCCGTCTGGGGCACCCACACACATGTCCAGACCTCCGACGCCGGGATCCTGCCCAAGGGCACCGGATATATAACGGATTTGGGAATGACCGGCCCGGAGATATCCGTGCTGGGGATAAAGCCGGAGCAGTCCGTTTCAATGTTCCTGGGAAACCCGCG
Organism: uncultured Oscillospiraceae bacterium; assembly: GCA_964495095.1. Lineage (GTDB taxonomy): Bacteria > Bacillota > Clostridia > Oscillospirales > Oscillospiraceae > CAZBUH01. The sequence goes on along the minus strand of CAZBUH010000011.1, from coordinate 187 downwards.
GCGGCCCTATTCTGTAGCCGGCGGGGATACGAAGCTGGAGTGCTGCATTTTCGAGATAGATACCGATACGGGTCTGTGCGTAAGCGCGGAGGCCCTGCGGATAAATTGAAAGCACCGTACAAAAAACGCTATGCAAAACGGCAGAAGCGGCGCATAGCGTTTTTATATTGGAATTAAAAAAGAGACC
>CAZBUH010000010.1:0-29186 GCA_964495095.1 uncultured Oscillospiraceae bacterium | reverse complement strand
TGATAGCCCCCAAGGGACCCGGCCACACCGTAAGGAGCCAGTATGTGGTCGGCAAGGGCGTGCCCTGCCTTATCGCCGTTGAGCAGAACGCCACCGGCAACGCATATAAGCTGGGCCTTGCTTACGCTGCCGGTATCGGCGGCGCCCGTGCCGGCGTTATGGAGACCACAATGCACGACGAGACTGAAACCGACCTCTTCGGCGAGCAGGCTGTCCTCTGCGGCGGAGTTGTCGAGCTTATGAAGTGCGGCTTTGAGACTCTTGTGGAGGCCGGCTACGAGCCTGAGAACGCGTATTTTGAGTGCATCCACGAAATGAAGCTCATCATCGACCTTATAAACAAGGGCGGCGTTGCAGCTATGAACTACTCCATCTCCGATACCGCCGAATACGGCGAGTATGTGTCCGGTCCCCGGGTACTGCCCTATGAGGAGACAAAGAAGAACATGAAAGCTGTCCTCCAGGATATCCAGGACGGCACCTTCGCCGGAAAGTGGATTGCCGAGAACAAGAACGGCCGTACTTTCTTCAATTCCAAGCGGGATATGCTTGCAAAGCACCAGATGGAGATCGTGGGCGCGGAGCTGCGCAACAACATGCTCTGGAAGGACGATTCCGACCTGGATACCGCCAGCAACTGAGCCTTTTCGGAAAAATCAGGCGCCGGCACCACATGCCGGGCGGCAATAATAAACGGGCGGCGGGGTAAATCCCCGCTGCCCGTCCTTTTCACGGAGCCAGCAGTATAGGACTTCTATAAGTTTGTGTATAATTTCTTATTGACAGAGGAAAAATATAGTGGTTTAATATCTAATATATTTTAAAAGGCGATGAAGGAGACCGTTTCCGCTGAAAATATCAGAGACGCAGGGCCGCCGGCTGAAAGCCCCGCTTATTTTGAACGGAAAATACGCAACACTCCGGAGCCGCCGCCCCGATGGCCGCAAGGCAGGTAGGCGCGGACGTTTTACCCACGTTACGGGCAAGAGCGGCGGCCTGTGGCCGCAACGCGGGTGGTACCGCGGAAAGATGTATTTCCGTCCCGAATTGGAGTTTTCCAATTCGGGATTTTTGTTTTTGGAGGTCAGTATGGATAAGGTATTCGGTGAAAAGAGGACGGACAGGGCGGAGATTTCCGATATTCTCCAGCGAAAATTGTTTGGCGAAACCGTGAAAATGCACGGCGCGGTGCATTCAATAAAGGAAATGAGCGGTTTCAGCTTTATAACCATCAGGAAAAAGGACGGCGTGGTGCAGTGCATTTACGACGGCAGCTTCCCTCTGCCAGAGGGGCTGTGCGAGGAGTGCGCCGTTGTAGTGACCGGCATCACCAGGGCCGAGGAGAGGGCGAAAAACGGCTTTGAGCTGGTGCTTTCAAATATTGAACTTCTTTCAAAGCCGGCGGAGGCGCTGCCGGTGCCTGTTTCCAAGGCGAAAATGAAGCTCAATGTGAACACAAATCTGGATTTGCGCCCCATCACTCTGAGAAATCTGCGGGAGCGCACTATATTTAAGATTCAGGAGGGCATTATCCGGGGCTTCCGGGACTACATGTTCTCCCAGGGCTTTACGGAGATACACACGCCGAAGATAGTCCACGCCGGGGCCGAGGGCGGCAGCAACATATTCAGGCTCGACTATTTCGGCAGGAAGGCGTTCCTAGCTCAAAGCCCCCAGTTTTATAAGCAGACCATGGTGGGCGTGTATGAGCGGGTGTTTGAGGCGGCGCCGGTTTTCCGGGCAGAAAAGCACTCCACGGCCCGGCACTTAAACGAGTACACCAGCCTTGACTTTGAGATGGGCTATATCGACAGCTTTTACGACATAATGGAGATGGAGACCGGCATGCTCCAGTATGTTATGAAGCTCCTTGAGACCGAGTATTCCCAATACCTCCAGGCGCTGAACGTGGAGCTGCCGGATGTGAGCGGCATACCCTGCGTAAGATTTGACGAGGCAAAGCGCCTTGCCAGCGAAAAATTCGGCCGTCCAATCCGGGACCCCAACGATCTGGAGCCGGAGGAGGAGCACAACATAGGCAGGTACTTTAAGGAGGAATACGGAAGCGACTTCGTTTTCGTTACCCACTATCCCTCCAAAAAGCGCCCGTTCTACGCCATGGACGACCCGGAAAACCCCAGGGTTACTCTCAGTTTCGACCTGCTTTTCCGGGGAATGGAAATAACCACCGGCGGGCAGCGTATACACAACTATGAGCAGCAGGTGGCGAAAATGCTGGCGAAGGGTATGCACCCGGAGGAGTTTGAGAGCTACCTTATGATACACAAGCACGGTATGCCGCCTCACGGCGGCCTTGGAATTGGGCTTGAGCGCCTGACGATGAAGCTCCTGGGACTTGAAAACGTGCGCCTCTGCACGCTGTTCCCCAGGGATCTCAACAGGCTCGAGCCGTAAGAAAAGGAGCAGCGGCAGATGAAAATTACAGACGAAATGGTAGACTATGTGGCGGAGCTCTCCCGGCTGCGGGTGCTGCCGGAGGAAAAGGCGGAGCTTCGGGAGATACTGGGAAGCATCATCGGGTATATGGATGTTTTAAATGAGGTGGATACGGAGGGTATCGAGCCCATGAGCCATGTATTCGCGGTGAAAAACGTGTTCCGCGAGGACGTTGTGGAGCCGTCCTGTGACAGGGAAGAGCTTCTCAAAAACGCGCCAAAGCGCAGCGATGACGCTTTCGTTGTGCCGAAAACTGTGGAATAAGGAGGGCTGAAAATGGAAAATATTCTGGATATGACAGCCCTTCAGTTAGGCGCGAAGATAAAAAGCGGCGAGATAACCTCGCCGGAGGCCGTAAAGGCCACGCTGGATAAAATCGCCGCCGCGGATAAAAGCTGCAACGCGTACATTACCGTCCTGGCCGACGAGGCTATGACGAAGGCCCAGGCTGTTCAGAAGAAAATAGAGGCGGGGGAGCTTACGTCCCCGCTGGCGGGAGTGCCTTTGGCCGTAAAGGATAATATCTGCACAAAGGGAGCAAAAACCTCCTGCGCGTCAAAAATATTGGGGGATTTTAAGCCTCCCTACAACGCCGGTGCCATTGAGAGGCTGGAGAGCGCCGGAATGGTGGTTGTCGGCAAGACAAACATGGATGAATTCGCCATGGGCAGCACCACGGAAACCTCTTTTTACGGCGCGGCCCGCAATCCCTGGGACGTGTCGAAGGTCCCGGGCGGCTCCTCCGGAGGCTCCGCCGCCGCTGTGGCGGCTAAGGAGGCCGTATGCGCCCTGGGGTCCGACACCGGCGGAAGTATCCGCCAGCCCGCCTCCTACTGCGGCGTTACGGGGATGAAGCCCACCTACGGCACCGTGTCCCGCTACGGCCTTATAGCCTACGCGTCCTCCCTTGACCAGATAGGCCCTGTGGCGAAGGACGCCGCCGACTGCGCCGCTATACTGGACGTTATTTCCGGCCACGACAGGCACGACGGCACGTCCCTTGATTTTGATTTCGGCGGGCTGCTCGGCAGGATAGACGGCGGAGTTAGGGGAATGAAAATTGGCCTTCCCTCCGAGTGCTTCGGCGACGGACTGGATGGCGAGGTACGTGAAAAGGTGCTGGCCGCGGCGGAGGTGCTGAAGGCCCAGGGGGCCCAGGTGGAGTATTTCGACATGCCCTCCATAAAGTACGCCGTGCCCACCTATTATATAGTGGCCTGCGCCGAGGCCAGCTCAAACCTGAGCCGCTTCGACGGCGTCAAATACGGCTACAGGGCTGCGGAATATGACGATGTGGCCTCGCTGCATAAAAATTCCCGCTCCGACGGATTTGGCAAGGAGGTCCAGCGCCGCATTATGCTGGGCACGTTTGTACTGAGCACCGGCTATTATGACGCCTACTACAAAAAAGCACTCCAGGTAAAGGCCATAATAAAGAACGCTTTTGACGAGGCTTTTTCAAAATATGACCTTATTTTAAGCCCGGTGGCCCCCGCCACCGCGCCGAAAATAGGCGAGAGTCTGTCGGACCCGCTGAAGATGTACCTCAGCGATATCTACACTGTCTCCGTAAACCTGGCCGGGCTTCCGGGAATTTCGGTGCCCTGCGGCTTTGACGGCGGCGGCATGCCCATAGGCGCACAGCTTATAGGACAGCGCCTTGAGGACGCAAAGGTGCTGCGGGCCGCCAACGCGTTCCAGCAGGCGACGGATTTCCATAAAAAATCACCGAAAGGAGCGGAATAAGCATGGAATGGGAAATGGTCATAGGACTTGAAGTCCATGTGGAGCTTGCCACAAAGACAAAAATATTCTGCTCCTGCACCACGGAGTTCGGCGGCGCGCCCAATACCCACTGCTGCCCCGTCTGCACAGGTATGCCAGGCAGCCTGCCGGTTTTGAACCGGAAGGTGGTCGAGTACGCCATGGCCGCGGGCATAGCCTTAAACTGCGATATAACCCGTTACGGGAAATTTGACAGGAAAAACTATTTTTATCCGGACCTGCCGAAGGCGTATCAGATATCACAGCTCTATCTGCCCATCTGCCGCAACGGGCGTGTGCCAATAGAAACGGTGGCCGGAAAAAAGGATATCCGCATCCACGAGATACACATGGAGGAGGACGCGGGAAAGCTTGTCCACGACCCCTGGACGGATGAAACCCAGTGCGACTACAACCGGTGCGGCGTACCTCTTATAGAGATAGTCTCCGAGCCTGATTTCAGAAGCGGCGACGAGGTTATAGCATATCTTATGAAGCTCCGCTCCACCCTTGAGTATCTGGGCGCCTCCGACTGCAAAATGCAGGAGGGCTCCATGCGCGCCGACGTAAACCTCTCAGTCCGCCCTCTGGGCCAGAAGGAGATGGGCACCAGGACGGAGATGAAGAACCTAAACTCCTTTAAGGCTATCAGCCGGGCTATCGAGTATGAGCGCCGCCGCCAGATAGAGCTTATCGAGGAGGGCAAGCGCGTCATACAGGAGACGCGCCGCTGGGACGACAATAAGGACGCCACCTTTGCGATGCGCTCCAAGGAAAACGCCCAGGATTACCGCTATTTCCCGGAGCCGGACATACCGCCTGTGGAGATATCCGACGAGTGGTACGACATGGTAAAGAACGCCCAGCCGGAGATGGCGGAGGACAAAAAGCGCCGCTATCAGGAGGAATACGGCCTGCCTGAGTACGACAGCGGCATGATAACCGGTGAAAAGGCCCTTGCGGATTTCTTCGAGGGTACCATAGCTCTCGGGGCCGACCCGAAGGAGGCCGCCAACTGGATAATGGGCGAGACCATGCGCATTTTAAAGGAAAAGGCCATGGATTCAAGAGACATGCCCATGACCCCTGAGAAGCTGGCCAGGATAATCGAGCTTGTGAAAAACGGACGCCTCAACAGAAAAATGGCCCGTGAGGTCTACGAGGCGCTGTTTGACGAGGACACCGGCGTGGACGACTATATAAAGGCCCACGGTATGGAGCAGGTGAGCGATGAGAACGCAATCCGGGATTCCATAGCGGCCATACTGGCGGAAAATCAGAAAACTGTGGACGAATATAAGAGCGGCAAGACGAAGGTGTTCGGATTCCTTGTGGGCCAGACCATGAAGGCCATGAGGGGCAAGGCCGATCCCGCCGTCATAAATAAGATATTGAAGGAGCTGCTGGACGCCTGAGGGCGACTATATAAATTTTAAACAAAAAAGTCTCAGGCCTCTTGCTATTTATGAGTAATCGTGTTATAATCCTACCATAATATGTACGCAATAAGGAGTTGTGCGCAAATGAAACTGATGGACAGTAAAATTAAATTGCTTTTTGCGGCGCTTGGCGTCGGCATCCTTATCCTGTTTGAGTTCGGCTCGATGGACGGATTCCGGTTTATCACCGCGTCGGAGGATTATGCCAATGGCCTCACACTGACGATCAAGACCATTACAAAGGATCTGGGTTACAATTACATTTGTGCCTCTTTTATAGTCCTGCTCGCCATTTTCGGGTTTGAGATGCTTGCCGGCTATCATAAAAATATCGGCGGCCTTATTCCCGTGCTGTTCTTTGGTATCTGCCCGTTCATCGGCGCTATCGGCTCTGCTGCCGGCATCGATGGCATTTACAACTGGTTCTATGGCTGGGGCACCGTAAACCTTACTCCTGCCATGTACATGCTTAAGCTCACCTCCGCTTCCATGGCGGCACAGCTCGTTTTCTTCGGGGTGCTTCTGGTACTCTATGTGGTGTTCTGGCTTCTGGGCCGGTTTATCCGCTCCAAGCATGTTGAGTATTAAGAGCCTGTATTGATTTATACATATTGACAGAGTGTAAAAGCGGCATGAGCTATCATGCCGCTTTTTGCTGTGAAAAAGGATAATAGCGGCCGTATCCGGCGCGGTTTGCGGGAATGGGAATGGCGGCCGGGGGCGTGCGGCGCTCTTGCCAATAACGGTACATAATGGTATAATAACCGCAGAGCGGCTATTATACATTTTCATGGCGCAATTCGCTCCCGCCCCCTTGGGCGGAACCGCGAATGATGCCAATATACCACAAAACGCTGCGCGTTTGCGGTATAATAACCGCAAAGCGGCTACTATACGTTGATTTTAAGCCGTTTTGCCCCCCGGCTTCGCTGGGAGCCGCAAAATATGGCAGATTATACCATTTTGCTGTGCTTCATGGTATAATACGCCCATAACCGGCGGCAGATAAATATTTACCTCTCATACATATCGAAAACCCGCAGAGACTAATAGCGGCGGAGGTAATGACAATGATTTCTGATGATTTTTGGTCCGAATTTTGTGAAACAGGAGATCCGGTGTCGTATCTGCTCTACAGATGGGAGCAGGAGGGCGGAGCGGACGGAAAAACTGCCCGTAAAAACCGGCACGGTGTTCGATTCCCGTCAGCTTAATAACATGGGGCTTTGCCCCGTACATAGGGATGAAAAAATGTATCTGAAAACCACCGGGCTTATCCTCCGGGATGTGGATTACAGCGAGACCAGCCGTATGCTCACCCTTCTGACTATGGACGAGGGGAAGCTCTCGGCCTCCGCCAAAGGCGCCAGGCGCAAGGGCAGCAAAACTGCCGCCGCCACGCAGTTTTTGTCATATTCGGAATTCGTGCTGTCGGGAAGCCACGGGCGCTGGACGGTCTCCGAGGCCAGGACGTTAGAGGAGTTCCGGGGGCTGAGGGAGTATGTGACAAGGCTTTCTCTGGGGGCGTATTTCGCGGAGCTTCTGGAGACTGTCTCCGACGAGGATTACCCAAACCCGAGGCTTCTGGCCCACGGCCTCAACGGGCTTTACGTGCTGTCCCAGGGCAGACGCCCGGAAAAGCTTGTAAAGGCGGCGTTTGAGCTGCGGCTTATGTGCCTTGCCGGATACGCCCCTGCGGTGGAGTGCTGTCACGTCTGCGGAAAAAAGCCGGAGGAGCCGTATTTTGATTTTGCAGGCGGGACGGTGTGCTGCAAAGCCTGCCGCAGTGCAGGCCCCTCCGCGCCCCTTGAAAACGGGGCGTATGACGCCCTGTGCCATATCGTTTCGGCGGAGCCGAAGAAAATTTATTCCTTTACCCTTGGGGATGGGGCGCTTAAAAGTCTGGGCGGCGCGGCGGAGCGCTATGTGCAGGCGCAGTTTGAGCGCGGCTTCGGCACGTTGGATTTTTATAAGTCACTTATTTGAAGAAGCGGCGAAGGCCGCTTAAAATGGAGAAGAATTATGGTTTTAAAAGAAAAATCATTTTCAATACTTGAGCTGCCGTCAGTGCTTTCGATGCTGGCGGCGGAGGCCGCAAGCGAGCCGGCCAGGGAGGAGGCGCTGTCCATTACGCCGTCGGCGGACGTTTTTGAGGTGCGCCGCCGCCTGGCCGAGACTTCGGCTGCGAAAACCATGATGTCCGTGGGGGGAAGCCCCGGATTTTCCGGGCTGCGGAACGTCTCCGGCGCTCTCGCCAGAGCCGACGCGGGCGGGATGCTCAACACTATGGAGCTTCTTGACATCGCGGGCGTGCTGAGGGCTGCGAGAAACGCCAAAACCTATGCTAGCGGGGACAGGCAGGAGAAAACGGCCATCAGCTATCTGTTCCTGTCTCTTAAGACGAACAAAGCTCTTGAGGAAAAGATAACCACGTCGATTCTGGGGGAGAACGAGATATCCGACTCCGCCAGCTCTGAGCTCTACGATATCCGCCGCCATATGCGGCTGGCCGCGGAAAAGGTGCGGCAGTCCCTCCAGAAGATAATATCATCTCCCGCTTATTCAAAAATTTTGCAGGAGCCTATAATCACCCAGCGCTCCGACCGTTACGTGGTGCCGGTGAAATCAGAGCACCGCTCCTCAATGCCGGGCCTTGTACACGACGTTTCCTCCAGCGGGGCTACGCTGTTTATAGAGCCTATGTCGGTGGTGCAGGCCAACAACGAGATACGGGAGCTTGAGGCAAAAGAGAAAAAAGAGATAGAGCGCATACTTATGGAGCTTTCCGCCGATGCGGCGGCGGACAAGGACGGTATTCTCTGCGACTGCGATGTGCTGGTGAAGCTGGACGTAGTATTTGCAAAGGCAAAGCTCTCTTATAAGCTGGACGCCATAGAGCCGGAAATTTCCGAAAACGGCGCGATAGTCCTGAAAAAAGCCAGGCATCCGCTCCTTGAGCAGAAAACGGCGGTGCCGATAGATATCTGTCTCGGCGGCGAGTATGACACACTTGTAATAACAGGCCCAAATACGGGCGGAAAGACCGTAACGCTTAAAACCACGGGCCTTCTCTGCCTTATGGCGGCCTGCGGCCTCCATATCCCGGCGTCTGACGGGAGCTGCGTGCCGGTTTTTGAAAAGGTGCTGGCTGATATCGGGGACGAGCAGAGCATAGAGCAGTCCCTTTCCACTTTTTCCGCCCATATGACGAATATTGTCAGAATATTGGACGAGTGCGACACCGACTCGCTGCTGCTTTTCGACGAGCTGGGCGCCGGCACCGATCCCACAGAGGGCGCGGCGCTGGCCGTGTCAATAATAGAGTTTGCCAGAAAAATGGGCTCCAAGGTGGCGGCCACCACCCATTATTCCGAGCTTAAGGTCTACGCCACTACGACGCCCGGGGTGCAGAACGCTTCCTGCGAATTTGACGTGGAGACTCTGCGGCCCACATATAAGCTGCTTATCGGCATACCGGGAAAGAGCAACGCATTTGCAATCGCCTCGCGCCTGGGCATATCCGACGAGGTGATAAAAGACGCCAGAAGCCGGATCGACGCTGAGAGCGCCAGCTTTGAGGAGGTACTTGAGAGCCTTGAAAAATCCCGGCAGGAGATGGAAAAGGAGAAGCTGGAGACGAGGCTGAAGCTCCGCGAGGCGGAGAAAAAGGCCCAGGACGCGGACAAAATGTTCCGTGAGGCGAAGGTGGTTCGGGAGAAGGCGGAGGAACGGGCCCGGCGGGAGGCCGCCCGGATACTAGACGACGCGCGCTCCACGGCCGACCGGGTTATGGATGAGCTTACGGAGATACGCAAAAAACAGGAAAAAAGCGAGGACTGGAACCGTCTCAACAGCGCCAGGGCCGAGCTGCGCCGCAGGTTAAACGAAACTGAGGAGCGGCTGGCGCCGGAGCGTGAAGCGCCGGAGCCGGAGTCCCCGAAGCGGCCCATAAAGGCGGGGGACAGGGTGGAGCTTATCGGCATCGGCTCAAAGGCGGAAGTAATATCCGTTGGGGCCGACGGTACCCTCAATCTCCAGGCCGGTATAATGAAGATAACCGCCAAGCCCGGGGAGGTGCGGCTCCTTGAGGGCCAGCAGAAGCCGGAGATAAAAAAATATCTTGCCAGGAGCGAGGCGAAGCTCAGGAATCTCAACGTAAGCCCGGAGGTGGATCTGCGCGGCATGACCGCCGAGGAGGCCATAGACGTTATGGAGCGGTATATAGACACGGCGTCCCTTGCAAAGCTCACCACCGTCACCGTCATACACGGAAAAGGCACCGGGGCGCTGCGCCAGGCGGTACAGCAGAGCCTGCGCCGGAATAAGCAGGTAAAGGAGTTCCGTCTCGGGAAGTACGGCGAGGGCGAAACGGGAGTTACCGTGGTTACGCTGAAATAACGGGAATATGTTGGGGAATTTGCTGAATATTTTGCGTTTTCAGCCTGATAAAACAGCGGAACAGTATATAAAGAGCCCCAAGCCGAAATAAAGGTTGACGAGTTCAGAGCTTTTTGCTAAAATGTATCTTAAGCAAATTTTTCAGGTGCAATCTTTCTTTTTTTGGAGGGATATCTATGTATATTAAGGAAGCCACTGTAAATAATAAAGTGGGTCTTTATGCGCGGCCGGCTACATTTTTTATCCAGAAAGCAAATGAATTCAAGTGCAGCATCTGGATTGAGGTCGGGGAACGCAAAGTGAATGCGAAGAGCCTGCTGGGCGTGCTGTCCATGGGGATTACCGACGGCACTGATGTGAAGCTCATAACCGATGGGGAGGACGAAGAAAAGGCGGCGGACGCACTGGCGGAGCTCCTTGCCACACCGGCGGAATAAACATAAGGCAAATTGGCGGGGCGTTGCTTTTCCGGGCGGCGCCCTTCAATTTTTTTCGCGGGGAGGCGTATCTGTGGCGGTCATAGACGATTTAAGGGAAAAGGCGAGAAACCTGCCGTTAAAGCCCGGCGTGTACATCATGCTGGATAAGACCGGCCAGGTCATATATGTGGGCAAGGCAAAGCAGCTTAAAAACCGCGTGTCCAGCTATTTTCACGGCGAGCACAACGTGAAGACCACGGTGCTGGTGTCGAAAATTGCGGATTTTAACGTGATAATCGCAAATTCCGAGTTTGAAGCCCTGGTGCTGGAAAACCAGCTCATAAAGCGCCACATGCCCAAATACAACATACTTTTAAAGGACGATAAGGGCTACCCCTTTGTGCGGCTGGATGTTAAGAGCCAGTATCCGAAATTTACGATAGCCTCAAGGACGGCGGAGGACGGGGCCAGATATTTTGGGCCGTTTGGAGGCCGCAGCGCCACAAAAGACGCCATAGACGCCATATGCAAGGCGCTTAAGCTCCCCACCTGCGGCCGGAAATTCCCCAGGGACATAGGAAAAGAGCGGCCCTGCCTCAATTACCACATGGGAAACTGCCGCGCATACTGCCTGAAGGACGCCTCGGCGGATGAGTACAGAAGCTCAATAAACGAGGCCGTGATGATTCTTGAGGGGAAAACCGGGGAGCTTACCGGTATGCTCCGGAAGGAGATGGAACAGGCGGCGGAGGAACTGCGGTTTGAGCGGGCCGCAGAGCTGCGGGACCGGATAAAGGCCATATCGCTCTTACAGCACAAGCAGCGGGTGATATCCGGGGCAATGGCTGACACGGATGTGGCCGGCTACTACAGGGGAGAGGCCAGAAGCTGCTTTGTAGTCCTGCACTTTATAGGCGGGCAGCTCCTGGATAAGGATTTTGAGCTTCTGGATAACCCCATGGAGGACGACGGAGAGGCCGTATCGGCCCTTATACGGCAGTATTACCTTATAAGGGGCGTTTACCCCAAAACGGTGTACCTGCCGTGCGATATACAGGATTTGGAGCCGTTGGAGCTTTTGCTTGAGCAGAACGCCGGCCGTAGGGTCTATTTACAGACACCGAAGCGGGGAGAGAAGCTCCGGCTTGTGGAGACCGCCAATTTAAACGCCCGGGAAGAGGTGGAGAGAGTCACCACCGGGGAGGAAAAGACTCTTAAGACCCTTGAATGGCTGAAAAAAGCGCTGGATATGGAAAATTATCCTGAGAGGATAGAGGCTTTCGATATTTCCAATACCGGCTCCTCGGACATAGTGGCGTCCATGACGGTGTTTATAAACGGCAGGCCGTTAAAACGGGACTACAGGAAATTTAAGATAAAGAGCCTCGAGACTCAGGACGATTACCACAGTATGGCCGAGGTGATAGAGCGGCGCTTTAAAAGGTATCTGGACGGCGACAAAAAATTCGGGGACATGCCCGACCTGCTGCTTATAGACGGGGGCGATGTACACGCCAGGACAGCCCTGGAGGTGGTGGAGCGTATGGGGCTTCACATCCCTGCTTTCGGAATGGTCAAGGACGACAGGCACAGGACCAGGGCGCTTATCTCGCCGGACGGTCATGAGATAGGCATAGCCGCAAATCCTGCGGTGTTCTCATTTATCGGGAATATCCAGGAGGAGACCCACAGATTTGCAATAGAGTATCACAGGAGCCTCCACTCCAAAAACAGCCGGGGCTCCAGGCTCGACGCCATACCAGGGGTGGGAGAGAAGCGGAGAAACGACCTGCTGAGGGCCTTTAAATCCATAAAAGCGATATCCGGGGCCTCTGAGGAAAAGCTCCGCACCGTGGTGCCGAAAAACACGGCGGCCGCGGTATATAATTATTTTCACGAGGAGAAAGCCAATGAGAGTAATAACGGGGACGGCCAGGGGCAGGAAGCTCCGGGAGCCGGCGGACAGTAAGATAAGGCCCACCACCGATATGGTAAAGGAGGCCGTTTTCAACATAGTCCAGTTCGATATAGAGGGAAGAAAAATATTGGACCTCTTCGCAGGCACGGGCCAACTCGGCATAGAGGCCCTGAGCCGGGGCGCGGCCCAGGGCACGTTTGTGGACGAGGCGTCGGCGGCCATAAGGCTTATACGGGATAACCTGAAATCCACCGGCCTGCAGCAAAACGCCCAGGTGGTGCAGGGCGACTCCATATCATTTCTGTCCCGGGCGGAGAGGTACGATCTCATCTTTCTTGACCCGCCCTACGATACGGGACTTCTTGACAAAGCCCTTCAAAAAATAATAGAGTTTGACATATTAAAAGAAAATGGTATAATAATCTGCGAAAGCAAGGCTGAGCGCGTGCTTCCCGGTGCGGAAGAGCCGTATTTTCTTAAAAAGGAGTACCGTTACGGCAAAATTAAGCTCACCTCGTTTTCGAGACGTCCGGATTAACGGCGTTCCTCCCAAGCCGGAGGCGTCTGAAACACAGCGCACTGTGCCGGAAAGTTCAGCGTTTTGCGTGGGAGGGCTAATATGAGAACAGCAATATACCCGGGGAGCTTTGACCCTGTGACCCTGGGGCATCTGAATATTATCCGCAGGGCGGCCGCGATTTTTGACAGGGTCGTGGTCTGCGTTATGGTGAATTCGGATAAAAAGCCCATGTTCACATCTCAGGAGAGGGTAGAGCTCGTTGAAAAGGTCGTGGCCCGTTTCCCAAATGTGGAGGTGGACACTTCGGATAAGCTTCTTGTGGATTACGCCAAATCCGTAGGGAATGCGGTGATAATCAAAGGACTTCGGGCGGTATCGGACTTTGAAATGGAATGTCAGATGGCCCTTATAAATAAAAAAATAAACCCGGAGCTGGACACGCTGTTCCTGACAGCGGGAGAGAAATACACCTTTTTAAGCTCCACGGTGGTAAAGGAAATGGCGAAATACGGCGCCGATCTCCATGAGTTTGTGCCCATAGAAATAATTGACGACGTAATAAATAAGACAAAAGGCTGGAGGTAAGGAATATGGCAAGCAACGTTCAGGAACTTATGGATATGCTCTATCAGATGATACAGGAGGCGTGGGGGCTTCCTCTCGGCGCGGAAAAGTGCGTTATCGAGCGGGACAAGGCCCTGGAGCTTCTTGATGAAATCAAGGAACAGTTCCCCGCGGAGCTTGCGGAGGCGAAGCGCCTCGTTGCCGCCCGTGCTGAATTTATAGCAAACGCCAAACGGGAGGCGGAGTCCATCCGCAAGGTGGCGGAGGAGCGGGCCAGGCAGCTTGTGGACGAGCAGGAGGTTGTCCGGGCGGCCAAGGCCAGGAGCAGCGAGCTTCTTTCCACGGCGGAGGCAAAATCCTCTGAGCTTAGACGTGTGGCAAACGTCTATGTGGACGACGCCATGAAGCGCACTGAGGAGGCCATTTCCGAGGCCCTCAACGAGGTGCGCCAGTCCAGAGTGCGCTTCAGAAGCGCGGCGGGCTCTTCTTTACAGCAGAGATCCGCAGATATAATTGGGTCCGAAGAGGACCAGTAATGTGTAAATAGCGGCGGTTACCGCCGTTATTACATAGCGAAAAGCTATGGCAGAGTAGGACGCTGCGCGTAAAGTGCCGGATGTACAGGGAGTTGACACCCGGACGAAGGGCCTGGAGCCTGCGGTGCAGAGTCCGCATCCCGCTGCCGCATATGGAGATAATTAAAGCTACCTCCTCTATGTGGCAAATTACATGAGGGGGTATTTTTATGTCCAAAAAAGGTAAAACAGCAACAAGAAACATCATTACGGCGGCGCTTCTGGCGGCGCTGAGCGTCGTCCTGGGCCGGCTCCTGGCCTTTACGGCAGGCCCGTTCAGGATAAGCTTTGAAAACCTGCCGGTTATATTGGCCGGTATAATGCTGGGGCCTGTAGGCGGCGTCCTTGTGGGCATTGTGGAGGATATCGTGGGGTGCTTTGTGGCCGGTTATGCGATAAACCCAATAATCACCGCGGGTGCGGCCTGCGTGGGGCTCGTATCCGGACTGGTATTCTCGTACATGCCTGTGGCAAACAGGTCCGTCAAGCTGATGCTGTCGGTGATTATTGCCCATACAATAGGCTCCGTGATAATAAAATCACTGGGGCTTTATGTCTACTACAGCTATCCTGCGGCGATGCTCCTGTGGCGGATACCTACGTATGTCATAATAAGCGGCGCGGAGTTTATAATACTGCGGCTGCTTTTGGCGAATAAAGCCTTTTTATCACAATTTGAAAGAATGAGTGTAAATGGATATTGATAAAGCGCTGGAATATATACACAGTGTAAAATGGCGGGGCAGCAGGCTGGGGCTCCAGCGGACGAGAGAACTGCTCGCCCGGCTGGGAAACCCGGAAAAGAGCCTGAAATTCGTACACATAGCCGGGACGGACGGAAAGGGGAGCACCGCCGCCTGCATCGAGTCCGTCCTTCGGCGCTCCGGATACAGGACGGGACTTTACATTTCACCGTATATTTCCATTTTTAACGAGCGTATGCAGGTAAACGGGGAGTGGATACCGGATGGGGAGCTTGCGGAGCTTACGGAGCTTATAAAGCCCCATGCCGAGGCCATGGCGGACCCGCCCACGGAGTTTGAAATGATAACGGCCATCGCCATGTGCTGGTTTAAAAGCCGGAGATGCGATATTGTTGTGCTGGAGGCGGGGCTTGGCGGAAAGCTGGACTCTACAAACGTGATAGACGTACCGGAGGCGGCGGTGATAACCGCCATGGGGTTTGACCACGTAAAGGAGCTTGGTCCCACCATGACCGATATCGCCGGGGCCAAGGCCGGAATCATCAAAGAGGGTGGCCGCGTGGCCATATACGGCGGCGACCCGGAGGCGGACGCTGTTTTTAATAGGGTGTGCCGGGAAAAGCATGCCGAGCTGCGGAAAGTGGATTTCGATGGGCTTAATGTGAAAAGCTGCGGCCTGGACGGCAGCGTTTTCGACTATGACGGCATTGAAAATATACATCTGCCCCTGGCCGGGACCTATCAGCCGGGGAACGCGGCCCTTGCCATAACCGCCCTTAGGATACTTGAAGGCAGAGGCTGGCAGGTGACGGACAGCTCCATAAAAGCCGGCCTGGAGAGCGTAAGATGGCCGGGGCGGTTTGAGATACTGCGCCGTGACCCGGTTTTTATACTGGACGGGGCGCATAACCCGCACGGCATAAAGGCCGCGGCGGAGAGCCTGAAGGCCCTCTGCCGCGGGCATAAGCTTGTTTTTGTGATGGGCGTTATGGCCGATAAGGACGTACACTCCATGACGGATATAATCGCGCCCCTGGCGGAGCGGTTTGTGGCCGTTACGCCGGATAATCCCCGCTCAATGCCTGCCCGGGAGCTGGCGGAGCGTCTGGAAAAATACGGCCTGCCGGCGACTGCCTGCGGGACGATACGGGAGGGCGTGGAGCTTGCCGTAAAAGCCGCCGGGAAGGACGGCTATGTGTGCGCCCTGGGCTCCCTCTATTTTTCGGATGACGTCCGAAGGGCCTGCATGAGTATTTCGGAATGAGCCGCGGCTAAAGAAAATTTCCGTTCTGCACCGCGCCTCCGGGCGCCGGAGCTTATAGGCCGCGATAGCGCACACCGCCCCCATTTCCCTCTCCCTGTCTGTCCGGGGAAAGAGAGATGGGGGCGTATGGCAGGCGGGACGCCGGTACATCCGAGGGCTGCTTAAATTATCCAAAGTTGACTTGTGTGGTTTACGATGTTATAATTTATACTATATTTTTTAGGGAGAAATTTTACATGTGGCTTTCCAATAAATGGAATGATTTTGAGCTTATCGACTGCTCGGGCGGCGAAAAGCTTGAGCGTTGGGGCGATGTGATACTTGTCCGCCCCGACCCACAGGCTATTTGGGACACGCCGAAGCGTGACCCCCGCTGGACGGCTCCGTCGGCCAGATATTCCCGTTCCTCCACAGGCGGCGGAAAATGGGAGAAGGGGCGTCTGCCGGAGAGCTGGCGGATAAATTACGGTGAGCTTACCTTCAATATAAAGCCCATGAATTTTAAGCATACCGGGCTTTTTCCTGAGCAGGCGGTAAACTGGGACTTTATAGAGGACAAGATACGTTCCGCCGGGAGGCCCCTTAATGTCCTTAACCTTTTTGCCTACACGGGCGGCGCCACGGTGGCGGCGGCCCACGCGGGGGCGTCGGTGTGCCATGTGGACGCGGCCAAGGGCATGGTCTCCTGGGCAAAGGAAAACGCCAGGGCCTCCGGGCTGGAGGATAAGCCTATCCGCTGGATAGTGGACGACTGCGCAAAATTTGTCCAGCGAGAAATACGCCGGGGCAAGCGGTACGACGCCATAATAATGGACCCGCCCTCCTATGGCCGGGGACCCTCCGGCGAGGTGTGGAAGCTGGAGAATAATCTCTACGATTTTATCTGCCTCTGCGCCAACGTGCTCAGCGACGACCCCAGCTTTGTTATTGTAAACTCTTACACCACCGGCCTTTCTCCGGCGGTGCTTACCTATATTTGCGGGACTGTGTTTTCAAAAAAATTCGGCGGCCGCTCAGAGAGCCAGGAACTGGGCCTGCCGGTGACGGATAGCGGACTTGTGCTGCCCTGCGGCGCGGCCTGCCGCTGGGAGCGATAATGGGAGATATAATAAAAACAGAAAAGCTGAGCTATTCATACGCCCCGGGGGAGGGCCAGGTGCGGCAGGAGGTGCTTCACGGGATCGATGTCTCCCTTCAGGAGGGGTCATTTACGGCGGTGCTCGGACATAACGGCTCCGGGAAATCCACCTTTGCAAAGCATTTAAACGCCGTCCTGCTGCCTGAGAGCGGTACGGTATATGTCTGCGGGATGGACACTAAGGACGAGACGCTGCTTATAGATATACGCCGTACCGTGGGCATGGTTTTCCAAAACCCGGATAACCAGATAGTTTCAAATGTGGTGGAGGAGGACGTGGCCTTCGCGCCGGAAAACCTGGGCTGCTCCACGGAGGAGATACGCCGGCGTGTGGACGAGGCGCTTAAAAGTGTGGGAATGTACGAATACCGGGACCACGCGCCCCACCTTCTCTCCGGCGGCCAGAAGCAGCGGATAGCTATCGCCGGAGTGCTGGCAATGCGTCCGAAGTGCATAGTTTTTGACGAGCCTACGGCCATGCTGGACCCGGGAGGCCGGGCGGACGTTATGCGGATAATCGGGAAGCTGCGGGACGAGGGGGTTACGGTTGTTCTGATAACCCACCATATGCGGGAGGCTGCCATGGCCGACCGTGTGATAGTTATGAGCGACGGCTGCATAGTTATGGACGGGCCCCCAAGGGAGATATTCACCCGGGTGGAGGAGCTTAAGTCCCTGGGGCTTACTGTGCCGGAGACTACGGAAATAATGTACGAGCTCAATAAAAAGGGCTTCAGCCTGCCGCTTTCCGCGCTGGATGTGGACGAGTGCGCCTGCGCTATTTTTGCAGCGATGACGAGATGAGAGGATAAGGAATTTGCCAGCTATCAGTACAGAAAACCTGACACATATATACAGCCGGGGCACTCCCTTTGAGCAGACAGCAATACATGATGTGTGCTTTTCTGCGGAAAAGGGGGAGTTCCTGGCTGTCATCGGACATACGGGCTCCGGAAAATCCACCTTTATCCAGCATCTGAACGGGCTTATCCGCCCAACGTCAGGCAGGGTGCTTTTTAACGGACGGGATATTTTTGAGGATAAGAGCTTTACCCGCCAGGTGCGCTTTAAGGTGGGCCTGGTTTTTCAATACCCGGAATACCAGCTTTTTGAGGAGACGGCGTACCGGGATATAGCCTTCGGCCCCAGGAATATGAAGCTCTCCGAAAAAGAGATAGACGAGCGTGTTCACGAGGCGGCGGAATTTGTGGGCGTGCCGGAGGAGCTGCTGCAAAAATCGCCGTTTGAGCTGTCCGGAGGGCAGAAGCGCCGTGTGGCGATAGCCGGCGTGATAGCCATGCGCCCGGAGGTGCTCATACTGGACGAGCCTACCGCCGGCCTTGACCCGGAGGGGCGGGACAGCATAATAGAAAATATAAAGAACTACCACAGCGCCATGGACTCTACCGTTATAATGGTCACCCACAGCATGGAGGAGGCCGCCGGGACGGCGGAGCGGATGATAGTTTTCCGTGACGGCGGCGTAGCCATGGACGGGACGCCGGCGGAGGTGTTTTCGCGTCCGCAGGAGCTTACCGCCATGGGCCTTGATTTGCCTGACGCCACGAAAATAGCCGTCAGGCTCCGGGAAAAGGGCCTTAAGCTGAACGGCCCGATATACACAAACCGGCAGCTTGTGGACGCTCTCACAGAGCTGAGAGGGGGCGGAGCGGATGCTTAAGGACGTTACCCTCGGCCAGTATTTCCCCGGAAATACGGTCGTCCACCGGCTGGATCCCAGGACAAAAATAATCCTCACCGTAATATATATAGTGACGCTTTTTACGGCGAAGTGGTTTATCTCCTACGCTTTTGTGCTTCTTGGGCTGGGGCTGTGCATGGGCATATCCCGCATAAACCCCAAAACCGTGCTTAAGGGACTGAAGCCGCTGCTTATTATCATAATCCTTACGGCCATACTGAATGTTTTTTACAGCGGCGGCGAGCATGTGATAGTAAAGGCCTGGAAGCTCACCGTCACCTGGGAGGGACTGCGAAACGCTTTCCTTATGGTAATGCGCATAGTTATGCTGGTGGCGGGCACCTTTATGCTCACCTACACCACGTCGCCCATATCCCTCACCGACGGCATAGAGTCGATTTTAAATCCGCTTAAAAAGATAAAAGTGCCTGTCCATGAGCTTGCCATGATGATGAGCATAGCCCTCAGGTTTATACCAACGCTTATAGAGGAGACGGATAAGATAATAAGCGCCCAAAAGGCACGTGGGGCTGACTTTGACACGGGGAACATATTCCAGCGCGCAAAGGCCCTTGTGCCGGTTTTGGTGCCGCTTTTCATAAGCGCCTTCCGGCGGGCGGACGAGCTCGCCACGGCTATGGAGAGCCGCTGCTACCACGGAGGCGAGGGCCGGACCAAGCTGAAGCCGCTGCGGTACGGGAAAGCCGACGCCGGAGCGTTCCTGGCAGGAGCGCTGTTTCTCGGCGGGACTGTAACTCTGGCGGTGTTCGGGCTATGAGAAATATTGCGATGCGCCTTATGTACGACGGCTCCCGGTATCACGGCTGGCAGGTGCAGAAAACGGAGATAACGGTGGCCGAGACACTGGAAAATGCCCTTACAAAGCTCTGCGGCCATGACGTAAAGGTCACAGGCTGCGGCCGCACCGACGCGGGAGTCCACGCCATACGCTACTGCGCGAATTTTAAGACAGGCTGCCGCATACCGGCGGAGCGCCTGCCGTATGCTGTGAACACGCTTCTGCCTCCGGATATCTCCGTTATAATGGCAATAGACGCGGAGCCGGATTTTAACGCGATTTTGTCCTGCGTTAAAAAAGAGTACACATACAAGATATATAATACGCGGATAAAGGACCCTTTTTACCGCGACAGGGCCTATTTCTACCCCTCCAGGCTGGACGAGCGTGTTATGGCGAGGGCCGCAGAGATGTTTGTGGGCACTCACGATTTCGCGGCGGTGCGCTCGGTCGGCACGGAGACAAAGACGACGGTGCGCACTGTGTATTATTACGATGTTGAGCGAAAGGGCGATATGGTGGAGCTGCGGGTCTGCGCGGACGGGTTTCTGTACAATATGGCCCGGGCCATGGCCGGCACGCTTATATACGCGTCCGAGGGGAAAATAAGGCCGGAGGAGATACCGGGGCTTCTCGAGAGGGGAGACCGGCGGCTTACAGGGCCGACCGTCCCGCCCCAGGGGCTTTATCTCAGCAGAATCTGGTATGAGGGCGCCGTGGGAGATATGATGGCACTGTAAGATGCAGAATTCTGTAACCGATTGAGACAATTTTTTTGTATCTTTTTTCCTGAACAAATGTTATGATAGAGATGGTATGGATATGAGTACAAGAAAAAAGAGAAGAAAAGCCCTGAGCGCCCTGATAGGGGGCGTACTTTTGCTGGCGCTCATAGTGGGCGCGGTGCTGTTTATCATAAACGGCGGCAGCGTCGATTTCCCCGATTTCGGCGGAATCGGCGGGGAGGATGTTTCGGAATTTTATCTGGGCGCCTCCTCATCGTCAGGGGCTTACGCCGCCCTGGACGGGGGTCTGGCAATGGCGACCGCCACGGACGTGAGCTTTATAAACAGCGCAGGTGAGGAGACGGTGCGGGAAAATGTGCTCTATACAAATCCCGCCATTGCCGCCGGCGGCAAGCTGGCGGTAGCGTACGATCTGGGCGGCGAATCCTTTGCGGCGTTTAATAAAAGCTCCGTGCTTTTGAATACCGAGGCCCAGGGGAAGATAACGGATATCTCCGTAAACAGCTCTGGCTGGTTTGCGGTGTCCTCCGTTGACAGCGGCAGCAAGGGGCTTGTGACGGTCTATAATTCCGATATGGAGGCCGTATACCGCTGGTACTCAAATGAGGGTTACGTTGTGGCGGCGGAGGTATCGCCGGATAACCGCTCGATGGCGGCGGCCACGGTGCTTGCCGGCGGAAGCAGGATTGTGGAGTACAGCCTGTCATCCACAGAACTGGACTGGGAATATTCGGTACCGGACAGCGTGGCGCTGTCGGTGCGGTATCTCACCTCAAACAGACTTGCCGTGATAAGCGACAGAAGCTGCGTAACTTTGGATTCAAAGGGCGGGGAAGTGTCGGCCTATGACTACAGCAGCGGATATCTGCGGGCGTTTGCCGACGGCAGCCGGAAATTCACGGCGCTGCTTTTGAGCGACTATCAGATGGGCAGCCAGTACAGGCTTGTCACGCTGGACGAAAACGGCAAGCTTGAGGCGGAGGCCGCCACCGATATGCAGGTGTGCGATATGTCCTCTTATGGGGAAAGCCTGGCAGTGCTCTATTCCGGGGCCTTTGCCGTCTACGATGAAAAGCTGCAGCCTCAGAAGCAGCAGGGCGGAATATCGGGCGGAACCGGTATCCTTG
The DNA here is from genome assembly GCA_964495095.1 of uncultured Oscillospiraceae bacterium. GTDB lineage: Bacteria > Bacillota > Clostridia > Oscillospirales > Oscillospiraceae > CAZBUH01. Next base: position 7,652 of record CAZBUH010000010.1, on the reverse strand, counting down.
CCAGAAGCGGCGGGGAGGCTATTGTAATATACAGCCATACGGCTGAAATATATTAAAATTACCACAGATTAAAAACCGGCTGGCGGCATAGCCTTATATTAAGGCTGCCCGCGCCGGGCTTAAAACGGGGCAATATGCGGGTTTTCCGCAGCCCAGCCCCAAAACCGGCGCGGATCGGGCTGAGGAGATGAAAAAATGACAGCGACTGTCCTGGCGGATGTTATCATACTTGTCATAGCGGCTTATTGCGCCTGGATAGGCTACCAAAAAGGGCTTATTATAGGCATATGCAATATTCTGGCGCTGGTCGTTGCCATTTACGCGGCAAATCTGATTGCTGTTACATATTCGGGGGAATTCACCGGGGCTATGAAGCCGTTTCTCAGCGGCATGGTGGATAACGCCGTCGTGTCCGTGATAAGAGGCGTCGGTGATGCCCGGGACGATGGAGACGGCGGGGGGCTTATAAGCACCCTTACAGCCGAAGATGGGACGCCGGAGGACGCGGTCGAAAGCGCCGATGTGGTGGATTACCGCAGCGCCGGGACGGTACAGGAGGTAACGATTAAAAGCCTACAGAAGCTGGGAGTCACCCAAAAGGCCGCAGAGAGGATAGCTGAGGATACGGAAGAAGAGATGGGCACCAGCGAGGTGTCGCCGGCAATAAAGGACATAATTGCGGAGAAGCTCTGCGATGTCGTGGCGTATATCGCGCTTTTCGCCATATCATTCGTGCTCATAATAATAGTTTTTGCTGTTATAGAGAATGTTATTAATCTGGAATTCCGTCTGCCGAATATGAAGTATGTGGATAAAATCGCCGGAACGGCCATTGGCTTTGCCAGGGGCATAATCATCATACTGCTTATTGGCTGGGGGATGCGTTATATGGGGCTCCTGTTTAAAGAGGACGCCATGGCAAGCACGGTTTTCCTCAGGATGGCCATGAATTCGGAATTTATATCCGGCATGATGGGAATATGAAGGTTTTGAGCGTTTAAGTATAAAAAGAGAAGGGAAGCTGCCCGAGTTGAAATGGAAGAAGAATATACCCAATATGCTGTCGGCATTCAGGCTGATACTGGTACCGGTTTTTATAGCCGTTTATTTCAGCGGCCTTGACCATGCCAGATTTTTCGCGTCCTGCGTGTATGGACTTGCCTCCATAACGGATTTCCTTGATGGGCATATAGCGAGAAAATATAACCTTATCACAAACCTGGGCCGCGTCCTGGACCCACTGGGCGATAAAATGATGACGCTCTCCGTCATAATCTGCATAACCATAGACAGGCTTATCCCGCTGTGGGTCATATGCGTGGTGGCGTTTAAGGAAATGCTTATGGGCGTCGGCGGGCTTATTATACATAAAAAAGCCTGCGCCGATATCCCGTCGTCAAATTATATCGGAAAAGCCTCAACTGTGATATTTTTCGTGGTGTGCGTCATACTGATGCTGTTTTACGACGTGCTGCCCGGCGGGCTTTCCTTCGGGCTTATCGCCTTTGCTGTAGCTATTACGCTGGTGGCCCTTGGAGGTTATGTGGTAACATTTATGAATGTTATGAGAAAAGCGAAAGATGAATAAGCGCATAAAATAGCCCTGCCTGCCGGCGGGGCTTCAGATAAAACCTGTTTTCATGTAAGGAGTAAAAAAATGCAGCCAACGATCTGCGCCAGGTGCAAAAAAAACGTGGCGGTAATATTTATAACGAAAATAGAAAACGGAAAGTCCACCAACGAGGGACTGTGCCTAAAGTGCGCCAAGGAGCTTAATATAAAGCCTGTGGACGACATTATGAAAAAGATGGGCATATCCGACGAGGATCTTGACACGCTTTCCGGCGAAATGCTGGAAGCCCTCGGCGGAGAAGAGGGCCTCCAGGAGATTACGGACGGCGAGGACGACGAGAGCGGCCATACCGCCACATTCCCGTTTTTGAGCAGGCTCTTTAACGGTCAGGAGGATAATCTCCCGGCGGAGCAGGGGGATGGCCCCCGGCAGAACCAGCAGCGGGAGCAGAAGGAGCAGGGGGGCAGGAAGAAAAAGAAGTTCCTGGACAATTACTGCATAAACCTCACCCAGCGGGCCAGGGACGGCAAGCTTGACAAAATGATCGGCCGCGAGACCGAGACGGAGCGGGTTATCCAGATACTGAACCGCCGCCAGAAAAACAACCCCTGCCTTATAGGCGAGCCGGGCGTCGGCAAGACGGCCATAGCGGAGGGGCTTGCCCAGAGGATATCCGCCGGAGATGTGCCATATAAGCTCCGGGATAAGGAGATATATCTTCTGGACCTTACGGCTCTTGTGGCCGGCACCCAGTTCCGGGGCCAGTTTGAGAGCCGCATGAAGGGGCTTATAGACGAGGTAAAGCAGCAGGGGAATGTGATCCTGGTGATAGACGAGGTCCATAACCTTGTGGGCGCCGGAGACGCCGAGGGCTCCATGAACGCGGCCAATATACTAAAGCCCGCCCTTTCCCGGGGGGAGATACAGGTTATAGGCGCCACTACCTTTGCCGAGTACAGAAAGCACATTGAAAAGGATTCGGCCCTGGAGCGCCGCTTCCAGCCGGTGACTGTAAGCGAGCCGTCAATATCTGAAGCCATTGATATAATCCGCGGTATCGCAAGGTATTATGAGCAGTACCACGGCGTGAAGATATCCGATGATATGTGCCGCCAGGCGGTGCTCCTCTCAGAGCGGTATATAACCGACAGATTCCTGCCGGATAAGGCCATAGACCTTATAGACGAGGCATGCTCCGATGTAAACCTCCACGACAGGACCATAGAGCGCATTGCCCGGATAAAAAAGGATAAGGACGACATATCAAAGGAGCGGGAACTGCTGCTCTCCTCGGCCAAGGACAGTGATTTTGAGCGTCTGGCGGAGCTGCGGAGCATGGAGATGCGCCTTAACGACGAGCAGGCGGAGCTTCAGAAAAATGGCCCTCCGGAGCTTACCATGGACAACATGGCCCGGATAATAGAGCTTTGGACGAAGATACCGGCCAGCAGCATCCGGGAGGATGAATACAAGCGGCTCAACGAGCTGGATAAGCGCCTTAAATCGCATATAATCGGCCAGGATGATGCGGTGGATGCGGTGTGCGCCGCCATACGGAGAAACCGTGTGGGCATATCCGCAAAGCATAAGCCGGTGTCGTTTATATTTGTGGGCTCCACAGGCGTGGGCAAAACAGAGCTTGTAAAGCGGCTTGCGGCAGACCTTTTCGACAGCCCCGATTCGCTTATACGGCTGGATATGTCGGAATATATGGAAAAGCATGCCGTGTCGCGGCTTATCGGCTCGCCTCCCGGCTATGTGGGATATGACGAGGCGGGACAGCTCACGGAGAAAATACGCAGGCGGCCCTATTCCGTGGTGCTCTTTGACGAGATAGAAAAGGCCCACCCCGATATTATGAACGTGCTTTTACAGATACTGGACGACGGCCGCATAACCGACGCCCACGGCAGGACGGTGAATTTTGAAAACGCCGTTATAATTATGACAACAAACGCCGGAAGCGACAGAAAGGACGGCTCTGTGGGCTTTAACAGAACGGTAAGCGAGCAGGGGAGGGATAAGGCCCTGAAGGCGCTGAACGATTTCCTGCGCCCTGAATTTATAAACAGAGTAGACGAGATAATCTGCTTTAACCACCTTACCGAGGAAAACTTCAGAGCCATTGCCGTAATAATGCTGGATGAGATTAAAGAATCCATGGCGGAAAAGGGAATGGAGCTGACTTATGACGATACCGTCGTAGGCTATCTCACGGAAAAGTCATACTCCATAACCTATGGCGCAAGAAACCTGCGGCGTATGATACAGAAGGAGATAGAGGATGTGATAGCGTCTGAGATAATCGACAATTACGCCCACCCGGTGCACAAGGTGGGGGTTACGGCGGCGGACGGAAAGATACAGGTAATAGCCGTCTGACGGCGCGGATTTAATTAAGCATAATAAGCGGCTCCGTCCAAAAGGCGGAGCCGCTTATTTTTTATCGCATTACGAAAAGGCTATCTCACTTTTGCTGCGGAGGGCGCGGCGTCCTCTTTGAGCAGCGCGCGTATCCAGTCCATGTCGCCCGCGCCTACGGAGCCGGTTATTTTCAGCAGCGCGGCGTAAATAAGCACAGCGGCGCATATACATGGGGCCATAAGGTCAAAGCCGGTGTAATTCATAAAGAGCCGCACAAAGCTTATGGCCCCGATGGCGCAGAGGGAGGTTTTGAGGTAATCCCTTAATCGTATGCAGGGCACTGTCACCTTCAGCATACGCCGCAGGCTGAGGAAAAAATTGAAGCACTCAGTAAAATACAGTATGAAAATATACGCCTTGACAGCAAAAAGCGGAAGCAGCGTATAGACCATAACAACGCTGAGTACGGCGTCCATTATGTTGTAGGCCATTGAGTGGAGCTGCTGGCCAAGGCCCTTTAATATCCCGTCGGTCACGGTGTCAAGGTACATTATTATGATGATAGGTGCCAGCAGCCGTATATAGGCCCCGGCCTCCGGGGAGGAGTATATCCCCATGCCAAGATAACCGGAAAAGCAGAAGAGTATTGCCGCAGCCCCCGCCGAAAAAATATAGCACAGGTACAGGAGCCGTCCGGCCGCCGACGAGATGAAATCGGAATTTCCGGTGGCCTGGGCGTGGGTAAGCTCCGGCACCAGAAGCTCCGCCAGAGCGGAAAAAAACACGGAGGGGAAGGTTATCACAGGGAAAACCATCCCCTGTATCACGCCGTAATCGGAGAGGGCCTTTTCCGCGGACAGTCCGGCTTTTTTGAAGCCTCTGGGTACAAGCAGATGCTCCAGTGTGGAGAGCGCCGTCCGGGCGTAAGCCGAGAGCGCGAGGGGAATGGAAATGGAGAGCATACGGCTGTTAAGGCCGGGATGCCGCCCAGACGGCTCCTTAAGGTGTTTGCGCTTATCGAGGGCATAGACTGCGGCCAGAAAAACAAAGGAGGAGCACTCGCCGGCCACGCCGCCCGCAACTATTGACGCGCAGGCGTGCTCGGCGCCCATATCCGGGGCGCGGGAGAGCATTACGAAGATAACAAATATTCTGATAAATTGCTCCAGTATCTGCACCAGCGCCGATTTTATGACTCTGGAGCAGGCGGTGAAGTAGCCGCCGAAAACGGCGGACATGGCGAGAAAGGGAAGGCTAATCGCCAGTATGCGCAGAGAGAGGACAGTTCTTGAGTCGCCTATCCATACAGTGCCTATGTACTCCGCTCCCGCAGCCAGCAGGATAAACGCGGCGGTGCCGAATACGGCCGCGTAGACAAGGCAGCGGCGCACGGCGGCAGCGGCCCAGTCGGGGCGGCCCCGGGCCAGCTCCTCGGCTGCCAGGCGGGTGACGGAAAAGCGTATTCCGGAGATTGCAAATGTGGAGGCCAGCATACTGACGGACATAACGAGCTGGAACAGCCCGATACCGGCGGCGCCTATCCTGCTTGAGAGCCAGACCTGGAATACCACGGCCACAGTGCGCATAAAAAGTGAGGAAAGGGTCAGAAGAAGGGTGTTGCGCAGAAAATTTGTACCACGGCTCGTAATAGATCAGCTCCTTGAAATCCGGTATATTTTGGACATGTTTTTATGGAATATATATGCCGGATTTGTCCGAAAATTCATCTGAAGGCGGACGTGAGGAGCCGTCAATAAATTTTTTCTAAAGAAATACAATTTACTTCTTGAAATTTTAGCAGATTGTGTTATACTAAACACATTGAGATAAAGCTTATAGTGACTTTTGCATAAACAGGAGCCACGAGCAGGCAGCCTGCGGATTTGCGTCCACAAAAGGGCATGGGATGCGGGTTTTACGGCTGCGCGGTGTATTGGCATCGCGGAGAGAATAGTAAAGGAGAATTCAGCATGCGGTTAAAAGACATCAAACGCGATTTTATCCGAAACAAATCCATTTACTTGCTGGCTATCCCGGTATTAGCTTACTTCATCATCTTTAACTACATACCGATGGCCGGTCTTATCCTTGGATTTGAAAAGTTTACGCCTAAAGCGGGTGTTTTCCTCAGCGAATGGGTAGGCTTGGCGAACTACATAAACTTCTTTGGAAGCTACTACTTCCTGAGACTTCTTAAGAACACATTCTTAATGAGTTTCTTCGATTTACTGTTTAATTTCCCTGCGCCAATCATATTTGCCCTGCTTCTCAATGAAATCGGCAACAAATATTTCAAGAAGGTCATCCAGACCCTCAGCTACATGCCCTACTTCGTATCCGTCGTTGTTCTTTCCGGTATCATAATCGACTTCGTTGCCAGCGACGGCGTTATCACCCAGATACTCTACAGCCTGGGCCTTATTAAAGAGCGGTCCAACCTGCTGTCCGCCTCCAGGTATTTCAGAACGATTTACGTTGGCTCCGGTATGTGGCAGATGCTCGGTTACGGCAGTATCATTTACATTGCGGCACTGTCCGGAGTGGATCAGGAGCTTTACGAGGCCGCCCGTATCGACGGCGCTGGCCGCTGGAAGCAGACGATCCATATCACGCTTCCCGGAATTTCCTCGACCATCATCATTATGCTTATCCTGAGACTGGGCCAGCTGCTCAGCGTCGGTATGGATAAGATAATCCTTCTGTATAACCCCCTTATCTATGAAACCGCCGATGTTATTTCAACATTCGTTTACAGAAAAGGTATCCAGCAGCAGGATTACGGCTACAGTACAGCCGTCGGACTGTTCAACTCGGTAGTAAGCTTTGCGCTCATCATTATCTCCAATACGATAAGCGCCAAGTTCTCTGAGACCAGCTTGTTCTAAGGGGAGGGCGCAGAAATGAAGATTAAAGAATCACCGTCTCGCATAATTTTCCAGATTTTCAACTACGTATTTCTTGTACTGATCGCGGTTATCTGCGTGGCGCCCCTGTGGCATGTTATCGCCGGCTCTATCAGTGACCCGACGCTGCTGACTCAGAACAGCGGCATGATTCTCTGGCCCCTGAGCGATGAGACACATGATCTCACCTTGAAGGGCTATCAGCTTGTGTTCAACAATAACAGCCTTGTCCGCGGATATGCCAACACCATCTTCTATGTTGCTGTCGGCACAACGCTGCAGATACTCTTTACATCTCTCGCCGCCTACTGTGTTTCCAGAAAGAAAACACTGTGGATGAAGTACCTGATGATTGTTATCACAATTACCATGTTCTTTAACGGCGGTATAATTCCGACCTACCTGGTTGTTAAATCCCTGAATATGATTAACACCCGTTGGGCCGTTATCATCCCTTCGATGATAAATGTCTTTAACCTGATAATCGTCAGAACGAGCTTTATCACATTGCCGGCCAGCCTTGAGGAATCCGCCCAGCTTGACGGCGCAGGACATATAACTATCCTCGTAAAGATAGTTCTCCCTCTGACCAAGGCCACCATCGCCGTTGTCGCTCTGTTCTATGCTGTTGCAAGATGGAACGAGTACTTCCTGCCGATGATTTACCTGACCAACAGAAAGCTGTATCCCCTGCAGGTTATTCTTAAGGAAATCCTGACAGAAGCGGACCAGAGCTCAATATCCTATCAGACCAGTACAGGTTCGCTTGATAAATATAAATCACTGGTTGAGTATTGTACAATAGTTGTCGC
>CAZBUH010000009.1:0-29270 GCA_964495095.1 uncultured Oscillospiraceae bacterium | reverse complement strand
AATACCGGCGGCTTTAATTTTAAAGCTTTATTTTACGAGGCTTGCGATTTCCTCAGCGAAGTTCTCTTCCTTCTTCTCGATGCCCTCGCCCTTCTCAAAGCGCACAGCGCTCTTAAAGGCGATTGCCCCGCCAAGCTCCTTGGCGGCGGAGGCGATATACTTCTCAACGGTGAAGTCGCCGTTCTTAACGAACTCCTGCTGCAGGAGGCAGTTCTCGGAATAGAACTTGTTGAGCTTTCCGACAACAATCTTCTCCTTCACCTGGTCAGGCTTGCCGGCCATTTTGGGGTCGTTCTCCATCTGGACGAGCATAATCTTCTTCTCCTCATCCAGCACCTCCTGGGTCACATCGGCCTTATCCCAGAAACGGGGATTGAGAGCGGCAATCTGCATCGCCACGTCCTTGCCGACAGCCTCCACCTTCCCGGCGGGAAGCTCTGTCTCCAGGTTTACGAGAACGCCGATTTTTCCGCCGGCGTGTACATAGGCCACAGAAACGCCGTCGCTGAAGCGGGCGAAACGGCGCACCTTTATGTTCTCACCGATGACAAGCACCATCTCCTGCTGCTGCTGGGTGATGGTGAGGTCGGTCCCGGGATATTTGCACTCCATAAGAGCCTCCAGGTCGGCGGGATTCTCCTTTGCCACCACCTGGGCAACTCCCTTGACATAATCAATGAACTTGTCGTTCTTCGCAACGAAGTCGGTCTCGGCGTTTACCTCGACGCAGACGCCCACGCCGTCGATAACCACCGCGTAAGCCATACCCTCGGCGGCAATTCTGCCGGCCTTTTTCTGGGATGCGGCCAGGCCCTTTTCACGGAGCCACTCGATAGCCTTGTCAAAATCTCCGTCGGAGGCGGTGAGGGCCTTTTTGCAGTCCATCATGCCAACGCCGGTCTGCTCGCGCAGATTCTTTACATCAGCGGCTGTAAATGCCATTTATATCAATCCTTTCGTACTTTTGTGATTATTCAGCCTTGGGAGCTTCCCCGGCAGTCTCCTGAGCAGGAGCGGCCTCCTGAACTGGGGCAGCCTCCTGAACGGGAGCGGTCTCCTGGGCGGGAGCCGCCTCGGCGGCCTCGGCGTCAGCGCCCTGACGGCCCTCCTGCACGGCGTTGGCCATAGTCTGGGCAATAAGGCGGATGGCGCGGATAGCGTCGTCGTTTCCGGGGATAGGATAATCTATCTCGTCCGGGTCGCAGTTTGTATCAACAACGGCGACTACCGGGATTTTCAGCTTCCTGGCCTCGGCTATGGCGTTGCGCTCCTTCCGGGGGTCGATGATGAACAGGGCGGAGGGGAGCTGCTTCATGTCCTTAACGCCGCCCAGGTACTTCTCAAGCTTTGCGATCTCGTTGGTGTGCTTGATGACCTCTTTCTTGGGGAGCATATCGAAGGTGCCGTCCTCCTGCATTTTACGGAGCTGGGCAAGCCGGTCGATACGGGTGCGCATTGTCTTGAAGTTTGTGAGCATGCCGCCAAGCCATCTGGCGTTCACAAAGTACATGCCGACGCGCTCAGCCTCCTCGCGGATAGCGTCCTGCGCCTGCTTCTTGGTGCCTACAAAAAGGATGGTGCCGCCGTTTTCAGAGGTCTCGCGCACAAAATTATAGGCCTCCTCCAGCTTTTTCACCGTCTTCTGCAGGTCGATGATGTAAATTCCGTTGCGCTCCATGTAGATATAGGGAGCCATTTTGGGGTTCCAGCGTCTTGTCTGGTGTCCGAAGTGGACGCCCGCTTCAAGAAGCTGCTTCATAGATACTACTGCCATTTGTTTTTCCTCCTGTTATTTGTTTCTTACCTCTGCCCGCTTCACTCCCCTTCCCCACCTTGCGGCACACGGGAAAAAGTCCGCGGACATGCGTAATGCTATGGTATTATAGCAGAATGTTCCTTATTTCGCAACCCCTTTTCCGCTTAAAACCATGATTTTTTCGTTCTTTTCCCTCTTTTGCACTCCGCCATGTCAATTAAAATTATGTCCTCGCCTATTCTTGTTATACATTCCCACGGTATTATAAAGTCGTCGTCCCTGCCGAAAAGCCCGAAAAACCTGCACGGCCCCGGCACCACAAAGGCCGCAATCTGGCCTGTGGCCACATTTAAGAGCACATCGCACACATAGCCCAGACGGAAGCCGTTATGTATATTGATAACCTCTTTACATCTCAGATCCGCGATCCTGCATTGCATAACAATCCCTCCCGCATATTACATTAATATGCCCGGGAAGAGATTTTTAGCATAATTATATTCCGACATTCTCTATAAGCCTCAGAAGCATTACCGCCGTCTCTGCACGGGTCGCACTGTCTTCAGGGCTAAATATTCCGTTTTCCCGGCCTGTCATGATGCCCGCCATCTGCATCCTCTCAACAGCTTCCCTCGCATACTCGCCTATCTGTCCGTCATCTGTAAATGGCATCGGCTCGTTTTCAAGATTCAATGAATAACCGAGAATATCAATATACCGGCACATGATTACCGCCATCTGCTGGCGCTCAATATTTTTATCCGGCCTGAATGTACCGTCCCCGTAACCGTTCACCAGTCCGCACTCCGCAGCCCATGCGACATACCCCGCATACCACCGGCTTTCATTCACATCCGAAAAACCTGCGCCGGATACCTTCTCTACTGTCCCGTTGGAATACTCATAGAGCCTGCCCAGGACAGTTACAAACATGGCACGGGTCATCTCACCATCCGGCTTAAAAAACTCCCCGTCGTCAAAAATCCCGTATCCGTCCAGAAGCTCGATCTGATCCTCCGCCCAGTGGCCGCTGAGGTCAAAATACTTCCCTTCCGCCGGCGCATCTCCGTCCGGCAGTTCAGTATTGTCGGGATATACTGTTACATTCTCACAGACAGACACCTTCCCCGACGCATTCTGCGCCGTATATGTCACAGTATAATTTCCCATCTCACTGAATCGGAAAGAAAACACTCTTTCTTCTCCAATCTCCGCAAAACACACCGTTTTACCGTTGCCTTCAATTTTTATTATTTCACTTGTCGCGGATACCGAAGTTAATGTAAATTCCAGAGTGTCCCCTGCGTTTATATAATGCCTCGCGGCGACGATGGACACTCCGTACGGCACGATTCCGTTCCTGACAGCAGATGCCGATATGTACGGCTTCGGATCTCTATAAGACGCGCTCCAGAAATCCCCATCTCCGCCTGATTTATACCCAAAATGCAGATGCACCCCCGTCGACCTGCCGGAGCTTCCCATGGTGCCAATGGCCTGTCCCTGCTTTACTTCCATCCCCGCAGTTATCCCGGAAGCTATGGTATCCAGATGCCCGTAAACCGTCCATGTGTTATTCCCATGACGCAGCACCACAGCATTTCCAAGACCGTGATTACAGAAACCGCCGTACATTTCTTCACTTGAATTGCATTTCCCCAGCTTAGCACAGCTTGTACCAGAGTACGCGTATCCGCTGAAATTTACGCAGCCGCTCCACACATAACAAACGATTCCATCCGCCGCCGCGACCACGTCCGTGCCGAGTTCGGCACATATATCAAGACCTGTGTGAGTGCCATATATGTACCCGCGGCTCAAATAGTCAGACGCAGGATTGGTAGGCCATATACACTCCACAGCCACGGCATTTCCCGTAACAAGGCACAGCGCCAGCAAAAACGGCACTGTTCGCTTAAAAATCTTCTTTATTGCAGCCATTAATTATCCCCAAATTTCCTAATATATTTACTTGAATCTTCTATCGAAAAAAAGCAGCAAGCTATTGCATTATAACGTTTTTTTGACTATACTGCAAGATACAAATAAAATTTGACGTAAATCATACGCAAATATAGCAGCTATTTTACATTTCTATATTCCACATATTTAATGAATACGAAAAGAGGCCACACAAATGCGCTATGATGGCAATATATTCCGCCCTCCCGGCGAGTGGCGGAGCTATCTTTTACAGGTGACCGTAGGATGCAGCCATAACGGCTGCACTTTCTGCGGGATGTACAAGGACAAAAAATTCCGCATCCGCGACACCGACGAGGTTTTGGAGGATATCCGCATGGCCAGGGCCGCCTACGGCGATGTGCGCCGCGTTTTCCTCTGCGACGGGGACGCCGTCGCCGTGCCGACGGACAGCCTTCTTAAGATACTCAATGCGCTTTACAGCGCTTTCCCTTCTCTCGAAAAGGTCACCACCTATGCCGGCCCGAAAAGCACCCTGTCAAAATCCCCGGAGGAGCTGAGGGCCCTCAACGAGGCCGGGCTTTCCAGAGCCTATCTGGGCATAGAGACGGGCGACGGCGAGCTTCTTTTAAAACGGGGCAAGGGCGTTGACGCAGAGCAGATGCTCTCCGCCGGGCTGGCCCTCAAAAGCGCCGGCTTCGACCTGTGGGGCATAGTCATGGTGGGCCTTGCGGGAAGCGGCAGGGAGGAATACTCCAGAAGCGCCCTTATGACAGCGGAGCTTATAAACAGGCTGGCCCCCGCCCATCTCTCCGCCATGACCTACACCCCCGTCCCCGGGACGCCTCTCTTTAAGGACATCCGGGAGGGCCGGTTTTCACTTCAAAGCCCTGCGGACTCCCTGCGGGAGACAAAGCTGCTTATTGAGAATATAGACATAAACGGGCTGCACTTTACCAGCAACCACGTTTCAAACTACGTGCCCATAAAGGGCACCCTGTCGGAGGACCGGGAAAAGCTTATTTCAATGCTCTCTGGCGCCATAGACGCGGCATCTCAGGAGCCGCCCGACCCTATGGACTACCGCGGACTCTGAATTTTCACGGAGGCATCACATTGCAAAAACCTGTTATCCCAAAGCATTTTTTCAAAAAACGCCCGGTGGCGCAGATATTCTGCATCGCCCTTATATATGAGATCATAACGGAGCTTATGTGCCACAGGAACATCCTGACGGGCCTCGCTTTCCCGTTCCGGCACCCAATCTTTTTCCTGCTGGGCTTTCTGGGCATATCGCTTCTGCTGTCGTTCTCCCTTTTCTTCAGGCGCCGCTATTTCGCCATTATGATGATCACCATACCGGCCATGGGCTTTGCCATAGCGGATTTTATTCTGCGGTTTTTCCGGGTGACGCCCCTCTCCTTTGTGGATTTGAGGATACTCAAGTCGGTTTTCAGTATAATAGGCGTATATCTGAACTGGCTCCAGATAACCCTTTTGATTCTTGGATTTATAGCCATAATCGCAGGGCTGGTAATACTTTTTATAAAATCCCCAAAGGCGGAGGTCGTGCGCAAAAAGGCCGTTATCACCTGCAGCATTCTCCTTGCCGTCACGCTTGGAAGCGTGACGGCCGGTGAGCTCACCGGATTTTTCCCATCCAATTTCTCAAATCTGCCGGACGCCTACGAAAATTACGGCTTCGTATACTGCTTTACCCGCAGTATTTTCGACACCGGCGTGGATGAGCCGGAGGACTACTCTGACACCGCCATAGACGATATCCTAAGCTCCATAAAAACCGATACCGTCTCGTCCAACGACACGCCCAATATCATTTTCCTCCAGCTTGAGTCATTTTTCGATGTAAACCACCTGAACACCGTAACCTTCTCCGAAAATCCGCTGCCCAACTGGACGGCGCTGAAAAAGTCCTACACACACGGCTTTTTAACGGTCCCAGTGGTCGGCGGCGGCACGGCAAACTCTGAATTTGAGGTGCTCACAGGCATGAGCCTCGCCTACTTCGGGGCCGGAGAATACCCATACACCACCATCCTCCAGTCCTCGGCCTGCGAGTCCGCGGCCTATGACCTGAAAAACCTGGGCTACGCCACCCACGCCATACATGACAACACCGCCACCTTCTATGATAGGAACAAGGTCTACCCAAACCTGGGCTTCGACTCCTTTACTTCCATAGAGTACATGAACAACCTGGAGTATACAAAATACAACTGGGCCAAGGACAAGGTGCTTACAGGCGAAATTTTAAAAGCCCTGGATTCCACCAAAAAGCAGGACTTTGTTTTTGCGGTATCCGTCCAGGGCCACGGCATATACCCCAGCGACATCACCGACGAGATGGATATATCCGCCTCCTCCTACATCATAGACAACACCGTTTCCTATGAATACTATGTGAGCCTTATAAATGAGATGGACGACTTTATCGGCGAGCTTATCGCGGCTCTTGCCGAATACGACGAGCCGGTTATGCTCGTCATGTACGGCGACCACCTGCCGGATTTGGGCATCAAGGCGGACCACCTGGACAACAACAGCATTTTCCAGACCGAGTATGTAATCTGGTCAAATTACCATATGAAGCAGGAGGAAAAAGATTTGACCTCCTATCAGCTTGCCGCCTATGCCCTTGGCCGGGCCGGTATAACGGAGGGCGTTTTCACAAAGCTCCACCAGAATTACTGCTCCGCCGAAAATTACCAGGCCGCCCTGGAAATGCTGGAATACGACGTCCTCTACGGCAACAAGGACGCCTATGACGGCGTATCCCCCTACCTCCCCACGAACATGCGCATGGGTGTGGAGGATATAGTAATAGAGGACGTGGAGACGGTAGGCGAGGCCACATTTATTATGGGCCGGAACTTCACGGAATGGACAAGGCTAAGGGTAAACGGCAGCACCGTGGACACCTACTACATAAACGAGAACACGCTGATGATACTCGAAACGGATATTGAGGATGGCTCCGCCATCTACGGTATGCAGGTCTCCGACGGCAACGCGCTTCTCAGCATGACCAATACATATATCTATCACAGGAAGTAAGGCGGGCAAAATGGAAAATCTGATATTCAGCCTGAACGTCACCATCCCGGTTTTTCTGCTGATACTCATAGGCATGTTCCTTATGAAAATACAGCTCTTTAATGAGAGCTTTGCAAACGTGGCTGATAAATACGTTTTCAAGGTGGCTCTCCCGGCGCTGCTTTTCCGGGATATCGGTGCCATGGATCTGAAGGAGGCCTTCTCCGGTAAATTTGTGCTTTTCTGCGCCGTTGTGACCACCATTATGTTCGCCGGGACATTTTTGGCCGCGAAGCTCTTTATAAAGGACAAGAGCCTTACCGGCGCTTTTGCTCAGGCGGCGGCCCGGGGAAGCGCGGCTATACTGGGCGTGGCCTTTGTGGAAAATATCTACGGAAATTCCGGCATGACGCCTATGATGATAGTGGCCTCGGTGCCTCTTTTCAACATCTATTCCGTCATAATCCTGACTCTCGGCGCCCAGAGCGAAAGCAAGCTCTCCATGAAGGCAAACGTAAAGCTCGCCCTCATAAACATCGCCAAAAATCCAATAATCCTCGGCATTCTCGCCGGGGTTATATGGTCGCTTATCGGGATAGAAATGCCCGCCATAATGTCCAAAACGGTAAACAGCCTTGCCGTCACTGCAACGCCCATCGCGCTGCTGTCCCTGGGAGCCAGCTTCAAGGGCCGTGAGGCGCTGGCCAAGCTAAAGCCCTCCATCTGGGCCACGGTTACAAAGCTTCTTCTGATTCCGGCCGTTTTCATCCCCATCGCAATAGCCATGGGCTTCAGGAATTCGGAGCTTGTGGCGATACTGATACTTACCGGCTCCCCCACCACCGTCTCCTGCTACGTTATGGCAAAGAATATGCAGAACGACCACGTGCTTACGGCCAGCGTCGTAATGCTGGCTACGCTTTTTTCCAGCGTTACCCTCACTTTTTGGGTGTTCCTGTTTAAAACGCTGGGATACATATAATCCGCTCCAATTTTACACAGCAAAAAGGTATGGGCAATCGCGCTTTTGCAATTGCCCATACCTTTTTCATTGAGAATTGCCTGCCGGAATTACAGGGGCCGCTGTAATTTATACAGTCTGTTTCCGGTTGTTTTCCTTATATTTTGCAGGAGTGATACCGAGATGTTTTAAAAACAGCCGGTGCATTGTGGTGCCGGAGCCGAACCCGGCTTCAATGCAGACCTCGCGCACGGTCATATCCGTGCCGGACAAAAGTTCGCCGGCGTATGCGACGCGAGTCTGCTGTATAAATGAGACGGGGTTTTCTCCATACATTTTTTAAACCCGGTGGAGAATGCCGACGGGTGTATGTCGTATTTTCTGCAAAGAAATGAGACGTCCAGATCCATATCCGATATGTGCTCAAGGATATAGTCGTGGGCGCTTTTCAGCAGCAGGGCCCGCTTGTCCGTCCTGTTTCCGGCGAGGCCGGAGAAGTATTTTTTGAAATTTGAGATTATTATCTCCCGGAGGGCCGCAGCGGATGGCACCAGATTCGGCGAGAGGCGAAAGGCCTGCTCATGGAAGAAGTCGGCGTTGGGCACGTTCAGTTCGCCCAGGTACACCGAGAGATAGTCGAAAAACCGGCGGATATCTATAAAAAGCCGATCCACATGGAACGGCTCCACGTGCATGAGATCGTCAAATATCTCCGAAAACAGCGCCAGCGCCTTATCGTAATTATCGCCGGCTACATATATCGCCATTTTATTGGAGCAGTCTCTCAGGTACTGCTCCGTCTTTTTCGGTTTTGCCGACAGGCCGCGGGGACACCTGGCCTCCGCCGGGGCGCCGGTGAATTTAAAGAACTTTATGGACCTGTCCAGCGCGGTGTATATGGCGCTTAAATCGCCTGCTTTTTCGGAGAGGCGCCCTGTATATATGTTGATATTGATCCCGGCCCGGGCGCATTCGGAGGCCACCCTGGCTGCGCTCGATTTAAGGCCGGAAAGGTTGTCACCCCGCTGCTGGAAGCACAGCAGCAGGACATGCTGAAAGGCAAAACCGGCGGAGTAACAGACCTCGTTGCCCCCAAAGCTGTTCGATATAGCGGCGCTTATGGTGTCCTGATAGAACAGAAAACGTGAAAACGGGAGAGGGCTTGACTGTATGTCCTCCAGCTCGGAAGAGAAGTCAAAAATTGCGACTGAATATTCATAGGCGTCCAGAGGCAGGCCGCAGACGGCGAGGCTGTGCATAAATTGCGGCGTAAGCTGTTCCGGCTCGGTTACGATAATCTCAAAAAGGTATTTTATCAATTTGTCCATGCCGTTTTTTCCGTCCGTATTGGGAGCGCCGTTGTACATAAATAATACCCCCTCAGCAAAATCAGGCGCTGAAAACACTTTTATAATATTGTACCAAAATTTTATTTGGATTGCAAAATATTATGGTACATATTATTTGTGGCCGGCATAAAAAAGTGAAAGCCGAAAAAATAATGCTCCTTTGATAAGAATAAGCTGTATGTTATACTATATTTAATAATAACGTGGCTGGATTTTTGCAAAATAATGGATATATTGCACAAAGTTCGACAGTATGCTGTAATTGAAAGCTTTTAAGTGCAATTAATTGAAAGGAGACTTTTTATGGGCTTTGTTAAATTTAAGGGGATAGACGACCCTGTGTTTGTTAGCAAATCTCCACCGTCGTACCACCCCAGGGCACGTTTCCAGGGCTTTAAACCAAATGAGGAGACTGTTTATCCCGCCGGCTACCAGTTGGAGCCCGACCGCCTTCCGGTAATTAAGGATATGCGGGTCATCCGCGACGTGGCGGTGGTTATGCGCGACGGGGTAAAGCTTTACTGCGATTTGTTTTTGCCTGTTACCGACGTGAAAGTGCCGGTCATATTAAATTGCTGCTTTGGCGGGAAAAATTATCACGATTGCCCCAATTGGATTATGCCGGGATGCACCCCCGGAATGACCAGCGGCTTTGAATTCGCGGAGGGCGACGACCCCGTTTTTTGGACGGCAAACGAGTATGCCGTCTGCAATCTCGATATCCGGGGCGTCCGCAGAAGCGAGGGGTATGCGAAATATTTCGGAACCCAGGACGCTGAAGATAATTATGATGTAATAGAATGGCTGGCCGTTCAGGATTGGTGCAGCGGCAGGGTCACCATGGGCGGAAATTCATGGCTGGCAATGACACAGTGGTGGACCGCCGCCCTGCAGCCGCCGCACCTTACGTGCATATGCCCCTGGGACGGACACGGTGATATGTACCGTGACGAATATATGCGGGGAGGGATTCCCCATTACTGTGCGCCCCACTCGCCTCTGGCCTTCGGTGACAGCTATGAGGAGGATTTGGGCGTGATGATGGAGCTCCACCCGCTGCTGGACCAGTATTGGGAGGATAAGGTGGCCGATTTTACGAAGGTCGTCTGCCCGGTATACCAGGCCAGCTCCTACACCAGCTACTTCCATACAAACGGTAATTTTGACGCCTGGCAGCGGACCTCGTCAAAAGAGAAATGGCTGCGCACCAACAATAACTTTGAATGGCAGGATACGCGCACGCATCAGCAGGATATGCTCAAATTCCTCGATTACTACATGAAGGACAAAAAGGACAACGGCTGGGATAAGACCCCCCGTGTGCGTATGGCCGTCCTGGACCCGGGGCATGAGAATATCATAGACCGGCCGGAGACGGAATGGCCGCCGGAGCGTATGAGATATAAGACCTTTTATCTCCATTCAGACGGCGTGCTGAACGACGGGCAGCAGAAGTCCCCCGCCTGCGTGTCCTACATATCTGACGACCAGAAAAGCTACGCGGCGTTTACTATCCAGTTTGAGGAGGATACTGAGATAACCGGATTTATCGGCGTAAAGCTTTGGGTATCCACGGACGATTACGACGATATGGATATATACGTCCGCACCAGCAAGCAGAATGCGGCGGGAGAATACCTATTTACGCATCCTACGCCTCAAAACAAAACTCCCGGCCCGGAGGGGATGCTGAGGGCGTCCATGAGGGAGCTTGATACGGAGCGTTCAACTCCCGGAAAGCCGTATCATACTTTTAAAAAGTGCCAAAAGCTGGGCAAAGGGGAAACCGTGCCTGTGGAGATAAATATATGGCCCGCGTCATGGATGTACCACAAGGGAGAAAAGCTGGAGCTTGCCATAAGCGGATTCCAGTATCTCGGCATGAGGGACCCGCTGGTCACCGGCTGGGGAACCGACAACCACGGAAAACATGTTATTCACATGGGCGGAGAATATGATTCGCAGATCCGGCTCCCAATCGTTCCGATATTGTGACGCCCGCCTGTGGAATGATGTTTTAAATTTATTGTAATAGGAGTGAAATGAAAAAATGAAAGCAAAAAAGACGAGATTACTGTGCCTGCTCATGACAATCACGCTGGTGTTTGCCCTGTTTGCCGGCTGCGGCGCGCCTTCTGAGCCGAATGACAGCACAGAGGCGCCTGAAAAGAGCGCCGCCCCTTCAGGCAGCGCCGCTGAGCCCACGGAACAGGTAAATGCCGAAGCTCCAACGGAGCCGGGCCAGGACGACTATCTGCCTCTGACCACCGACGATGTTACGCTGTCCTTCTGGTGCGCCGCCAATGTGGACACCAGCAACAACCTGGAAGCGCTGATAAACGGAAACAACTATGCTGACCGGGCCGCCGAGGAGCTTACGGGCGTCCATATAGACTGGCAGATGATTTATTCCGGAAATACCTCGGAGATGTTCAACGTCATGATTTCCTCCGGCGATTGGCCCGACATCATCGACGGATTTGCCACATCGTATGTTACAGGCGGCTCCGGCGGCATTTCCGACGGGGTTATCGTCGATCTTGCCGACTATATGGACTGCATGCCCTACTACGGCGAGTATCTCAAGGATCCCATTGTGGCAAAGGACGCCGGCAGCGACGACGGCTCCATCTACTCCTTCTATATCATGACCGAGGCCAGGGAAGCGCCCCTTATGGGCATGTTTATCCGCGAGGACTGGCTGGACGGTCTGAATATGGCAATGCCTACCACTTATGACGAGCTGCACGACACACTTGAGGCTTTCAAGGTGGAGTATGAGCCAAAATATCCCCTGTACATGAATCAGACGGGCATCCTGTACAACAATAACCTGATAGGCGGCTACGGTATCGTGGGCTTTACAGACGGGAATACATATCCCTTCTATCAGGTTGACGGCGTTGTAAAATATGGGCCTATTGAGGCGGCCTACAAGGAATATCTCACTATGATGAATCAGTGGTATAAGGAGGGGATAATAAACAGTGACTTCACAACCATTTCACCCGTACCCTTTACCAACACCACCTATGAGGATATATGCGCCAGCGACACCGGCGTGTGGGTATATGCCTTCCGCCAGGACGACGGGTGGAAATTCAATAACATTGACCCCAACTTCCAGTGTACCGCTCTTGCCGATGTGACCAAGACTCCCGGCGAGGATATCGATGTGGCGCTGACCTACACCTCCGTTGTGGATCACGCCGGCGTATCTGTGGCCGCCACCAGCAATAATCTGGAACTTGCCATCCGCTGGTGCGATTTTTGGTACAGCGACACAGGGCGCCTTCTTGCGGTATACGGCATCGAGGGCGAGAGCTATGTGATCGATGAAAACGGAGAACCAAAGCACACAGATCTCATCCTGCACCCGGAAGAGGGCACCACGATGCAGTATTGGCAGTATATGTACTGCATGCCGCAGATAAGCACCCAGTTCTACACCCAGCGCGCTGTTGCCATAGAGCAGAACGATATGGAGGTCTGGGGCTCAAACCGCACCGGCAAGAACGATATTTCGGAGTTTACCACGTTTACGGCGGAGGAGTCCACCCAATTCAGCGATATAATGGCCGACATCGCCACTTATACAAAAGAGATGACCCTGCAGTTTATTATAGGGCAGAAGCCTCTCGACGAGTTTGACAGCTTCGTTCAGGGCATAAAGGACATGGGAATAGACGAAGCCATAAAGCTTAAGCAGACATCCTATGACAGATATCTTGAAAGATAAAAGTCCCGTTACAGCGCCCGCAGAATAAACGGAAAAAGGCAGTGACCTGAATATATCATTAAGCCCTCCGGCAAATGTCGGAGGGCTTAGACTATCCTTAATCTGGTACGCCAGCGCGAACCCGTACGGCAAAACGACGATCGTTGCCGCAGGTGTTCGACCGGCGATTAAATTGGTGGACCTGAAGGGGATCGAACCCTCGAACCTCACGGATGCGAACCGTGCGCTCTCCCAGCTGAGCTACAGGCCCAAACGGCGATATTCTGCTGCGTTGGGGCAATTCAGCTGACGGCCCGCCGTCTTATCCGCGCTGCGCCCGCAAAAATTCCCCTGTGAAAAATATCTTTCACAACTTCGCAACGGAGACATTATACCACAAATACCGAAAAAGTAAAGAGGCAATATTCATTTTTCTGCTGTTCTGCGGTGCAAATAGATATGGCCGCTACAAAGCAGCATCTCCGGTGGGGGAGCAAACAGTTCGTGTGAGGGAAAACAGGCCGGAGGGCTGGATCGCCTTCCTGCCATATCCCATCACAGCGTTTGCGCCGCCGCATAAGCGGCGGGGAGCAAAAATATTATGCGCTACTTGTAAAAAGGATCAAGGTACATTGGGTCATTCGGATCCTCCGGTATGGCCTCGTCCGCAGCGACCTTTACGATATCGCCGTAGTTTTCCCAAAAATATTTTACCGCTGCGTCATAGGAAGCCGGCGAGACAAAGACCTTGATATACTCGTCTTTTTCTCCATTGCCGACGCCTCCGCCCCGGACATTGTAATATGGGCCGACACCGCTGTTATGGATATTCCCGGCATCATAATATATACGCCATTCCGTCTCATACAGCTCATTTTCCGAAAACCGGACTTTTACAAAGCGCAGATACTCGCTCTCTGTGACCATCCTCTTATATTTTGCCACTGTGTCTCTGGTGAGGTCGGTCAGGCCCATTACGATATATCCATTGCAAACAGAAACGCTCCCCACATCGTCCGGCCAGTCAACTCGGTATCCGTAAACGACCTTGTCTCCCATAACATGCTCCGTACTGACGGTGCCGAATGCAGAAGTCAGCTCATCATATATTTTCTGCTGTATCCCGTCTGCCGTGCCGGTGAACAAATACTTATTGTACCCTTCACGAATCTCAGCAAAATCGTATTCCTCCGGCACCCGTCCGCCGTCCACAAAGCACAGGTACAGGCAAAGCATCACTATCAAAAGCTTGAAAACACGCCTGCACAGCTTCATGCCCCGCCCCCTCCGTCATTTATCCTGTATAAGCGGTTTGCCCGCATATGTCACCTTAAATCAATTTTATACAAAATATCACATTATTACCGCCTATTTTGTCGTTGTTTATATCTAAAGTGTACATTATTTTTTACCTAATGTCAATTATTGTTATCGCAATTTATAAAAAACCGGCCGGGTGCTTACACCCGGCCGGCAGACTGTTTTTGAATTCCGCGGTCTATCAATACATGCCGCCCATATCGGGGTTTGCGGGAGCGGCAGGTGCGGGGGGCTGGGGCTTATCAGCCACCAGGGACTCGGTAGTGAGCACGATAGCTGCCACGGAGGCGGCGTTCTCAAGGGCGCTGCGGGTGACCTTGGTCGGGTCTACGATGCCGGCCTTGATCATATCGCAGTACTCCTCTTTCGCGGCGTCAAAGCCGTAATTTACCTCGCTGCTGGCCTTTACCTTGTCGAAAATAACGGCGCCCTCAAGTCCGGCGTTTACGGCTATCTGCTTGATGGGGGCCTCAAGGGCCTTGGCTATCATAGCGGCGCCGGTCTTTTCATCGCCGGAGGCCTCGGCTACGAGCTTCTCAACAGCCTTGGAGGCAACCACATAAGCGGTGCCGCCGCCGGGTACGATACCCTCTTCAACAGCGGCTCTTGTGGCGTTGAGAGCGTCCTCGACGCGGAGCTTCTTGTCCTTCATCTCAACCTCTGTGGCCGCACCGACCTTGATAACGGCTACGCCGCCGGAGAGCTTTGCAAGGCGCTCCTGATACTTCTCCTTGTCGTAATCGGAGGTGGTAGTCTCTATGAGGCTCTTTATCTGAGCAATTCTGTCCTGGATGTCCCTGGAAGCGCCGGCGCCGTCAACAATGATCGTATTCTCCTTGCTGACCTTCACCTGACGGGCTGTACCCAGCATGTCGATGGTGGCGTCCTTGAGCTCCATGCCCATATCGCTGGAAATGACCTGACCGCCGGTGAGTATGGCAATATCCTGGAGCATCTCTTTACGCCTGTCGCCGAATCCAGGAGCCTTTACGCAGACACAGGTAAATGTGCCGCGGAGCTTATTGAGGATAAGGGTCGCAAGAGCCTCGCCCTCAACGTCCTCGGCGATGATAAGGAGCTTCTTGCCGGCTTGGACTATCTGCTCCAGAACAGGCAACACATCCTGGATGTTAGATATCTTCTTATCTGTAATAAGGATGTAGGCATCGTCAAGAACGGCCTCCATCTTCTCGTTATCTGTTACCATGTATGGCGTCACATAGCCGCGGTCAAACTGCATACCCTCGACAACCTCGGAATATGTCTCAGCGGTCTTGGACTCTTCAACGGTTATAACGCCGTTCTGGGACACCTTCTCCATAGCGTCGGCAATGAGCTTGCCTATCTCCTCGTCACTGGAGGAAACGGCGCCTACGCGGCTGATATCCTTACTGCCGGTTACAGGCTGGGATATCTTCTTGATCTCCTCAACAGCCGTCTTAACAGCCTTCTCGATGCCCTTCTTCATGACCATAGGGTTGGCCCCGGCGGCCACGTTCTTGATGCCCTCGCGGATCATAGCCTGGGCAAGCAGCGTCGCAGTGGTGGTGCCATCGCCGGCCACATCGTTTGTCTTGGAGGATACCTCCTTAACGAGCTGGGCGCCCATGTTCTCAAAGGGATCCTCAAGCTCTATTTCCTTGGCGATCGTCACGCCGTCGTTTGTGATAAGGGGACTGCCGAATTTCTTATCCAAAACCACGTTTCTGCCCTTGGGGCCTATTGTAAGCTTAACTGTATCGGCAAGTTGATCCACGCCGGACTGAAGGGCCTTACGCGCTTCCTCGCCATAAATAATCTGCTTTGACATAACCTAATTACCTCCTAATTATTCAACTACCGCAAGAATATCGCCCTGTCTGACGATGGTGTACTCCTCGCCGTCAACCTTAACTTCAGTTCCGCTGTATTTGCCGGTGATAACCTTATCTCCGGGCTTTACTGTCATTTTGACCTCGTTGCCGTCAACCACGCCGCCGGGGCCTACGGAAATGACCTCGTACATCTGGGGCTTCTCCTGTGCGGAGCTTGTAAGGATTATGCCGCCCTTTGTGGTCTCTTCAGCTTCTAGCTGCTTGATGATAACTCTGTCTGCCAACGGTTTCAGTTTCATTTATATTACCTCCTGATGAAATTATATACTGTATGTCACGGGAATCTTCACTTTCCGGATTAGCACTCTTAACTCTCGAGTGCTAACGGTATTATAATAAATCATTGTACGGCATTCTGCAACTGATTTTTTTCTTAATTTCCCGGAAAATATTACTTAAATTCCGTTCCATATGAATTTATCCCGCAGTTTTCTCTTTTTAACTCTTATTTACTTTGATTTACTCATTTTTTCTCTCGCCGGGGTCAATTTTGCCGGAAAAATAAAATTGACCCCTCCGGGCACGAGGCAAAGCTCCATTTTGCTGTCCTCAAACATCTCCCCGTCCACGTTTATTACGAATTTCTCAGGGGCGGATACGGTCACGGCGCCGCACCTGATATGCTCCACAAGCTCCGGCATCCGGGCGTACTTGCCGGCGGCATATTTCCCCACCGCCGTCAGGAAACGGAGACGGCTTGTTCCCTTTACCACCAGCACATCCAGTATCCCGTCGTCTATCTCCGCCTCCGGCACCGGATTAAAGCCGCCGCCGTAGTAATTTCCGTTGCATACGCAGGCCAGCACAAACTCACCGTTTTTGTGAAAATCGCCCGCTGTAATCTCAAAGTGCCAGGTTATCCCCCTTATAAAATTTACGAGAAGCGAGATAATATACCCAAATTTTTTCCCGATAATGGGTATCCCGCTGTATCTATGTACCTCCGCCGCCACCCGGCAGTCCAGGCCCACAGATGCTATATTCACCCCGTACCTGCCGTTCACCCGCATAACGTCCACCGGCGCGATCCCGCCGTTTATAAGGTTTCCTATATTCCGGAAAAGCTCCTTATCCTTCCCGAACAGCCTTACAAAATCGTTGCCGGTGCCGGTGGGGATAACCGTCACCGCCGCATTTTTAAGCCCGGCCGCGCCGTTTATGGCCTCGTTTAAGGTGCCGTCCCCGCCCATGGCGTACACGCGCACAAATTCCTCCTTTTCTGCGGCGCTGCGTATTTTCCCCGCCGCGTCCATCGGGGCCTTTGTGACGTATATCTCGTATTTTTCTCCTGTGGGGAGCATGGCCCTGTCTATTTCGGCTTTCCGAGCCTCCAAATCGCAGTTTCCCGAGGCCGCCGGATTTATTATAAATAGATGCATCCTACTTCACCCCGTACATAAAAAGGTCGCACTTTATCATGCCGTTATAGAGCTTGCGCTTTTTGTCCGCCGTCCTGCCGAATGTGCGCTCGAACTCCGTGTGGGACGAGAGAATGTACATTTTCCAGTCCGGCAGCTTCAGGACGGCGGAGCCGAACTCGCGGTAAAGCCTCTCCGCGTCCCTGCGCTCCATCACCCGCTCGCCGTAGGGCGGATTTGTGACGATTGCCCCCGGCCCCGGCTGGGAAAAACGTCCCGCGTCGGCCGCCTCAAACCGCACTATGTCTCCAACCCCCGCCCGTTTTGCGTTTTCCCGGGCTATATCAATACATTTCGGGTCGATATCCCCTCCCCAAATATCGTACTCACCGTGAAATTCCTTTGCCCTTGCCTCCTGCCGGGCCTCCTCCCAGATGCTCCCGGGAAGCCGCTTCCAGCTCATGGCGTCGAATTTCCTGTTGAGGCCCGGGGCTATGTTCCTGGCTACCATTGCCGCCTCAATCGGTATTGTTCCGGAGCCGCAGAAGGGGTCCCGGAAGGCGTCCCGCCCCCTGTAGCGGGCGAGCTTCACCATTGCCGCCGCCAGCGTCTCCCGCAGGGGCGCGGCATTTCCCACCGGGCGGTAGCCCCTTTTGTGGAGGCCCTGTCCGGAGGTGTCTATATAGAGCGACGCCGCGTCGTTCATTATGGCAAAACGTATCTGGTACTTTTCGCCTGTCTCCGCCAGCCAGGGGGAGCGGTATTTCTCGCCCAGCCTTTTCGCCACGGCTTTTTTTATTATTTTCTGGCAGTCGGGTATCGAATGGAGCCTTGAATTTAAGGAGTAGCCCTTTACGGGGAAGGAGCCGTCCTTCGGTATAAACGCCTCCCAGGGCATGGCCCTTACGCCCTCGAACAGCATATCGAAGGTGTCCGCCCCGGTCTCCCCCACGACTATCAGGATGCGCTCTCCCGTGCGCAGATTTATGTTCGCCCTGGCCATATCCCCAATGCTGCCGGAAAAAAGCACCCTGCCGTTTTTCGCACGCACGTCCTGCATATCCATCCGGCGGAGCTCGTCCGCCGCCAGTCCTTCAAGCCCGAACAGGCACGGGGCCGACATCCTTATAATCTCCATTTTCCCACTCTCCGATTTGCATTTTTATATATTATAATGTATAAGTAATTCTATCATACCTTATATCTATTTGCAATTGCCTCCGTTGTCTGCTAAACTTATTTATAAAAGAGGTGACAGCATGGCGCTCATATCTGTAAAAAAGACCGGGGACTACTCTCCGGAGACCCTTTCCTCCGCTGTGGCGGCCCATTTTGAGTCCCTTGGGGTGGAAAAGGACCTGTACCCCGGGATAAAGGTCCTGATAAAACCGAACCTTCTCACCGCGAGACGGCCGGAGCAGGCCGTCACCACACACCCGGAGCTTATCCGGGCGGTCATTCTGTGGCTCCGGGATAGGGGCGTTTCGGATATCACCGTAGCCGACAGCTCCGGCGGGCCGTACATGGCAAAATACCTGGAGACCACCTATTCCGTCACCGGCCTCAAGGCCCTGGACGGGCTGGCAAAATTAAACCTCTCCACCGACTGGCAGACTGTACAGTGCCCGGCGGGCTTTAAATGCAGGGCATTTAACATAATCTCCCCGGTGCTTAAGGCGGATTACATTATAAATATGCCGAAGCTCAAGACCCACAGCATGACCGCAATGTCCGGCGGGATAAAAAACCTTTTCGGCACCATACCCGGCCTTCAGAAGCCGGAGATGCACTACCGCTTCCCTGAAAACGGGGATTTCTGCGGCATGCTTCTGGAGCTTGCCCAGGTCGTAAAGCCCGACGTGACCCTTATAGACGCCGTCACCGCAATGGAGGGCAACGGCCCCAACGGCGGGGACCCCAGATATCTGGGCGTCACCCTGGCCTCCAGGGATATTTTCGCCCAGGACTGCGCAGCGGCGCGCTTTATGGGAATAGACCCGGATTCCGTGCCCATGCTGCATCTTGCAAAGGAGCGGGGGCTTTTCAATCCGGAGGATATAGAGCTGTGCGGGGACGGCTTTTCCCCGGCGTCGCCGCCCTTTAAGCTCCCGGACACGGCGGATGTGGATTTCCTCACAGGCTTTCCCGGTTTCCTGCACAGGCCCATGAAGAAAATTTTCGATAAGATACTCCGCCCCATGCCGCGGCTCCAGCGGGCAAAATGCGTTGGCTGCGGAAAATGCGCAGAGAGCTGTCCCGCCCATGTGATAAGGATCGAAAACAACAAGGCCCAATTTCAAAAGAAGGGCTGCATATCCTGCTTCTGCTGTCAGGAAATGTGCCCGGCCCACGCAATAGATGTGAAAAGGAATCTGAAGATTTAAAACGGAGGTAATTTTATGAGCTTTAAATTTGCGCACAACTGTCTTTTTGTAAAGGATCTGGAAAAATCCATGGCTTTTTACAAGGAAGCCCTGGGCCTGGAGCCGGTGCGCTGGATGCGCCCCGAGGATATGGACGTCCAGCTTGTTTTCCTCAGCGACGGCGTAAGCGCCCACGAGCTGGAGCTTGGCTGCCCCGCCGACCACAAGGGCAGACCCTTTGAGCTGGGCGAAAACCAGTTCCACGTGGCTTTCTCCACTCCGGACATGGAAAAGGCCCATGAGCTGCACGAGAAGATGGGCGTTATCTGCCGTGACAACCCTCTGGTGCCGGTGTATTTTATCCGCGACCCGGACGGGTATCAGATTGAGATTATCCCCGAATAACCGGGTATTTTTAAAGCCGGGTGATTGAGACGCCAAATGCCCGGATGAAGGCACGGTGAGTATCCGCAGGGATGCGGCGGAGGATTGGCTTTTGCCCTTAAAGGGCGGGTCTGCGCTCTCCTGTTGCGGGGGAATCACATGTCCTTTCGCAGACGTCCGCCTTAAAACGGGAAACTGAAAGCCGGCATGATAAAATCATGCCGGCTTCAGGCTGTCGAATAACCCCGGTTTTGCACCAGGCAGACCGGGGTCTGGCATGTAAAATGGCAAAAGCAGTGAAATAATAGAAGCTGTACCGCCTTCACAAAGTCTGCACTTTTGGCGCGAAGCCCCCCGGGTTGGACACTTCGCGCAGACCTGTGGATCAATTTAATACTCCCGGTGGCCCTCCCGATTCGTGGCGCTGTACTTCAATACCCGGTATTCCGGGCAGATGACGAAATCATAGTATTCCTCATACACATACTTCCGCTTGGATGTGTCATCCTGTTTCTTTTCCTGCGGAGTGGGCGGTAAATCGCTGGGAGCTTCATCCTCTGCAAACACTGCTCCGGGAGAAAGGTATCCGGCTCCCGCGATTTCCTCCAATATCCAGTCAAATTTTCCGCGTTCCGGCATATTGCATCACCCGCCGCTGCTCTAGCACGGGAAATTGGAAAAGCCCAGCAAAATGCCGGACTTTTTCGACGCTCTGAAGCCCGGACTTAACGTCCGGGCCTTTATTTTCGGTATTTTTATCTTATCCCAATCCAAGAAGCCTGCCCACCTGGAACACTATCATGGAAACTACATAGGCTACGATTATCTGCCAGGCCACCGAGGCCATAGTCCATTTTGTGCTGTTCATCTCCTTGCGTATGGCGGACACCGCCGCCACGCACGGTACATAGAGCAATACAAAAACCAGGAATGACAAGGCCGAAAGGGGCGTAAAACCGGTCATGGCCGCCGCCACTGCAGCGCCTGACGCCGTCATTGAAAACTTATAGAACATGCTGAGGGATGCGACCACGGCCTCCTTCGCCACAAATCCCGTGAGCAGCGCCACAGCCGCCTGCCAGAACGGGAAGCCCTGGGGTGTGAACACCGGCGCAATAAAGCTGCCCAGGCAGCCCAGGAGGCTGTCGGAGGCGTCCTCCACCATACGGAAATCAGTGCCGAAATTCTCAAGGAACCACAGGACTATGCTCATGCAGAAAATGAGCGTGCCGGCCTTTACCAGAAAGCCCTTCACCCGCTCCCACACATGCATCAGGGTGTTTCTTGCCGAAGGCATCCTGTATGGCGGCAGTTCGAGAACGAAAGCCGCCGGGTCTCCGGCAAAGATTGTTCTTTTAAAGATAAGCCCCGACACTATTGCCATAAGCATACCCAGTATGTAAAGCCCGAAAACCACAAATCCCGCGTAGGCCCCAAAAAAGGCCGACGCTATAAGGCCGTATACCGGCAGCTTCGCGGAGCAGCTCATAAACGGCACCAGCATTATCGTCATGCGCCGGTCCTTTTCGTTTTCCATTGTCCGTGCCCCCATAATGGCCGGCACTGAGCAGCCAAAGCCCATAAGCATTGGGATAAAGGCTTTTCCCGAAAGGCCGAAGCGCCGGAGCAGCCGGTCCATTATAAAGGCCGCCCTCGCCATATAGCCCGAGTCCTCCAGAATTGAGAGGAAGAAAAACAGCAGCGCTATCTGGGGCAGAAATGTGAGCACGCCGCCCACGCCGGAGATTATACCGTCGGTTATAAGGCTCACAAGCCATGGAGATGCCCCGGCGGCAGTTATAAGCCCGCCTATCCAGGGCGAAAACAGGTCGTCTATAAGGTACGCCACCCCGTCAGAAAGCCAGGAGCCAACAGGCCCAAAGGTCACGGCGAACATGATGAACATCATCGCAAGGAAAACAGGGATGGCGAGGTACTTATGGGTCACTATCCTGTCTATCCGCTCGCTTATGTCGCCGGCGCTCTTTTTATTGGATTTCTCAACCGAGGCCCTTACCACCTTTTCAATAAAACCGTACCGGCTGTCGGCTATAAGCGTCTCCCTGTCGCCCAGGTCGCTGGAGGAGCCGTACTCCTCAGCTATTTCCTCAACGCGCCTTTTCTCGCTTTCGCTGAGCTGGAGGGCCTTTTCAACGATGGAATCGCCCTCAATGAGCTTTATGGAGGCCCAGTGCGCCGGTATTTTCGCGGCGTAGGCCTTGTCGTGTATTATCTCGCCTATAAGGTGGTGTATCTCATGGGTGTAGTCGTCGTAGAGGTCGTCAGGCTCTATGGTGTAGCCCATGTGCATCTGCCGGTGGGTAATATGGAGAAGCTCATCGAGATTTTCCCCGGTTTTGGCCGTTATCGGTATGACGGGTATGCCAAGCTCATGGGAGAGCTTTTCCGCATCAATCCTGTCGCCCTTTTTCTCCACCTCGTCCATAAAGTTGAGGGCTATCACCATCGGCCGCTCAAGCTCCAGAAGCTGGATTGTGAGATACAGGTTGCGCTCTAAATTTGTGGCGTCCACTATATTTATTATTGCGTCCGGGCCCTCGCCGATTATGTAATCCCGGGCCACTATCTCCTCCATGGAATATGGAGAAAGGGAGTATATACCGGGCAAATCAACTATTGTAAGCTCCTTATCCCCGGTTTTGGCCGTGCCCTCCTTTTTCTCAACGGTGACGCCCGGCCAGTTGCCCACATACTGATTTGAGCCTGTGAGGGCGTTAAAAAGGGTGGTCTTGCCGCAGTTGGGATTTCCCACAAGGGCCACGCTGCACCGGCGTCTGTCGTGGGCCGTGGGGTCATACTTTACAGCGTGGTTTTCAAGCTCATGCTCGTGGTCGGCCCGCATACGCCGCAGTATCTCCGGGTCCAGCCGCCGCGGAACATACGCCGTTGAGGCGTGCTTCCTCCGCCGCTCCGGTCCCACATCGCCCATGGATATCTGGGCAGCGTCTGAGTGGCGTATGGACATGTCGAAGCCTCTCAGCCGCACCTCTACCGGGTCCCCGAAGGGCGCTACCTTTACAACGCTCACCTCGGTGCCGGGAGTTATGCCCATGTCGATAAGCCGGCGCTTTACGGCCCCTGATTCGTTTCCAACTCTTGTAACTGTCCCCCGCTCACCCGGCTTCAGTCCGGCGAGGGTAGTCCTGCTGTTATCCATTCCAATTCGCTTCCTATGCTTTTCTGTACATTGAAACGCCGTTTCCAGCAAAAATCATAAGGTTTTCGGTCCTGCCGTCCGGGAATTCCATAATAAACGGCTTTCCCTCCGCCGCCCCGTCCCGGACACGCACGGCCAGGAGCTTAAGGCTTCTTGCGCAGTCGGCGGTCACAGGCACGTCCCCGTGGCAGCCGTAAATCTTCGGCGCCTCGTCCTCAAGGGCTATGACCTTGTCCTGGCTTTTTATAAAGTCCTCCAGAGAAGCGTCGTCCCCCTGCATGAACACCGTGGAGGCTGTGACCGTGTCCCCTCCGAAAAGGAGCCCGTTTTCCCTGTCCAGCAGCCCTATGCTGCCCGGCGTGTGGCCCGGAAGCTCTATTACCTCCAGCTTCCTTCCGCCCAAATCGAAAATCTGGCCCTCCACAGCCGGAAGAAGATTCGGATTTACTTTTTTAATCTGCTCCCAATCCCTTGGGTTGGCGTAAACCTGGGGGAAATCCCCGTCCCGGCTTATGTGGTCCCCGTGGTAATGGGTGTTTACAAGGGTGATGGGAAGGCTGGTGAGCTTTTCCGCCTCAGCCTTCACGTCCACATCCCCAAAACCGGTGTCTATAAGGAGCGCCTGCTTCCCGCCTATTACAAGATAGCAGTCTCCATCCGGCGGGGTGAGATTCCAAACGTTATTCTCCACCTGCTCCGGCGCCATAGGCGTAAAATCTTCCATGGGATATCCTCCTTTACGGGCCATGCCCTGTTCAGGCTCCGCCCTCAGTAAATGTCTGGGCCTTTACCAGCCCGGCGTACTCCCCGCCCTTTTCCATAAGCTCCTTATGGGTGCCCATCTCAACTATATGCTCGTTATCTATCACCGCAATTTTATCCGCGTTGTGTATGGTGGAAAGGCGGTGGGCAATTATTATTGAAGTCCTGCCCTGGCACAGCTCGTCGAAGCTCTGCTGTATTCTGGCCTCCGTAACGCTGTCAAGGGCGCTGGTAGCCTCATCCAGGATAAGGATAGGCGGGTTTTTCAGGAATATCCTGGCGATGCTTATCCGCTGCTTCTGCCCGCCGGAGAGCATTATTCCGCGCTCGCCCACATACGTCATATAACCGTCCGGCATCTCCATTATCTCGTCGTGTATCTCCGCCCGGACCGCCGCCTCGGCCACCTCGCTGTCGGTGGCGTCCGGCCTGCCGTAGCGGATATTCTCCATTATGGTGCCGGCAAACAGGAACACGTCCTGCTGGACTATACCTATCTGGCTCCTCAAGGACTGCTGGGTAACGGTCCTCACGTCCTTCCCGTCCACCAGCACGGCACCGCTTGTCACCTCGTAAAACCTGGGTATAAGCTGGCACAGGGTGGTTTTTCCGCCTCCGGAGGGGCCGACCACGGCGAGACATTCGCCCTGGTTTATTTCGAGGTTTATATCCCTCAGCACCTCGGCGCTGTCGTCATAGCCGAAGGACACGTCCTTAAATTCTATCCGGCCCGATACGCGGCCTATGTCCTCCGCGTCCGGCGCGTCGGTGATCTCAGCGTCAGTGCGCATAAGCTCAAGGAATCTTGTAAAGCCAGCCATGCCCTGCAAAAACTGCTCCACAAAATTGGAGAGCTTCCTTATGGGGGTTATAAATGTGGACACATATAGGCTGAAGGTGAAAAGGTCAAGATATGACAGGCTCCCCCGCATTATGAAAAATCCGCCCACGGCCACCACAATCACCGACAGTATGGACATGGCAAACTCCATGCCGCCGTGGAACACGCCCATGGCCTTATAGTAGTCTTTTTTTGCGGTCTTGTAGTTTGTGTTGGCGTTCTCAAACTTATCCTGCTCCGAGTCCTCGTTTGCAAAAGCCTTGGCCGTCCTCATACCGGAGAGTCCGGACTCAATGGCGGCGTTTATTTCCGCTGTCCGGCTCTTTACCCGGAGGCTGGCAGCGCTCATTCTCTTTCTCTGGATAACGGTAAATACGGCAAACACAGGGATTATCATACACGTCAGTATGGCCAGCCGCCAGTTCATCGTGCACATTATGACAAACGAGCCGAGTATCGTTATCACCGACACCACGAAATCCTCCGGCCCGTGGTGGGCAAGCTCCGTGATGTCAAAAAGGTCCGTCGTCACCCGGGACATAAGTATGCCCGTCCTGTTCCTGTCAAAAAAGCCGAAGCTCAGCTTCTGGATATGCGCAAAAACGTCGCTGCGTATGTCCGCCTCTATTCTGGCGCCCATCATATGTCCCCAATAGGTGATTATGTAGTACATAAGCGCCCGCAGTATATATGCCGCAAAACACACACCCATGACGGTGTAAAACGCCTTAAACATATTCTCCGGCAGGAACCTTTCCATGGAAATCCGCGACACATAAGGGAACACAAGGTCTATGCCCGAAATAAGCAGGGCACAGACCATGTCAAGAATAAATATTTTAATGTGCGGGACGTAATAAGCGGCGAAAATATGGACTGAACCCCAGTTCTTAAAGTCCTTTTTCCGTCTCATCCCTGTACCATCCCATCGAAAATTTCAACCAGCTTGTCGGCCTTTTCAGCCACCACGAAGAGTACATAGTCGCCCTTTGTTATAAGCTTATAGTTTTCCACAAGCTCGTACTGGTCCGGCAGATAGTGGCTCCATATGGAATCCAGAGTCTCATGCCGGAATTCACAGCCCGCCTTAACAGTATCCAGCTTGCCGGAGGCGGCCTTCGCTATAAATACCTCCGTGGCCTTGACGTTCATAAGGGGCATTTTGCCGACATATTCCACCATATCCTCCGCGGCAATGGCGTAAAAGGGCTCAAGAAGGCTGTCGTCCACATCAGCGAAGTTGGGCATCTCGTCCCCAAGCTCCTTTTCAAATGCCGCCCAGATATCCTGCACGGAGACCTCAGCCGCCGGCGCCTCTGTAGCGGCAGGCTGCTGAGTTGGCTTTTCGGTTGCCGCCGGCGCATTTGTAGGCGCGGGCGTGGCCTCCGGCTTCTCCGTTTCATCCGGAGCCTCGGTGGCCTTGGGCGTTTCCGCAGGAGCTTCTGTCGCCTCCGGCGTCTCTGAAGGGGCCTCTGTCGCCTCCGGCGATTCGGCAGCATCCTCCGTGGGGGCGATGCTCTCCGTCACGGCGGAGTCCTTATCTTTCTTTCCACAACCTGTAATAAGCATGGCCAGCATTGCCAAAATAAGCGCTGTAACAATAAACTTCTTTTCCATTTTTAACCTCTGTCTATAATGTCTTTATATTTTTAAGTATTCCACTGTTTTCAGGCCGAAAAGCAGGTAATTAAAGCCTCTGCTCAGAAGCCCAGATTAAGGCTTCCCGTTATCTTCGACATGCTCTCGTTCATTGAGCTCTCGGCTTTGCGCAGGGCCTCGTTAACCGCGGCCACCACCATGTCCTGGAGCATCTCCACATCCTCAGGGTCCACAGCCTCCGGGTCGATGCTCACAGATACAAGCTCCCGCTTTCCGTTCACAACAGCCGTTATGACCCCGCCTCCGGCCGTGGCGGAAAACTCCTGCTGCTCAACCTCCGCCTGCATTTTAAGCATATCCTGCTGCATTTTCTGGGCCTGCTTTATCATGTTCATATTCATTCCGCCGCCGTAGCTGCCGCCTCTGAATCCGCCCTTTGCCATTTTAAATTTCTCCTGTCATTCAAATTTTATATTTCCGAATTTCTTAAGAGCATCCAGCTTGTCAGCCTTCAGCTCGTCGCTTGCCTTCCCCTCCCGCACCTTGACTATAACGGGATGGCCCAGCACCTTTTCCGCCGCAGTTTTTATCTCGTTTGTTATTTGGGGCTGGTCCACCATCATTGCGGCAAAGGCGTTATCCGCCAGCACCGTCAGGCTGCCGCCCGATATCTCGCAGGCTATCTGGGCGCTGTTGCTGAGAAACGATGTGTAAACGCCGCTGTCCACATTCGGCTCCAGCACCTTCAATATCCCGGCCCAGGCGTCCGCCCCGCCGATGTCCGCCCCAGGCGCGGCAGCCTCCGCAGGCTCCGGCGGCTCCTTAATCTCCGGCGCCTCAGCGGGCTCCGGAGTTTGCGGCGGAAATTCCTGGCGCTCCTCCGGAGGAGGCTCCGTAGTCTCCCACGGGGGCCTGCCGCCATGTTCCCCAGGGCCGTCATTATCCGTTACCGGCGCAGGCGCTTCCGGGATTTTGTCCGCAGCCGCCGCTTTTTTCACTGCTGCGGGCTCCTTAATTACCGGCGTCCCATTCTGAATAATTTTTTCCAGCTCCGCAACTCTGGCGTTCAGGGCCGAAATGTCGTTTGAAAATTCCGGTGAGCATAGCCGCACGACGCACATCTCACCCACCGTCCTCCTGTTGGAGCTTACGGCGATATCCCCCAGGGAGCTTTCCAATTCCCGGAGCGAGCTGAGCACACGCTGACCCGTAATTCCGGCGGCCAGGTCGGACACGGTCTTTTTGCTGTAATTTCCGCTCATCAGCCCGGCGCCCATATTCGGCGCGGCCTTGACTATAAGTATATCCCGCAGCAGGGCCATAAGCTCATTTAAAATGGAGCTTATTTCCTTGCCGTTTCTGTATAATTCGTCCACTATGCCGAGAGAGGCGTCAAAATCCCCGTTAAACACCGCCCTGGCAAGCTCCGCCGTCTTTTCCGCCCCCGCGAGCCCCACAACGGAGTTTACGCATTCCACGTCTACCGGGCCGCCGGAAGCGCACTGGTCAAGAAGCGAGAGCGCGTCTCTCAGCGCCCCGTCGGAGAGCCGCGCCAGAAGCTCCGCCGCATCCTCCTTAAGGTCTATGTTCTCCTGCCCCGCCACGTACATAAGCCGATTTGCTATATCCTCCGGCGTTATCCGCTTGAAGGTAAAGCGCTGGCACCGGGAGAGTATGGTCGCCGGGACTTTGTTGAGCTCGGTGGTGGCTAATATAAATATAAGGTGCTCCGGCGGCTCCTCCAATATTTTCAGCAGCGCGTTGAAGGCCGCGGTTGAGAGCATATGCACCTCGTCCACTATATAGACGCGCTTTTTCACATTGGCCGGAGTAAACACGGCCTCCTCACGGATGGCGCGGATATCGTCCACCCTGTTATTTGAGGCGGCGTCCATCTCCTCCACATCCAGTATGCTGCCGTTATTTATCCCCACGCAGGACGGGCATTTGTTGCAGGGGTTGCCGTTTATCGGGTGCTCACAGTTCACCGTTTTGGCAAGCAGCTTTGCGCATGTGGTTTTGCCGGTGCCCCTGGTGCCCACGAAAAGGTAGGCGTGGGAGAGGCGGTTGGACATTATCTGCCGCTTTAATGTCTCGGTCACATGCTGCTGGCCCACCACGTCGTCAAAGGTGCCGGGCCTCCATTTTCTGTATAGCGCCTGATACACAGCCTTTCTCCTCTCTTGTTTGCGTCCCGCGCAAAAAACGGTATGCGGCAAGACCGCACACCGGAATTCGAATTTGTGATATACCCGTTACCCGGACAGCCGGCTCGGAGCCGGCTGCCTCGCGGCACACAGAAGCTCCCGCTTAATGCTGCTCGGTTCCCCGCCTGACATGGTTCACAGGTTCCTGTTGCGCAAGACCGGCCCGTCAACGCTGCTTATCCGGGGCAGACGGCACATCACAAACCCTCCGACCGGAATTCATCCCTGCTGTAGCGGATTGCAGGTAACAGGGCACCGCTGACTCCCCGACTAGTGCGGCCTTGCCCCACGCCGTTTTACGCTCAGCCGGGGCAAAGGTTTGCTTCATATTAAGTTGCGTCTTAAAGCTATGTATAGTATTTTACTACACTTTACGGTTTTTATCAATATTTATCTTAAGAAAAATAAACGCACTTTGCCGGCAGGCCGCATTATAACGCGGACGACGCGCTGTGCCGCCCCTATGCGGCGCAGGCGCAATATACGGCGCAGCTTATTTTTTGATGAAAAGCGAAAAAAGATGTTGACATTTCAAATCCGCGATTGTATAATAACAAAGCGCTTGAAAATTTGGCCCGGTAGTTCAGTTGGTTAGAACGCTAGCCTGTCACGCTAGAGGTCGT
>CAZBUH010000008.1:0-31539 GCA_964495095.1 uncultured Oscillospiraceae bacterium | reverse complement strand
GCAGCCTCCTTTGTGGAAAACTTCAAGAAGTACACCCACATGTCCCCGGAGGTAGCCGCCGCAGGCCCCAAGGTGTAAAAAGCAATTATAAGCTGAAGGCTCAAGGCCGCCATTTTAAAATGGCGGCCTGAACCTTATGCCGCTCCGGCAACGGCTATGCAAAACGGCAAAAAAACAAATCGCCCCTGTCGCCGGACTGCAAGCGGCAGGCCATGTATGGCGCAGCAGTATTTTTTGCCCGCTTTTCTTTTTAGAATTAGAAAATGTAGGCGCACATTTACAATATATTTTTAATGTTCTATAATTACATTTATAAAATTAATAGTGAAAGGAGAAAAAATGGCAAATCTCGAGCAGGATCTTACAGAAGGCAGCGTATTTAAAAAGCTATTGAAGTTCGGTGTCCCCATGTTCCTGGCAAATGCGCTCACCACCCTCTACAGCATTGTGGACACTATAATCGTCGGCCAATTTGTGGGCAGTGAGGGCATCTCCGCCGTCACCACCGGCAGCCAGTTTATGTTTTTGCTCTGCTGTGTGGGTATGGGCTTTGCCAACGGCGGTCAGGTAGTCGTGGCGCAGCTTAAAGGCGCCGGAAACCGTGACGGGCAGCGTGAGACCACCGGCACCCTGATTTCAATATCCGTTATAGCGGGGCTTGTAGTGAGCGTTCTCGGCATACTTTTCGTAAATCCGGCCCTGGGCTGGCTGAACACGCCGACAGAAGCCTGGGAGCAGGCCAAAGAATACATGGTGATAACAAGCGCCGGCATGGTGTTCCAGTTTATCTTCAACGCAATAAGCGGCATAATGCGCGGCCTCGGCGATTCCACACGGCCTCTGGTTTTCGTGGCGATCGCCTCCATAGCCAACATCATACTTGATATAATTTTCGTGGGTCCCCTCGGTATGGGAGCCGGGGGCGCGGGTCTCGCCACCACTATCGCAATAGGCATTTCTGCGGCCTTTGGCATCGTTTACCTGTACCGCCGCCGCAGTACCTTTGTGTTCGATTTTAAGCCTGAAAGCTTCAAAATCCGCAAAAAATGGGTGAGCGAGCTTGTCAGGATGGGCATACCCCAGATGATACAGATGCTCGCCATAAACATCTCCGTCACCTTCGTGCTGGCAATGGCAAACGCTTACGGCGTGGCCGCCTCCGCAACCATAGGCGTGGGGAACAAGATTCTGAATATTTTCACCATGCCCGCCAACGCCATGGGCACTGCCGCTGTAGCCATGGCCGGCCAAAACATGGGTGCCGGAAAGCTGGAACGTATAAAGGGCATCGTCAACTGGACGCTGATTATAAATCTCGTCTGCGCGCTTCTGGCAACAGCGGCCTTTGTCATCTTCCCGGAGTGGCTTGTGAGGATATTCGACGACTCCCCTGATGTTGTGAAATACTGCTCGGATTTCCTGCGGATTCACATACTGTTCTGCTTCGGCATAAGCCTTATTGTTACTTACAACGCGCCCTGCCTTGGCGTGGGAAACTCCATGCTCTCCACCATAGGCTTCCTGGCCGACGGAGTGGTGGCCCGGCTGGCCCTGTGTCTGCTGTTTACAAGGGTGTTTGACTTTGGCCTGTACGGCCTTTTCTGGGCAAACTCTCTGGGGCCGGTTTTCGGAACGCTTATTTTCGCAGTCTACTATTACTCCGGGGCGTGGAAGCGTTACGGCTCGAAGCGGCTGGAGGTCTGACAATGGAATTTGAACGCATGACCTCCTATTTAGCCCGGCTGGAGGCCAACAACAACAGGCCCTGGTTTCACGAAAACCACAGGGATTACGAGCTGGCTCTTGAGGATTTCCGGGATTTGGTCTCGCTTATCCGCTTCAAGGTGGCAGATGCGGCGGAGGATTTGAGGGACAGCATAATGTTTTTAGAGCCGAAGGAATTCGTGTACCGGGTACCGCGGGACATGCGCTATTCCCGGGCCGAGGAGCCGTATAATCCCTCTTTCCGGGCGCACATATCGAAATACGGCCGGAAAATGCTGCCAGCGGGCTACTATTTCATGGTGCAGCCCGGCGGCCGTTCAGGCATTGGCTGCGGCCTTTACGCCGTCGGCTGGCGGGAGCTTACAAACGCCATGCGGGACCACATTGCGGAGTACGGCCAGGAACTTCAGGACATTCTGGAGGCGCCGGGCTTTTCCCTTGCGCTGGAGGGCCCAAAGCTAAAGCGTATGCCGGCGGGCTACGACGAGACGCACCCCCAGGCGGAGCTTATAAAATATAAGGCCTGGAGCCTGTGGCTTCAGATACCCGACGCAGAGCTTACCACTTTTGAAAGCTTCGCCCTCATATGTGAAAATTTTATAGGCATGGCGGAGCCGTTCAGAAGATTCGTAAACGACGCGGTGCGGGACATTACTCCCGTCTGAAAGAGCGCAATAGCCATCCTTTTGTTTTATAGAAAAATCACGGCCCGGAAAATTCCGGGCCGTGACTTATTTTTGCTTTTTTTACTTTTTCCCGACGAGCTCCGCGTCTATTGACGCTGCGGCGCGCTTTCCGGCGCCCATTGCCAGAATAACCGTGGCCGCCCCGCTGGTTATATCGCCTCCGGCATATACGTGCTCTCTCGATGTGGCGCACTCCTCATCCGCCGCAATGCCGCCTATCCTTGTGGCCTCAAGGCCGGGCGTAGTGCGGATTATAAGCGGGTTGGGGGTTGTGCCGATAGCGATTATCACAATGTCCGCGTCCATGCCGAACTCGCTGCCCGGTATCTGTATGGGGCGGCGCCGCCCGGAGGCGTCCGGCTCCCCAAGCTCCATTTTCACGCACTTCATCCCGGTCACCCGGTATTTATCGTCGCTGAGTATCTCCACAGGCGCCGTGAGAGTATCGAAAATTATACCTTCCTCCCGGGCGTGGTGTACCTCCTCTTTTCTGGCGGGCAGCTCCGCATCGCTGCGCCTGTAGACGACGTGCACTTCCGCCCCCATGCGCCTTGCGCACCTGGCGGCGTCCATGGCCACGTTGCCTCCGCCCACCACTATTGCCTTTTTGGCGTGGATTACCGGCGTAGGCGAGTCCTCCTCATAGGCCTTCATAAGATTTATCCGGGTCAGGTACTCGTTTGCGGTGTAAACTCCCACGCTGCCCTCGCCGGGTATCTTCATAAGCTGCGGCAGTCCCGCGCCGGTGCCGATGAAAACGGCGTCGTAGCCCATCTCAAAAAGCTCGTCTACGGCGAGGGTCTTGCCTATAATTACGTTGCACTCTATGTTGACGCCCATCTTCTCCAGGTTTTTGACTTCCCGGTTTACCACCTCTTTCGGAAGGCGGAACTCGGGAATGCCGTAGCTCAAAACGCCGCCAGCTGTGTGGAGGGCCTCATAGACCGTAACCTCATAGCCCTTTCTGGCAAGCTCGCCGGCGCAGGTAAGGCCGGCGGGGCCGGCTCCGCACACGGCCACCTTTTTGCCGTTTTTAGGCGCGGCGGACACATTGGAAATATTGTTTGCGGCGGCCCAGTCGGCTATGTAGCGCTCTATTTTGCCTATT
This sequence comes from uncultured Oscillospiraceae bacterium, assembly GCA_964495095.1. Lineage (GTDB taxonomy): Bacteria > Bacillota > Clostridia > Oscillospirales > Oscillospiraceae > CAZBUH01. Next base: position 28,020 of record CAZBUH010000008.1, on the reverse strand, counting down.
GCCACAGGCTCGCCGTTTCTGCCGCGGACGCACTGGCCCTCGCACTGGTTTTCCTGGGGGCAGACGCGCCCGGAGATGGCCGGCAGCGCGTTGGCAGAGCTGATTATCTCATATGCGTCGGCTATCCTGCCCTCGGCCACGGCCTGCATCATATCAGGTATCGGCACGCCAACGGGACATCCGGACACACAGGGATGGTTTTTGCAGTTAAGGCACCGTCCGGCCTCGGCCCTGGCCTCCTCGTCAGTATAGGCATGGGTCACCTCACCGAAATTTTTTACCCGCTCCTCCGGAGGCTGCTCGGCAGATTTATACTTTACTTTTGAAAGGTCAGGCATTTTTCTCAGCTCCTCTCAGGCGGCAATATTCCTCTTTTTCACGGTTTTCAAAGTCTTTATATGTCGCGCTTCTGGCGATAGCCTCGTCAAAATCCACAAGGTGGCCGTTGAAATCCGGCCCGTCAACGCAGGCAAATTTCGTCTCGCCGCCCACCGTCAGGCGGCAGCCGCCGCACATCCCGGTGCCGTCTATCATAATCGGGTTCATGCTGACTACCGTGGGGACATCGTATTTTTTCGTCATTATGCAGGCGAATTTCATCATCACCATGGGGCCCAGCACGTAAACCATGTCGTACTTTCTGCCGGACTTTATAAGCTCCTCAAGCTGGGCCGTAACAAAGCCGTGGTATCCGGCGGAGCCGTCGTCAGTACACAGATAGAACGTACCGCAGGCCGCTTCCAGCTTATCCTGCAAAATCACAAGGTCCTTATTTCTGAAGCCGCAGATAAGGTCCACGTCGGCCCCATTTTCCTTCAGGGCCTTTGAGAGGGGCAGGGCCACGGCGCTGCCGAGACCTCCGCCTACCACGGCGGCAGTCTTTACCCCTTCTATCTCAGTAGGGACGCCCAGAGGACCGACAAAATCGTGGAGGCAGTCCCCCGCATTAAGTTCGTCCAGCCGCATGGTGGAGCTGCCCACCTTCTGGTATATAACAGTCACCGTCTCGCTGTCGTGCTCGGCCATCGTAAGTGGAATTCGCTCCCCCTTTTCATCTACACGGAGGATAACAAACTGTCCTGCCTTTACATTTCTGGCCGCCAGCGGCGCATAGATTGTCATGGAGCTGGTCACTTCCGTAAGGGCTTCCTTCTTCAGGATTTCATATTTAAGAGGCATCCCAACATCTCCTTTATTGATTGAACTGTACCGGTCTTGACTTAGTTAAAATTATATCACACTCTGAGGAAAATGAAAATTGCCCTTTTGCACTATAAAGCTTCACAAATAAAATTCTAACAGTGAATTTTGCTCAAAAAAGCTGCAAAACCGGGAAAAAAGCACACGGGGCATTGGCTCCGCGCTGCCGTTTGAATAAATTTCTTCTGTTTTGAAAGCTGCTATTCATCAGAATAATTTTTTCCGCATATTCTGTCGTAGGTTATCATTTCCATATATCCCGCGTATTTTTCAATATCCTCCGTTGCTTCAAGCTGCAGCCGGACATTATATTTTGGCGTGACGCGGTAGAAATCCAGCAGCAGGTTCATATACGCCGTGCGGTGAAAGCCCGTGGCCAGGGCCACGGCGTTCAGGGCGTTATAAGACGATATCTCGTTTCCCGTATTATTTTCAAAAATGTCTATGTCGATATCCCTGTTTGAATAGATGACAAACGGCGTGGAGTACATTTTTAGCCGCTCCTCGCCGGAAAAGCCGTCGGAGCTGTCCACAAAGCCCGACTGATTATATGCGGCGTAGTTTGAGCCCAGGGTCGGGTAGTGGTCTCCGAAAAACAGCAGGATGGTGGGCCTTTCGCGGCTGTCGATATAATCCGCCAAATCCCCCAGCATCACGTCCGCGTCCCGGAGGCCCTGGGTGTAGGTCACCACTGAATCCAGCACGTCGGAGCTGAGCGTGTCGGAGGACACGTCTATGCTTATGTCCGCCGGGTCCGAGGCGTAATATGCCTGATGGTTTTCCATGGTTATAGCAAAAAGGAACGTGGGCTCATCGGACGAATCCAGATAATACTCCATTGCCTCAAGGGTGGAGGCGTCGGTCACATATCCCCGCTTATACTTTAAATCAAACTGCTCTCCAAGCTCCTTCTCGCCGTAAAATTCATCAAAGCCCACATAGCCGTAGGCCGAGTCCCGGGAATAAAAGCTCTTGTTATACGGGTGCAGGGCGATGGTGCGGTAGCCCTGGTCCCTGTAATTTGACACATAGGTGTCAAAATCGGCTCCTACCTTTTCCCATGGGCTTGAGCCGGAGTGCAGGTAGTCCGTGGTGAGCCCCGTGAGCATATCAAACTCCGGCCTCACGGTGCCGCCGCCCAGGGCGGTGGAGTAAAACCTGCCGCTGTAGCAGTTTTCCCGCTGGATAATCCCGTCGTAATTTTTAAGCGGGTTTTCGGAAAAAGTAAGCCCCGGCAGTTCCCGGATATCGGCAAAGCTCTCGCTTAACACTACTATAACATCATATTTTTCACCTGTGGCCTCCGTGGCGGAATACGCCTCCATAATTTCCGAGACCGCATTCTCCGAGTAGCCGTCAGGCTCCTGCTCCTGCATACACAGGATATTCAGCACAAACGCCCCAACGAAGCCGTTTGCCCTGTAATTCGAGGACTGCAATACGGTGTCCTCAAAGTATATGGAGAATTTGTTTATTATCTTCTCCGCCCTGTGTGGAGAGGCGAAAATAATGAATACCGCCGCCAAAAGCACCGCCGCTGCGGGCAGGCGTATCTTCCAGCTCACCGGCAGCTCCACATTGAAAAAGGCAAAAAGCAGCACCCACACCGCAGCCACCGCCGCGGCAAGGTAAAACCACTTGGGCATGGGTATGGAGATAAAAGAGATAAGCTCCCCGCCGTTTTTCACCATGGTTATGTCCCTGGGCAGGAAATTATCGCCGTTGAGCGAAATTTTAAGATAGTTTATAAATGAAAACAGCAGCGCGAAAAAGCCCATTATTCCGCCGGCTATCCAGGCCCTGCGGCATATAAGCAGCAGTACCAGCATAAGGCCCAGCATAACGCAGACCTCGAAAAGATACGACATGGGGTGCTTTTCAACAAATCCCAGTACGGCATCAAAGCTGCCTATATTATAGAAATTAAAGTAATCGAGTATAAAAAGGCAGAAAAGCGAATAGACGGGCAGGCTTACCCATCCCAAAATCCTTATAGGCAGCCGGTGCCCAAGGAGCTTACCGCGCAGAAAAAGCTTTTTCATTTTGCATCCTTTCCAGAATTGTGCCGGGGAACTATCCAATCAGAGAATCTCACTGGCCGCGCTCTCCCCGGCGATTCTGCCGGAGGCTATGGCCCACCCAACCGAATGGCAGGCCACGCAGCAGGCGTAGCAGAACGCCTCCGTGCCGCCGATGTCCAGCCCGGCGTAATATACGCCCTCAACAGGCTCGTCATATTTGCCAAGAAGCTGCATTTTCCTGTTTACCTTTACAGGCCCGTGGGTCAGGAACACGTTCAGCTTTTCCTTCCACACATAGAAGGGCGCTGTGCGCACAGGGAGCATATATTTGGGATTTTTCGTAAAATCCCCGTCGTAGCCCCCGTCGCAGGATGCGTTGTACCGCTCCACTGTCCCAAGAAGCTCCGATTTATCGCAGCCGATAAACTCCGCCGCCTCCTCCAGGGTGCCGCATATCTTCATAGTCCCCTCCCGGATGCGCCGCTGGGTTATCTCGTCTGTCTTTTCATACATCTTCTCCATGCCGCCGTAGTAATTATAGAACTTTTTGCCCATGTACGGCAGATCCTCATAGTCCTTGTGCATCATTCTGTACTTTGCGTTTTCGTCGTGGATGACATAATAGCACTTGTGGGGCTGGCGGAAAACGCTGTTGCGCAGCGCTATTTTCTCCTCGTTGCCGAAGCGCTCTCCACGGGAATTTACCCACAGCACTTCGGGGTTAATATCGTTGTTTATAAGCCATGTTGTAGGCGCAAGATCAGCAACAGACCACTCAAAGACAACCGTGCCGTCGCTCTCGCCTCCGGCCTCGAAGGCCATCTCCACGCCGTCCCCCTCCTGGAGTACGCCCATAAAGTGCATATCCTCAAACATGTCCTCATCGTAATAGGGGAAATATTTCTCCAGAAGCTTCTTATTGCCGAAAAATCCGCCGGTGGAGACGATTACCGCCTTGCCGTCCCAGCGCTCCTCCCCGTCGGGGCCGTCGCAGACAACGCCAGTGACGCGGTTTCCGGACTTCACCAGCTTTTTCGCTCTCCTGCCGCAGAGTATATTTATCCCCTTCCTCCCGCAGTCCATAAGCAGAAGCTGGCTTGTGGCGCCCCGCTCCCCGTCGGGGATAACGAAGCCGTCCATTTTTGACTTAAACCAGTCCGAGGTCTCCTCCGCCTTTTTTACAAGGTCACGCACCAGCCTGGCGTCCCCGGCCCAGTGCGTCCACTCCATGGCGGCGTTGAAATTCGCGTCCATGCGCGTCCGCTTATCCGGGCTTATTCTGGGGTCGCCGGGTACAATCCGGTTATCGTCCTGGCAGTCCACCGTCAGCACGCCGTCGTCCCCCGGAGCCACCGGGAAAACCGGGGCGACGGCCCCGTTGCCTCCGGGCTTATCGTATTTCTCCAGAACAACTATATCCCTCACGCCGGCCTCATAGGCCGTAAGGGCTGCGGAGAGGCCGCCAACGCCCGCTCCCACTATTATAAGCTCAGCCATACTGCACCTCCATATGTAATTAATCCCATTATAAATAAAGCGCCGCCCCCCGTCAAGCCGGAGGACGGCGCTTTTGCCCGGTATTTATCTCGCGTTATAGCGGTCCAGGGCTGCCTGCTGGAGGGCTATGCAGTCCTCAATGCCCATATCCACAAGCTGGGCCTTGAAGCTGTCATACTCGTCCAGGCTCTTTTCGCCGATAATGAATTTTATTATGTTCTCCGAAATATAGGTGGCAATATCGGTGAATTTCCCGTCGTACTGGGAATTTTCATCGGCTGTCATCGTGACCGCGCTGGGGATGGAGCAGGCGTTATCCCTGTTGGAGCCGAAGATCTCACGGGCGCTCAGCTCCGCCTCGGAATAGGCCAGCTCGGACACGGCGTTGTCGTACACCTGTGCGCCCGGAGAGGTGAGGTATACGTCCACGTTCAGGTTAAAGCCCAAGCCGTTTTCGTTATTGAGCATAAGGTCCGTAAACTGGGGATTTCCGTCATCGCCGTACTGGAAGGTCTCGCCCTCCACGCCGTAGTTTGTGAGGAGCACGCCCTCGTCGCTGTAGCGGTAATCCATCACCTGCACCGCAAGCTCGGGATATTCGCATCCGGCGGACACCTCAATTGTTGTGCCCAGATTCACAAGGCCGGTGTTTGTGGAGAAGTGCATGGCGTCAACTCCCTCGGCCAGGGGGTCCGCAGCCGTGGCAACGTAAAAGCCCTCCACATTGTTGTTTGCATTATAGTTGGCGATAAGGGAATAGTGGGTGCTCCACATTCCCACGCTCTCGTCGTAAATAAGCGTCTCATCGGGGACGAAGCTCTCCTGCTGCATAAAGCTGTCGGAGATAAGCCCCTCGGAATACCACTGGTGTATCATGGAGAGGTAGTCGAAATAGCCGTCCTCCATCATGCCGAACTTCACCTGGCCGTCCACCTGATAGAAGGGCGCGGAGGCGAACATTCCCGTGGAGAGATAGCCCGCGACGCCGTAGCCGCCCACCAGCACGTTGCTGTAGAAGCACCCGGCGGACTGGAGCAGGAGGGTGGCGTCATGCTGGCTCTTAAACTGTGTGAGCACATTGTGGTAGTCCTCATAGGTTTTAAGGGATTCGGGGCTGATGTCCAGCTCGTCCAGCCAATCGCCGCGCATCTGAAGGCCGTAATTCGCGGTGTTGAGCTCGTCGGAATAGAAGGATATGAAATACGGCATATAACCGGAGTCGGTCATGGCCGCCTTTTTGCTGGCCTCATCCCGTCCGAGATATGACATGTAGTTGGGGGCCAGGCTCTCAATAAGCGCCTTAAGGTCCATCACCACGCCGTCCTCTACGGCGGCCTCTATACCGCCGGTGTAGTAGCTCCTCACATTCTCCATATAGTCGCAGAGATCTCCGGCTGTAAACTGTATGCCTATCTGCTCGGCGTAGGAGGACGCGGAAATGCAGGTAAACTCCACATTTACTCCCGTCACCTCGGCGGTTTTCTTCCAGGCGAAGGTGTTGTTGTATGTCTCAGAAGCCGTAAGTATCTCGTCGGCGATGGAGGCGAAGTATGTGAGCGTCACATCGTCCTCCGTAAGCGGATAGAGCGCATCCTCCGTGGGGGCCGCCGGCTCCTCCGTACCCTCAGGCAGACCGGACGTTTCAGGGGCCTCGGAATCCTCCGGCTCGCCGTCCCCGCCGTTTCCGCAGCCCGCCGCCAGCGCGAAAATAAGGGCCGCGGCCATTATAAGCGCCAAAATTCTCTTCTTCATTTCTATTTCTCCCTTTCAGATAATATTCGTTGGAAATTTGCACGAGCGTGGTAAAACAAAAAGCTCCCGTCCTCACTTAAAGGACAGGAGCTGTAAATTCCTGCGGTACCACCTTAATTGGCCTCAAAGAGACCCGCTCTTACAAGGATGCCAACACACCCTCTGCCCTTAACGCGGGCACACGGTCGGGCTACTGGGCCTATAGAGCCGTTCACCGTTCCCTCGGCGAGCCATTTGCCGTGCCGCGTTTCCATGGGGATTCCAGCCAGCCCCCACTCTCTGCAGGTGCGCTCACGGTTTGATTTTCGCCTCACAGGTTTATTATATGCGGTGATTATATTAAAACTAATTTTTAGATTTGTCAAGAAATTTTTTGAGAAAATTTTATGCCGATAAAAAATCCCCTGCGCCGGAAAATCCGGCGCAGGGCTGTCTTTTAATAATTATCCGCTTTGATCTGGAAAAATGCCTGGGGGTGGGCGCAGACAGGGCACACCTCGGGGGCCGTCTTGCCGATGACGATGTGTCCGCAGTTGCGGCACTGCCAGATGGCGTCGCCGTCTCTGGAGAACACAAGCCCATTCTCCATGTTGGATATAAGCTTTCTGTATCTCTCCTCGTGCTCCTTCTCCACCTGTCCCACGAGGTCAAATAAATGGGCGACGGACTCGAAGCCCTCCTCCCTGGCCTCCTTGGCGAAGCTCACGTACATATCCGTCCACTCGTAGTTTTCGCCGGCGGCGGCGTCCTTCAGGTTGTCAAGCGTCCCGGGGATATCCCCGCCCTTCAGGAGCTTAAACCACAGCTTTGCGTGCTCCTTTTCGTTGGCGGCGGTCTCCTCAAAGATGGCGGCTATCTGCTCGTAGCCGTCCTTTCTCGCCTTCGAGGCGTAATAGGTGTATTTATTCCTGGCCTCCGATTCGCCGGCAAAAGCGGCCATCAGGTTGGCCTCTGTTCTTGAGCCTTTAAATTCCATTATTCAATTACTCCTTTTTAATCTTCAATTTTTTCAAAATCTGCGGCTCCGTGCTTGCACATGGGGCATATGAAATCCTCGGGAAGCGCCTCGCCCTCGTACACATAGCCGCATATGCGGCAGCGGTAGCCCTTTACCTTCTTCTCTTTCTGAGGCGCGGGCTTTATATTTGACTGATAGTAGGCGTAAGTCACGGAGGGGACGTCGCTTAAATTGCGGCAGTCTGTCACATCGGCTATGAACATGGTGTGGCTGCCCAAATCGATGGAGCTTACCACCTTGCCGGAGATGTAGGCATTGGTGCAGTCAGGTATATAGATCACACCGTTTTCGCCCCGGGGCATATCCAGGCCCGCGAATTTATCGGTATCCCGGCCGCTCTGAAAGCCGTACTGGCGGAAAATATCAAATTTGGCGTCCTGGGAAAGGCAGGATACAGTGAAAACCCCGGCCCTCTCTATCATCCCGTTTGTGAAGTTTGCCTTGTTGACGGCTATTGAAATGCGGTTTGGGCTGGTCGTGACCTGCAGCGCCGTGTTGATTATGCAGGCGTTATCCTTGCTCCCCTCACGGGCGGAGAGGACATATAGACCATAGCTCAGCTTGTACATTGCTGTGTTGTCCATAATATCACCCCTTCAATAATGGTAATCGTTATTGTTATTATAACAGAGGCCCCGCCCCATGTCTACATCATTTCGAAAAATATTCCCTGGTCTCGCCGGCGTTTTTCTGTATCATGCTTTTAAGCTCCTCCACACTGGAAAATTTCATCTCCGGGCGCAGGAATTTATAAAACTCCACCCTGACCTGCTTTCCGTATAAATTCCCGGAGTAGTCCAGAATATAGCTCTCTACGGTGACCTTGTCCTTGCCCCCAACCGTTGGCCGCACGCCCACGTTTGTGACGGCCATATGCTCCTGGCCCTCAAAATACACCTTTGCGGCGTAAACTCCCCTGGCGGGCATTATAACCCCCGCCGGTACTTCCATGTTTATGGTGGGGCAGCCGATGGTCCTGCCGAAACGGTAGCCGTACCGCACTGTGTCGGAGAGGGTGTGGGGATGGCCCAGAAATTCGTTTGCCCGCTCGATCTCCCCCTGGGATATGAGCTTACGGATATACGTGGAGCTTACGGTGATGCCGTCGCATTTTATCTCCGGCACTATATCGCAGCCCAGGCCCCTTTCGGTGCACCATGCCCGCATCCTGTCCGTGTTCCCAATGCCCTTGTAGCCGAAGTGGAAGTCGTAGCCGGCGCACAGGTGGACCGCCCCGAATTCGTTTGTGAGATGCTCCAAAAAATCCTGCCAGTCCATGTGCATCGTCTCGCTGTCAAAATGCAGAAGCAGCACGTCGTCTATGCCGAATTTCCTGCGTATCATATCCGCCCTGTCCTCCGGCGAATTTATAAGCGTCACACTGCCGCCGATTATAAGGTTGTCCGGGTGGGCGTCGAAGGTCAGCACGGAGGGCGCGGCCCCCAGCTCCTCAGCACGCTGTGCCGTTATATTAAGTATTGCCATATGTCCGACATGTATTCCATCGAAAAATCCCAGTGCGATAACGCGCTTAATATCATTTTCCATATATCTCTAAACCTCGAAAAAGCTTTTTACGGTTTTCATAACGCCGTTTTTTACGCATCCAAGCATAAGAAATCCGCCCTCCGGGCCGTATACCCTGTAGCTCCCGTCCGGCACGTCCGCGGGGAAGTCATTGCCGCACCGGCATCTTTTTTCCTGGAGCTCCCGGGCAAAAAATTCAGGGTATCCGGAGAAAAGGCTGTCCACCGGCCGCAGGAGCTTTTCAAGCTCCCCCCGCTCCCCGGCCTGGGCTATCTCCTGAATCGTAACGGCCTCGTCTATTGTAAACGCCCCGGCCCTCACCCGCCGTAGGGAGCTCATGACCCCGCCGCAGCCCAGGCTGTCGCCGATATCGCTGCACAGCGTCCTTACATACGTGCCCTTGGAGCATACGATATTCAGAAAAAATTCCCCGTCTTTTTCGCTGGCGTCCAGCCTCGATACGGTTATCTCCCGTGGCTTTCTCTCCACCTCGATGCCTTTTCTGGCAAGCTCGTAGAGCTTTTTGCCGCCTATTTTCACGGCTGAATACATGGGAGGCGTCTGGAGCTGCCTGCCAATAAATTTTGCCGCCGCAGCCTTAAGCTCCTCCAGCGTCGCACCGCAGCCCGTGCTGTCGGTTATATTGCCCGTTATATCCTGGGTATCGGTCCTTATGCCCAGACGTATGCCGGCCACATACTCCTTCGCCGCGTTTTCACAAAATTCCACGGCTCTTGTGGCCCGGCCTATGAAAACCGGCAGCACGCCTGTGGCCATAGGGTCCAGCGTGCCCCCGTGGCCTATGCGCTTTTCCCTGAATATGCCCCGGAGCTTTCCCACCGCGTCGTGGGAGGTCCAGTCCGGCGGCTTATCTACGATGATTATTCCATTCATTGGGGCCATACCTTATCAATGGCGGCCTTTATTTTTCCGGCCGCCTCTCCTATGCCCCACGGGCCGGTGCAGCCCGCCGCCATCATGTGGCCTCCGCCGCCGTATTCGGCGCAGATAAGGCTTGCGTTTGCCTGAGGCGTTGTCCGCACCGAGACCTTGGTGCCGCCGTCCTTTTTCTCCTTTAAGGTGACGCCTACCACCACCCCTTCTATCTGTCCCGGTATGGAGGCCACGTCGTCCAAATCGTTTTCGTCAAGGCCCAGCTCGTCCACCAGCGACAGAGGTATGCTGGCGATAGCCACTGTCCCGTCACGGTAAAATTCCATCCCGCCTATGATGCGGCTTTCAAGCTGGACCCGCTTTTTGGACTTTGTGCGGAAAAAGAACTTGTTCACCTCCGGCAGAGGCGCTCCCGCCTCCGCCAGCTTCGCCGCCGCAAAATGGGCGCGGCTGTCCGCATTGCCGTAGGCAAAGCAGCCGCAGTCGGTGGCGAGGGCTATATACAGGAGCTTCGCCGTTTCAGCGCTTACGCCGCCGTACATCTCAGAAAGTATATCCAATACCACCTCGCCGCAGGAGGCCCTGGTGGGGTCGATGCAGCTCTCCGGCGCGTAGCCGGTGTTGGAGCCGTGGTGGTCTATTGAAAGCTCCACCCGCTCCCCGTAATCGCCGCTGTTTACCTGGAAAAGCTCCCGGGAGGCCACGTCCACAGTTATGACATGCTCCGGCCGGAAATCCTCCGGCGCCCAGCAGCTGCCCATCCACTGGGCGTAACGCTCCGTGGTCTCAGGATTTGGCAGCAGGTACGCCTTTTTCCCGTGTTCTCTCATGGCCTGCGCAAGCCCCGCCGCGCTGCAAAGCGTGTCACCGTCGGGGCGGCAATGCGTAAGGATGAGGATATTGTCCCTCTCCGCCAGGAATTTTCCCGCCTCAGTTACCGTCATTTTCTCTCTCATCTCCCGGTATATCAAGCTCATTTAAAATCTTGCTTATATGTGCGCCGTGCTCTATGGAGCGGTCAAGCCGGAAAATCAGCTCCGGCGTGTACCGGAGGCTGAGGGCGCTGCCCAATTTCCTCCGGAGCCAGCCGGAGGCGGATTTCAGCCCCTTCATAAATTCCTTTTCAGACTGCAGCCCCATAACGCTCAGGTATATTTTGCTGTACCGCAGGTCGCCGGTGGTGTCAACAGCGGTGACGCTTATCATTCCCTGCTGTACCCGCGGGTCCTTCACATTTCTCAAAAGGGCGGACATGACCCGCTGTATATCCTCGTTAGTCCTCTGCAATTTTGCGGAAGCCATATTTATCCTCCTGTATATTTAAAATCTGAAAAGGGCGGGGCAAAAGCCCCGCCCACAAAATCAGGCCGCTTTTTCGGGCTTGCCGTAAGAATTTTCGGCTGATGCAGGGCCTCCGTCGCCCTGCGCAAACTGAAAACCGCAAATGCCCCCATGGGAATCAAGGTTATTTCCGGCGCTTTTTAAGAAGCGTTAATCCTTTATCTGCTCCATTATATAGCCCTCAATAACGTCTTCAACCTTGATGTCGTTAAAGTTCTCTATTGTCATGCCGCACTCATAGTTGGTGTTTACCTCTTTTACATCGTCCTTGAAGCGGCGCAGGGACGCAAGCTCGCCATCGTGTATCACTATGTTGTCCCTTATTACTCTCACCTTGCAGTTCCGGTAGAACTTGCCGTCAGTGACATAGCAGCCCAGCACGGTGCCCACATGGGATACCTTGTAGGTCTGGCGCACCTCCGCGTGTCCGGTGATTACCTCTCTGAACTTGGGGGCCAGCATACCCTTCATGGCTGTCTCTATCTCGTTTATACAGTTATATATTACACTGTAGAGCCGGATATCCACCTCCATACGGGCGGCGTTCTCACGGGCAGAATTGTCAGGCCGCACGTTGAATCCAACGATTATCGCGCCGGAAGTGGACGCCAGCATAACATCGCTCTCGCTTATGGCGCCGACGCCGGAGTGGATGACCTTTACACGCACCTCTTCGTTTGAGAGCTTTTCCAGAGACGCTTTTATAGCCTCCGCCGAGCCCTGTACGTCGGCCTTTACGATGATGTTCAGGTTTTTAAGCTCGCCCTCCTGTATCTGGGAGAACAAATCCTCAAGAGTGACCTTGCCCATAGGCCGGTTCATGGCTTCCTTTGCCTCCTGGGCTCTCTGGAGCGCCAGCTCCCTGGCCATGCGCTCGTCGGCAACGGCGTTGAATACGTCGCCGGCGGAGGGCACCTCGGACATGCCAGTTATCTCAACAGGCACCGAAGGCCCGGCCTCAGTCACCCGCTCGCCCTTATCGTTTGTCATGACCCGGACGCGGCCCACGGAGGTGCCGGCAATGATTATATCGCCCTGATGGAGCGTGCCGTTCTGCACAAGCACAGTCATAACCGGGCCGCGGCCCTTGTCAAGCCTCGCCTCTATGACCGCGCCTCTGGCCGCCCTGTTTGGATTGGCCTTGAGCTCCCGCATTTCGGCGGTGAGCACCAGCATCTCAAGGAGCCGGTCGATTCCCATGCCGGTTTTGGCGGATATGGGCACAACGATTGTGTCGCCGCCCCACTCCTCCGGCACCAGCTCATATTCAGTGAGCTGCTGCATTATTTTGTCCGGATTCGCACCCGGTACATCCATCTTATTTATGGCAACAACAATGGGTATTCCTGCCGCCTTGGCGTGGTTTATGGATTCCACAGTCTGGGGCATGACGCCGTCATCTGCGGCCACAACAAGTATTGCGATATCCGTAACCATAGCGCCTCTTGCGCGCATGGAGGTGAACGCCTCGTGGCCCGGGGTATCGAGGAACGTCACGGGGCTGCCGTTTATTTTCACCCTGTAAGCGCCGATATGCTGCGTTATGCCGCCGGCCTCGCCTGCCGCCACATTTGCCTTACGGAGCCTGTCGAGAAGTGACGTCTTGCCGTGGTCAACGTGTCCCATTACTACCACAACGGGCGCTCTGGACTGGAGCTCCTCCTCCTTGTCCTCATGGGCGTCGATAAGCCGCTCCTCTATGGTGACGACAACCTCTTTTTCGACCTTGCAGCCCATCTCCATAGCCACAAGGGCTGCGGTATCGTAATCTATCACATCGGAAAGGGATGCCATAACGCCCATTTTTATAAGCTGCTTTACGACCTCGGCTCCCGTCTTTTTCATTCTGGAGGCCAGCTCGCCCACAGCTATCTCGTCGGGTATCTGGACCTTCACAGGGGCCTTTTTCGCTATCTCAAGCTGGAGCTTCTGCATACGCTCCCGCTCCTCCTGCCGCCGCTTATTGCCCATCTGACTACGGCTCTGGTTGCGCTTAGCGTTTGTGAATTTCTCCTTGCCCTGCTTCATCTTCTGGGCCTTTTCAGGCACAAGGTTATCAAGGCGCTCGTCATACTTTGCTATATTTATAGTGGCGCCAGATGTATCGATAACGCGCTTTTCGGGCACAGCCCTGGGCTTAAAAGCCTTCTCGGGCTTTTTCTCCTGCTGCTTCGGCTGCTGGCCCTGGGCCTGCTGATTTGGCTTCTGGGCGGTCTGGGGCTTTCCGGCAGGCTGTGCGGACTTCTCCTCCGGCTGCTCCTTCTCTTTCTTGACAGCGTCCGCGAAAAGCTCCTCCATGCTCTGCATCTGGTGGTGCTGGGTGAGGTACTCAAAAATAATGTCCAGCTCGTGCTCCTCTAAAACCTGCATATGATTTTTGGGAGTGGTGGCATATTTGGTCAAAATTTCCGTAACGTCCTTTGTGGCAAGCTTAAAATCCTTCGCCACCTCATGCACCCTGTACTTTATAAGCGTTCCCATCACTTCACACTCCTTTTCTTCTTACCGGCCCTGACATTTTTCTCGTGGGCGCGGGCCTCTCTCCTGCGCTTCATAATGCGCTCCGCCGTGGCTCTGAGCTTTTCCGCCGCTTCCCCGTATTTCTCCGGGTCGGCCTCCGCAAGCTCCGACACCATGCTCGCCGCAAGCCCGGCGTCAGTCACCGCCGCTATGCCGGCGACGCCCTTTCCAAGCTCCGTCCCCATTTCCGCCTTTGTATACGGCAGACGCACATGGGGCACACCGCCGGAAAAGGCGAAATTATCTCCTCTTTTTATAAGATTTTCCGAGGCGTCTGACGCAGTAAATATTACCCTCGCTTTTTTCGCCCTGGCTGCCGCTCCGGCCATTTCCTCGCCGGCCTCAACGGCCCCCGCCTTATTGGCGATGCCGAGAAATCGCAGACTATTCGTTATCCGGTCCCTCCATCTGTTTGCTCAGCGCGCCGTATATCTCCTCAGGTACGGCCGCGCCGAAAGCACGTTCCAACGCTTTCGATTTTATCGCCTTTTGCAGGCACTGTGGATTGGGGCATACATAGGCCCCGCGCCCTGGTTTTTTACCCTTGAAATCAAGGCTGACCACGCCCTCCGGTGAGCGCACCGCCCGGATAAGCTCCTTTTTGGGCTTCATCTCCCGACATCCGGTGCACTGGCGCATAGGTACTTTTTTCTGCATATTTTCAGCCCTCTGAATTTATTCCGCTTCGCTTTCCGGCTTTATATCTATCTTATAGCCGGTGAGCCTGGCGGCCAGCCGCACATTCTGGCCCTCCTTGCCGATGGCCAGCGACAACTGGCTGTCCGGCACGATAACGCGGCAGTTTTTGCCCTCCTCAGCGATAGTGACGCTCACCACGTCAGATGGCGCAAGTGCGGCGGCTATATACTCCGCCGGGTCCTCGCTGTATTTTACGATATCTATCTTCTCTCCCCGCAGCTCTTCAACTATCTCGTTTACGCGGCCGCCTCTGGGGCCTACGCAGGCGCCGATGGGGTCTATATCAGGCTCGGAGGACCACACGGCTATCTTCGTCCTGCTGCCCGCCTCACGGGCGATGCTCTTTATCTCCACAGTGCCGTCGAATATCTCCGGCACCTCAAGCTCGAAAAGCCGCTTTACAAGCCCCGGATGGGTTCTTGAAATAAGCACCTGAGGTCCTCTTGTGGATTTCCTGACCTCCACCACATAGACCTTTATCTTGTCGCCCTCCCGTATCTCCTCGGAAGCCACCCGCTCCCCGGGAAGAAGCATAGCCTCGGTAAATTCGGCGTTGGAGCTTATTTTTATGGAAACAGCACCGTTATTCGGCTCCACCCTTGTGACGGTGCCGGTAAGTATCTCATGCTCCTTGGAGGTAAATTTCTCATACACGATGCCCCGCTCGGCCTCGCGTATGCCCTGGATTATAACCTGCTTTGCGGCCTGGGCGGCGATACGGCCGAATTTCTTCGTGTCCACAGGCACGTTCACGATGTCGCCCACCTGGGCCTTTTTGGAATATTTCATGGCGCCCTCCAGGTTGAGCTCTATTGCAGGATTTTCAACTTCCTCCACCACGTTCTTGCGGATATATACATCTATCTTCTTTTTCTCCTGATCAACGTCCACAAATACATTCTCAGCCGCCGCTGGGTCATCCTTCTTAAAGGCCGCCAAAAGCGCCTGGTTTATCCTGTCTAACATATACTCCTGAGGTATGCCTTTTTCAGCCTCTATTGCGGCTATGGCCTCAAAAAATTCGGCGTTGGCATTCATTTTTTCCACTACTCCCTTTCCTGTCAGCCTATTCTCAGCCGCACAGAAGCGACCTGGCTCTTTTCAAATTCGTACTCCGTACCGTTTATGTCTATTTTAACGTCCCCGTCCCGGTAGCCCGAGAGGGCGCCTGTAAATTCCTTACGTCCGTCCACGGCCTTATAAAGCTTAAGCTCCACGAGGCTGCCCATAAACCGCTCAAAATCCCCGGGCCTTTTTAAGCTCCGCTCGGCCCCGGCGGACGACACCTCAAAAATGTAGCTGTCCGGAATAGGGTCCTCCTCATCAAGTATGGGGTCAAGGCTGCGGCTCACCTTTTCGCAGTCCTCTATGGAGACGCCGCCATCCTTGTCTATATACACCCGGAGGTACCACTGGCCGCCCTCCTTAAGGTATTCCACGTCCCATATTTCGCAGCCGGCCTCTTTTGCCGCAGGCTCCGCCAAACGCCAAACAATGTCCGTTATCTTACTCATACTACACCTTTTTCCAAAATTTTAACAGTTCAAAATAACGCAATAAAAAGAGTGGGGGACGCCCACTCAAGTCAAGTCTTTACACCGTACTGTGTGATTATACCACTTCCCGCCGCTGATTGCAACACTTTTTTGCAGCTTTGCCCTTTGGGGCGGCCATATTTTGTCCGCCCCGGGAAAATATCACGGCGCGGAGGCCCCGGCCTGCCGCGCCGCAGTATCACATAACTTTTTTAACCGCCAAAACGTACCAGTCCATATTCTGTATTTCCGTAAGCGTCGGGGTGTCCCCGGCCTCTATACGCTGATTGCCGTCGGTGTCGAAAATCGGGCCTGTAAACGGGTGCAGCCTGCCGCGCCGCAGAAGCCCGCGGAAAATCCCCAGCAGCCTTGTGGCGTTGTGGCCCATGAACGCGTCCACACCGTAGACCTCCATGAGGCCGGTGTTGAGCCCCCAGCCGAAATGCACCGGGTTATCCAGCCCCGGGAAGGTGCTGAGAAGGCTCCCTTTTTCACCCACAGTGTCTCCCACTATGCTGTCGTAGAAAACAGACCAGTCGCAGGCCGCGGCGCCGATGCACTCGTCCACCACGCCTTTTTTCATATTCAGCACGTATATCTGGGCGTAGATTGTGGGAAACGCCTTTCTCGCCGCCGGGTTATACATAAAGTGCTGGCAGTAGGCCACGTCCGCCCCCCATTTTGCAAACTCGCTCACCGCGTAGGCGTACTCCTCAAAATCCTTCTCCTTTGTGAGCCGGTATTCCATCACCTGCACTCTGGGGTTTACTATCTGCGCCCCCAGCGCAAAGGCGTTTACATCATAATACAGGCTGTTCCGGAAAAGGGACGAGGACATAAAGCCCAGCTTGTCGCTTCTCGACATGGCCCCGGCCAGGACGCCGCATACGAATGAAGCGTCGTGGGACTTGGCAAAATACGTGTTGAGCATTTTGCCCTCCTGGGCCATGTCGCAGTTCAGTATTATCCTGCCCGGATTTTCAAGGGTCAGCCTGTTTGCGGCGGTGGACATATTTGGGCTTGTGGCGAAAAGTATGTCCGGCTCCTCCTTTATAAGCCCGGACAGCACATCGTAGCTGTCCTTTGGGTTTTTGGGGACGTCATAGGCGCAGCTCACCTGGATATCATCGCCGTATTTTCTCAGTATGCGCCTGTAGCCCGTGTCGTGGAGCCGCGTCCAGGGGTTTTTATCAGGGGTGCCCTCAAAGGCAAAGGCCACCTTCACAATTTTTTTCCGCTGGAAAAGGGATTTCGCCAGGGAGTGGGTAGCGGGCCTCTGGGCCTCTATGGTTATTGTCTCGCTCATATTCGCCGCGGCCTCAAACTGCGCCCTGGCCTTTTTGATGTTTTCAAATATGTCGGACACCGTCTCGTTCCTGGGATATCCGAAAACGTCTATATAGGCCACCAGCGCGTCTCCCGTGGTGAGCTTTATATCGTCGTACCCGGCCCTTTTATACGCCTCCCGGAACACCCGGTGGACGGACCTTATAAGGTCCCCCTCGCTGTCCTTAACGTCAGGATGGTGCTTTTTATATTTCACGGTCTGGTTTACAAGATAGGTAAACCCGCCCCGGTGGGTAAACCACAGGTTGTCGAACACCTGCCGCCTGTCAAAATCCAGAAATTCGTAGTAGATTGATATATCCTTGTTTGATTCGTCCCGCTTCGGTATGAGCCTTATAACGCTGCCGTACACCGAGGCGGCGCCGACGCTGTTTAAAACGCTGACTCTCTTGTTTCCCTCCTGCACGTAATACCTGTTCAGGTATTCATAGAGCTTTACCGGGTCCCGTATGCCGTCTTTGAGATGGCTCTCGTACAGCGACTGCCATTTCAGCGCAAATTCGCTGTCGTCATTTAAAACAGGCATAAAATTCCCCGCAAAGGCCGTGCTTCTGGCGGAGGTCCTGGTTCCGATTATCTTATTGAGCGGTATCTCGTGGTAGCCCAGGTTTATTTCGCCTGTGATCTCCACGTCACCGATTTTTTCATCAAGAGTCGGCAGATAGCCCTTGTATCTGCCGTTTGCGTGCTCTGAAAGATACTTTTTTCCCAGCTTTCTCGCCGATGTATATGCCGATTTTCCATTTGTTTCAGCCAAGGCGCTTCACCTGCCCTCTTTGTTATTTTTCCCGTCCGTAAGGCGCATGGGCGCCTTACGGACGGCATTTATGTTTATCAGATTTCTATCGTGCCGTCAAAGCACTTGCCGGCGCTGCCGGTCATAAACACGCCCTCGTCGGTGTAGCGGATTATAAGGTCGCCTCCGGCGAGCTTTACGGTTATATCCGTGTCCTTCCTGCAGAAGCCGTTTATAACGGCGGCCACCGCCGCGGCGCAGGCCCCGGTGCCGCAGGCCTGGGTCTCCCCGTTGCCCCGCTCCCAGACCCTCACCGAAAGGGTCTTTTCGTCCAGCACAAGTACAAATTCCGTGTTTACACGCTGGGGGAAAAGCTCGTTATGCTCAAATTTCGGCCCCAGCTCCTCCAGATTAAGGCCGTGGGTATTTTTCACAAATACCACGCAGTGGGGATTTCCCATAGAGAGGCACGTTATGCCGTAATAGGCGCCGTTTATTTTCACCGGCTCGTCTATTATCTTCTCGCAGTCCATCTTCACGGGAATAAGCTCCGGCTTAAACTCCGGCACGCCCATATCCGCCGTCACGGTGGACACCTTTCCGTCTATGGTGTAGACGTGGTGGCGCTTTATCTTGCCGTCCACCTCTATGTTCACGTCGCGGTTTTTCACTATGCCGTTATCGTAGAGATATTTGCAGACGCAGCGCAGGGCGTTCCCGCCGATGCCGCCGTTTGTGCCGTCCATATTGTATATCTTCACCAGAGCGTCGGCTATTTTTGAATTGCAGATAAGCACCACGCCGTCGCCGCCGATGCCCAGATGCCTGTCGGAGAGGCGGATGCTCAGGCTCTCCGGGTTTGTTATGGCGTTCTCCGAATCCATGCAGTTAAAGTAGATATAATCGTTGCCGCAGGTCTGCATTTTTGTAAAGGGCAGCGACTTTTTCTCCCGGCGCATGCGGTTTATATCCACAAGCTCTATGGACTCCTGGGAGTATCTGCTCATAAGGCAGTCCGCCACGGCGTTTGCGGTGTCGATGGAGGTGAGGCAGGGTACGCTCCGCTCCACCGTCTTGCGGCGTATTTTCACGCTGTCGTAGGTGGGCAGACGGCCCTTTTCGGAGGTGGAGATGACGTAATCCACCTTGCCGCTCTCTATAAGGGTGAGGCTGTTGTTCTCATCCTCATGTATTTTGCTCACATGTATGGAGCGTATTCCCACCTTGGCAAGGGTCTCTGCCGTGCCCTTTGTGGCGTAAATCGTAAAGCCCAGATCGGCAAATTTCTTCGCCACATGGATGACCTCGGCCTTATCCCTGTCGCGGACGGTTATAAACACGCCGCCGGAGCGGTTCAGCTTATATCCCGCCGCGCGAAGTCCCTTGTAGAGGGCCTCCTCCCTTGTGGTGGCGACGCCCAGCACCTCGCCGGTGGATTTCATCTCCGGCCCTAACTGGGTGTCCACGTTTATAAGCTTTTCAAAGGAGAACACCGGCACCTTTACGGCAACGTAGGGGGATTTTTTATACAGCCCGGTGCCGTAGCCCATGTCCCCGAGCTTTTCGCCCAGCATCGCCCTTGTGGCGAGGTCCACCATGGGCACTCCCGTGACCTTGCTTATATAGGGCACGGTCCTGGAGGAACGGGGGTTTACCTCGATAACATACAGCTTCCCGTCCTGAATAAGATACTGGATATTCACAAGGCCGTAGGTCTTGAGCTCCACGGCCAGACGCCTTGTGCTGTCTATTATAGTCTCCCGCATGTCGTCGTTAATATTCCATGCGGGGTACACGGCAATCGAGTCGCCGGAGTGGACTCCCGTGCGCTCGATATGCTCCATTATGCCGGGGATAAGGATATCCTCGCCGTCGCATATGGCGTCCACCTCAAGCTCGGTGCCCATAAGGTACTTGTCTATAAGCACAGGGTTTTCGATATTCTGGGCCAGGATTATGGACATGTACTCTTTTATGTCGTCGTCTGTAAAGGCGATTATCATATTCTGGCCGCCCAGGACATAGCTGGGCCGCATAAGCACCGGGTAGCCTATCCTGTTTGCCACCTCAAGGGCCTCCGCCTCGGTCATGACGGTGTCTCCCTCAGCCCGGGCTATGTGGTGTTTTTCCAGCAGCTCGTCAAAGCGTTCCCTGTCCTCCGCCGCGTCTATGCTGTCGGCGCAGGTACCCAATATTTTTACGCCGCGCTTATCGAGAAACGACGTAAGCTTTATGGCGGTCTGGCCGCCGAAGGCCACAACCACGCCATAGGGCTTTTCCGTCTCTATTATATTCCATACGTCCTCGTTGGTGAGAGGCTCGAAATAGAGCCTGTCCGCCGTGTCGAAGTCGGTGGAGACAGTCTCAGGGTTGTTGTTTACTATTACGACCTCGTACCCCGCCTCTTTTAAGGCCCACACGCAGTGGACGGAGGCGTAGTCGAATTCGATTCCCTGGCCTATGCGTATTGGGCCGGAGCCGAAAACTATTACCGTCTTTTTATCGCTGCCGAACTTCTCTATAAACTCCGCCGCCTCGTTCTCCTCGTCGTAGGTGGAGTAAAAATACGGCGTCTCGGCGGAAAATTCCGCGGCGCAGGTATCGACCATCTTGAACACGGCCCTCATGGGCTTTTCAACCTTCCGGCCTGAGAGGCTCTCAATAAGCGCGTCGGGGTAGCCCATGTTCTTGGCCTTTGCATATGTTTTTTCGTCAAAGCCGCCGGCAAGGAGCCTGTCCATATCCACAAGGTTTTTGAGCTTTGCAAGGAACCACTCGTCTATCATCGTTACGGCGTGTATCTCCTCTATGGAGATATCCCTCTTAAGCGCCTCGTAAACCATGAATATCCGCCGGTCGGTGCACTCGGAGAGCCGGGTCCGCACAGTCTCCGTATCCAGAGCGGCAAAATTCTTGTCGTTTAAGCTGTTGTGGCCTATCTCCGCGCCCCTGACAGCCTTCATTACGGCCTGCTCAAAGGTGGTGCCGATAGCCATGACCTCCCCTGTGGCCTTCATCTGGGTGCCCAGGGTGCGCTTTGCGTAGACGAACTTGTCAAAGGGCCATTTTGGGAATTTTACCACCACGTAATCCAGTGCCGGCTCAAAGCAGGCGCTTGTCTTGCCGGTGACGGCGTTTTTAATTTCGCTCAGCGTGTATCCTATGGCTATCTTTGTGGCCACCTTGGCTATCGGGTATCCCGTGGCCTTGGAGGCCAGCGCCGATGAGCGGGACACACGCGGATTTACCTCTATGACCTTGTATTCAAAGCTCTCCGGGTTAAGGGCAAACTGGCAGTTGCAGCCGCCCTCCACCTTAAGGGCGTTTATGATATCCAGGGCCGCTTTTCTCAGCATCTGGTATTCCTTATCGGACAGTGTGACAGCCGGGGCTATAACGATGCTGTCTCCGGTGTGGACTCCCACAGGGTCGAGGTTTTCCATAGAGCAGATGGTTATGACGTTCTCCTGGGAGTCGCGCATGACCTCGAACTCTATTTCCTTCCAGCCCGCCACGGACTGCTCCACAAGTATCTGGTTTATGGGGGACATGCGGATGCCGTTGGCGGCTATCTCGTTTAACTCCTCCATATTGCTGACTATTCCGCCGCCTGTGCCGCCAAGTGTAAATGCCGGACGGATTATAAGGGGAAAGCCTATCTCCCCGGCAAATTCCCTGGCGTCCTCCAGCGTTGTAACAACCTTTGAGGGGATTACCGGCTGGCCTATCTCTATCATTGTATCCTTAAAAAGCTGACGGTCCTCCGCCTTGTCGATAGTCTCCGGGTTTGCGCCGAGCAGGCGCACACCGTGGGACTCCAGAAACCCGTCCTTTGCAAGCTGCATGGAGAGGGTCAGGCCCGTCTGGCCGCCGAGGGTGGAGAGGAGGCTGTCAGGCTTTTCCTTTTCAATTATCCGCTCCAGGACCGGCAGGGTGAGAGGCTCTATATAAATCCTGTCGGCCATGGCGTTATCGGTCATTATTGTGGCCGGGTTGGAATTTACAAGGACTACCTCTATCCCATCCTCCTTAAGGGCCCGGCAGGCCTGGGTGCCGGCGTAGTCAAACTCCGCCGCCTGACCTATCACTATAGGGCCGGAGCCTATGACCATTACTTTTTTTATATCCTTATTCAGCGGCACGGCCCTGTCCCTCCTTCATCATACCAATAAATTTATCAAACATCCAGCCTGTGTCCAGAGGGCCCGCAGATGCCTCCGGGTGGAACTGCACCGAGCAGGCTGGCATATTGCTGTAGGCAACGCCCTCGCAGCTTCCGTCATTGCAGTTTATAAAGCTCACCCTGGCCGTATCAGGCAGGGTATCGCCCATAACCGCGTAGCCGTGGTTCTGGCTCGTAACATATACGCGGCCCGTGTCCTTTTCCAGCACCGGCTGGTTTGCGCCCCTGTGCCCGTAATGGAGCTTCTCCGTTTTCGCTCCCTGGCTCAGGGCCAGAAGCTGGTGGCCCAGGCAAATGCCGAAAATGGGTATTTTATATTCGCAGAGCTTTTTAAGCTGTGCGATTATCTCCACATTGTCCGCCGGGTCGCCGGGGCCGTTTGAGAGCATTATTCCGTCGGGCTTCAAGTCCGCCACCTCACGGGCCGTGGAGCCGGCGGGCATTACGACAACGTCGCACCCCCGCTTATTAAGCTCTCTGGCTATATTCCTCTTGGCGCCGAAATCCATAAGCGCCACCTTGTACCGTGGATTTTCTATTTTATGCGCCTCCGGCGCTTTTACCGTGGTGGCTTCCACGCTGCCGGACACACGGTAGCTTCTGAGCTCGTCCCATTCCTCCGGCGTAAGCTCCGGCTTTCTTGATATTTTGGCGTTCATAACCCCGCTCTCCCGGACAATGCGTGTGAGCGCCCTTGTATCTATCCCACAGAGGCCCGGAATTTTCTGCTCCCGCAAAAAAGCGTCAAGCACCCCTCCGCACCTGAAATTGGAAGGCTCCTGACACCACTCTCTAACAATATACGCCTTAACATGTACTCCGCCGCTCTCAAAATCCGGTGGTATCACGCCATAATTGCCTATAAGAGGAAAGGTCTGAGTAACTATTTGACCGTAATAGCTGGGGTCGGTAAGTGTCTCAAGATATCCTGTCATGCCGGTGTTGAAAACAAGCTCTCCCACGGCCTCGCCCTCGTAGCCGAAGCCCTCGCCCTGGAACATCTTGCCGTTTTCAAGTATAAGATAAACCCTGCTCACGCTTTTCCCTCCGTAATCTTAAAAAAACAGCCTTTGCTGCCACGGCTACGCCGCTGTCATTCTCATTCGTTTTATGATATCATATTCCGTCCTTCTCGGCAATCCTGAATTTGATAAAATATCTTATAATTTTACCGCTTAATTTCGTAAAAAGGCACTGCCCTCCGGAGCCTGGCTAAAAAAAACGCGCCGCTCCGGGTCGTTCACCCATAAGCAGCGCGTTTCTATCTGTTTAATTGCTTGCACGCACTATGCAGGACGCCTCGGCATCTCCGACCTTCAGTCTGACAGTTGTGGTGCCGGCGCCTATGATCGTAATGTTGCCGGACTGGAGCACCACTACCACATCCTCATTATCGGATGACCAGACAGCCTCGCCCTCGGCGTTTGCCGGAATGGTGGAATACTCAAGGTCATAGCTGTCACCGACCTTAACCGTAATATCCGTCTTTGTCTGTCCCCAGAGCGTTATGTTAACCGACTCCGGGCCTATCGCAGGCGGCTCAGTAGGGGTAGGCTCTACCGTAGGCTCTACTGTGGGTATCGGGGTGCTGTCAACAGATTCAACATCATCAGCTGGCGTCACAGTCTCAACCGGAGCCGTAGTAGTGCTGGCCGGGTCCTTGGAGTCACCGTCCCCGCCCTTTATCGCCATAACGATAAGGACTATCACCGCCACTACCAGAATCACGATGAGCAAAAGTCCTATAATAAGCTTCAGCTTGGAATTATCGTCCTCCGCGCGCTTGCCCTTCTTTGAACGGCGCGCACCGCAGTACGGACACCTTGTACGGAAACCGGAATAGCGTCTGTCGCACCGGCTGCACTTTACCTCAAAAGCCAAAATATTTCCCCCCATCTAATAAACTGTACGGGACAACTAAAATCCGACTCATATTTTACATCAGATTCGAGAATGTGTCAACTTTAAGCTTTCCTCCGGCGGAAAAATTCTGCATTTTATACTGTTTACATGTCGCCGGTGAAGAACAGCACCCCTGCCAGAGCGCACATCGGGGCCGTCTCGCAGCGGAGTATCCTTTTGCCGACGGTGACAGAGCGCATACCGGCGTCCACCGCCGCCGACGCCTCCTCCGGCTCAAAGCCGCCCTCGGGGCCTGTTACGATGGACACGGTTTTAAAGCCCGGCTTTTCCTCCAGGGCCGCCTTAAGGCTCAGGGATTGCTCCAGCTCGTAGAGAAACAGCGGCACGTCGGCGGCCGCCGCGCTTTTTACCGCCGAGTCGAAGCCTGGCGCCGCCTTTATCTCCGGCACCTTACCCCGGCCGCACTGCTTTGCGGCCTCCTCGGCTATTTTCTGCCAGCGGTTGAGCTTTTTTATGAGTGATACACCGTCGTGCTTTGCAACGCATCTGGCTGATGGAAAAAACACTATCCCGGAAGCGCCCATCTCAACGCACTTCTGCACCGTGAAATCGGGCCTGTCCCCCTTGGAAAAGGCGGCGTAAACGGTGCAGTCCACCGACGGCTCCCCCGAGGACGGGGATTTTCCCAATATCTCAGCCTCCACGCCCTCCCCGTCGTTTTTCGTGAGGCGGCAGGTGTAATCCGTGCCGGCCCCGTCGCAGACGGTAAAGGTCTCACCCCGGCGTATCCTGAGTACCCGTATGTGTTCGGCGTCCCGGCCGCTCAAATAGGCGACGCCGCCGAATATATTTGAGGCAGATACGAAAAATCTGGCCATTAGGCTCACTCCTTTTTCATTATTTTATCAAAAAAAGCGGCTGATGGCAATACCGGGGCCGGCTGCATAAAATGTGTCGGGAGGCTGCTGTTATGGAAAACGAAAATTATAGTAAGGTATGGGAGAGGGTCTTCGGCGGAGAGGCGCCGGACTGCGAAGAGGAATACGACGACAAGGCGGCCCTCAGGCAGTTTATGGACTACGAGGCTTACGACGCGCTGTATTACAAGGAGCTTGCGAAAAAGTACCCGAAAAGCAGCAGGGTGTTCCTGAACATTTCAGCGGACGAAGCTGAACACCTTCGGAGGCTGCGCACGGCGTACTATATAATGCAGGGCGAGATATACATGCCGGAGCCGAAAAAAGTCGTCATAAAATCGCTCACAAGCGCCCTGAGAGAGCGTTATCTGCTGGAAAAGCGGGCAGTCGCGGGCTACAGGGATGCCGCCGATAAGACAAGGGAGCCAAAGCTCCGGGAGATATATCTTGCAAACGCCGGGGACGAGGCCGAGCATCAGGAAATAGCTGAAAACATGCTGCGCGCGGCCCTGTCCTGAGAAGCTTGCCCGATATAAAACCGGAGTCCGCCGAAACCCCCTCGGCAAACCGGAAGCCGCTGCAAAACCCAAGGTCCTGCAGCGGCTTTTTTATGTGTATCTTTTACTTTTTCAGTCCACCAGCTCGATTACGGCCATCTCGGCGGCGTCGCCGCGGCGGGGGCCGATGCGTGTGATGCGGGTGTAACCGCCGTTGCGCTCCGCATATTTCGGGGCCAGATCGGAGAACACCTTTGTCACCACGTCCTCCTTAGTGATGAAGGAAATGGCCTGACGGCGGGAAGCCAGTGTGTTCTTCTTTCCGAGGGTTATCATTTTCTCGGCAATAGGCGCAATCTCCTTGGCGCGGGTGATGGTAGTCTCCATTTTACCGTCCTGAAGGAAATCGGTGACCTGCTGTCTCAGCATGGCCATGCGCTGCTCAGTTGTTTTGCCGAGCTTACGTGTTCCGGGCATTTCGTTACCTCCTCTACCTAAAGGTTATTTTAAAGGGTCTGATCAGCTGCTGCTGTTATCGTCGCTGGCAAGGCTCAGGCCCATCATAGCCAGCTTGTTCGAAACCTCCTCGAGTGATTTCCGGCCAAGGTTCCTGACCTTTATCATCTCGTCCTCCGTCTTGGAAATAAGGTCCTCAACGGTGTTTATATTCGCTCTCTTAAGGCAGTTGAAGCTTCTCACCGAGAGATCCAGCTCCTCTATAGTCATTTCAAGGACCTTGTCCCTCTGAGTCTCCGGCTTCTCAACTACGGTGGACTTGCTGCCGATGGTATCGGACAGATCCGTAAACAGAGCAAAGTGGTCGCACAGTATTTTAGCACCGAGGGAAACTGCGTCTCTTGCGGAAATAGTTTTATCTGTCCAGACTTCGATGGTAAGTTTGTCAAAGTCCGTCATATTCCCGACGCGGGTGTTCTCGACAGTGTAATTGACCTTCAGTACGGGCGTGTAAATCGAGTCTACAGGGATAACGCCGATGACCTGCTGCTCGAGCTTATTGCGCTCGGCGGAGACATAGCCTCTGCCATGGCTCAGCGTAAGCTCCATATTCAAGGTGGCATCCGGCCCGAGAGTAGCAATGTGCAGGTCGGGATTTAAAATTTCGACCTCACCGTCCGCCTTTATATCTCCCGCGCAGACTTCGCCTTCGCCCGAAGCCTCAATATATACCGTTTTCGTTCCCTGGCAGTTGAGGCGCACAATGATACGCTTCAGGTTGAGGACGATTTCAGTGACATCCTCCTTGACGCCCGGGATCGTTGTGAACTCATGCTGTACGCCGGCGATCTTAACGGACGTCACTGCCGTTCCGGGCAGGGACGATAACAGTATTCTGCGCAGTGAATTTCCCAGTGTAGTGCCGTAGCCTCTCTCAAGAGGCTCCACAATGTATTTTCCATAGGAATCATCAGGATTTTCAATGCACTCGATACTCGGCTTTTCTATTTCTACCATTATTTACCCTCCTTTAAGTTTAATATTCTCAGCTTACCAATTTTGAGGGTCTCATATTATCCCACTTCCCTGAAAAAGGGAAGTGGAAAACATTATCCTTATTTGGAGTACAACTCGACGATAAGGTGCTCTTCAACCTCAAAGTCGATGTCGTCTCTGGCGGGCATTGTGACCACCTTGCCGGTGGCGGTGTTGGCGTCGTACTCCAGCCATTTGGGAACGCCGCGGAAAGCGTCGTTCTCCATAAGGGCCTTAAATTTAGGCAGGTCCCTGCTGGATTCCTTTACTCCAATCACCATGCCGGGCTTTACAAGGAAAGAGGGTATGTTGACCTTCTTGCCGTCAACGGTGAAGTGTCCGTGGGAAACAAGCTGACGGGCCTCTCTGCGGGTGTTGGCCAGGCCAAGGCGGTAGATAACGTTGTCAAGGCGACGCTCAATGGTGGTGAGCAGCACCTCGCCGGTGATGCCGTTGGACTTTTCAGCCTGCTCGTAATAACTTCTGAACTGCTTTTCGAGAATGCCGTAAATGAACTTTACCTTCTGCTTCTCGTTAAGCTGGGTAGCGTATTCGCTCTTCTTTGCCCTTCTCTGGCCGCCGGGGTTGCGCTTTGTGGAGTTTCTCTTGGAATTCTCCGTGTAACCCATAACGGCGGGCGAAATGCCAAGCGCTCTGCAGCGCTTGACGATAGGCTGCGTATTCTTTGCCATTTACTGTTTCCTCCTTTCCGTGATCAGACTCTGCGTCTTTTGGGCGGACGGCAGCCGTTGTGGGGTATGGGGGTAACGTCCTTAATAAGAGTTACCTCCAGGCCTGCGGACTGGAGCGCTCTGATAGCGGCCTCTCTGCCGGAGCCGGGGCCCTTGACATAGACCTCAACCGTCTTAAGGCCGTGCTCCATGGCGGCCTTGGCTGCTGTCTCCGCAGCGGTCTGCGCGGCGAAGGGGGTTGACTTTCTGCTTCCGCGGAAGCCCATGCCGCCGGAGGAAGCCCAGGAAAT
>CAZBUH010000007.1:0-32308 GCA_964495095.1 uncultured Oscillospiraceae bacterium | reverse complement strand
ATGGCGGCGCACATGCCGGACATTCCGGCTGCTATGACTACAACATCGGCTTCGGTTTTGACCATGCGAAATCCTCCTTTATTTTTATACTGATATTTTAATACATACCGATAAAGCCGGTCAACAGCGGAGACGCCTGTTGGCGATTTAAATAATGGAGGGAGTTATTCGCTAAATTTATTGCATACGCTATTCTGAATTTGAATTATGTTAGTTACTATATTGATTTGACGAATCAGGTAATTACTAATAAAATATTTACAGAGAACATGTTAATTTTCAGCAGTCTAAATATATAATGGAGGTATCCTATGAATCAGACTTACTATCCGCACCTGATGTCCCCGCTGAAGCTCCGGGATTCCATAGTCCAGAGCAGGCTTCTCTTCCCCAACGCGCTGCCGCACTTTCAGCAGGGCCCGGAGACGTATCCCGCCGACCCGGTGGTAACCTTTTACACAAACCTTGCCAAAAACGGCACCGGGCTTATTTTCTATCACCACACCATAAAGCAGAATCTCATGGACCCGGACAGGATTGAGGGCGACGAGCCCCACTTCCCCGCCTATGATATAAGCGACCCCAAGGTGTGGAACTATATATGCCAGCTTAACGACAACATCCACTACTACGGCGGGCTTACAATAGTCGATATGTTTTATCAGATATTCCGCGATAAAGCTGTCATAGATTCCTCCATGATCCCCGAGGAGGAGAAAAACGGCCCCGCGTGGATGCGGGACGCAAAGCAGACCGCGTTTACCGAGGAGGACATAGACGCCTACATCGAAAAGGGAATACACGACGCCCTGTTCCTCAAATCCCTGGGCTTCAACGCCGGCCAGGTGGAGCTCTCCCGGTACAGCGTGCTGGGCAGCTTCATGTCGCCCCTTAAAAACAGACGCACCGACGAATACGGCGGCAGCCTCGAAAACCGCATGAGGTTCCCTCTGAAGCTCTTAAAGCGCCTGCGTCAGGCCATGGGCGACGATTTTATCATTATGGCCGAATGTACATATGAGGACGAGTACTGCCCCGCCCCCTTTGAAGATATGGTGGAGCTTTTAAAGCAGGCGGCCCCCTATATAGACCTGCTCCACGTCCGCAACGGCCAGAGGGGCACCGGATATGTAAAATACGAGGAGGACTACCTAAAGCCAAAGGCTCTGGCCTACTCCGAAAAGCTCAAGGCCGCCGGCGTCTCCACCCCTATCGCGGCCTGGACGGGATTTGTTGACCCCGCCCTTATGGACAAGGCCATTGCCGAGGGAAAGTGCGACATGATATCCACCGGCCGTCAGATGATAGCAAATCCCCATTTCGGTGAGCTGGTGAGCCAGGGCCGGGGCGACGAGGTCGTTCCCTGCATACTCTGCAACAAGTGCCACGGCATCTCCCTCCACGGCGACTGGATGGTGGGCTGCAGCGTAAATCCGGAGCTTGGAATCCACGCCCGGGTACACCGCATGGTAAAGGAGCCGGGAGAGCCCAAACGCATAGCCATCATAGGCGGCGGGCCCGCTGGTATGCTGGCTGCAAAATACACGATAGAGCGTGGCCACCACCCCACGGTTTTCGAGAGCTCCGACGCTCTCGGCGGTCAGCTCAAATTCTCAAAATACCCGCGCTTTAAGTGGCCCCTGCGCAGATATATGGAATATCTTATCCACGAGATGGATAAACTGGGCGTTGACGTGCGCCTCAACACAAGGGCCACCCCGGAGATGATAAAAGAGGGCGGATTTGACGTAGTTATCGCCGCCACGGGCGCGGTGCCTAAAAAGCCCAACATTCCGGGCGCCGAAAGCACCGACTGGAACACCTGGAACATCTACGGCAGCGAGGAAAAGCTGGGCAGCCACGTCGTCTGCATAGGCGGCTCGGAAAGCAGCGCCGAGGGCGCCACATATCTTGCCGACTGCGGTCATAAGGTCACGCTGCTCTCCAGGAAATCCAATTTCGGCTATGACGCCACGCCCATCCACTATCTTGAGGAGCTGCGCGCGGCCTTCTACTCCCACGACAACGTGGAGTTCATACCCAACGCCGACACCGTTAAAATCGAGAAGGGCCGCGTCACATACCGTGACGAACAGGGCGCAGAGCACACCATAGAGTGCGACGACGTGGTGGCGGCCGGCGGTATGCAGGCAAACGCGGAAGCGGCTCTCGCCTTTTACGGCTCCGCGCCGGAATTTTACACCATCGGCGACGGCAAAAAGGTCGGGGATGTCCGCAAGTGCAACAGGGACGCCTTTGCGATAGCGTCTCAGCTTTAAAATAATACTCAGTAAACAGATCAGGGGCCGCGGAAGCGGCCCCTGAAAATTTTCTCCGTATTCACCATCTGTGAACGGCCTGAATTTCTCTGCAGGCCGCGCTTCTGAATATAAAGAGCCCTCTGCCCGCGGGAAAAGCCGCCGGGCAGAGGGTTTTTCTTATTTTGCGGAAACTCTTATGTCGCCCTTATAGGTCTTTCCGGCCTCGGGCTCAACAGGCTTGCCGTCCACGGTCACAGCGCCGTTCAGCACAGCGCCGCCGTTTACGGTGAGGGAGGTGAGGATGCCATCGCCCGTCACATTCCAGACGGAGCCTTTTTCAAGAGTCACTTCCACCCGGTTATCGCCGTTAAAGTACGGGCGGTTTGCCACATGGCCCAGATAGTAGTACTCGTCCTGAGTGAAATGGGTGTTCTGTCTGCCGTTTTCATCCACATGTATTGTCTCTGTCGCGGACACCGCGCCGGTGAGCACCGCGCCGGAGCCGAGGGTCACATAGAGCTGCTTTGCCTTCTGGCCCCAATAGCCGGAGCCGTTATACAAATCGCCCTTAAGCTCCACGTCGGAAGCACTGAAGTTCACGTCGAACTGAGGGGGCTCGGGACCGCCGTCAGGCTCCTCTCCCTCCGGCATAGGGGGCATTGGGGGTGGAGGCGGAGGCGGCATCATGGAGCTTATCTGCCCGTTCTCGCTGGGCCAGCCCTCTTTCTCGTTAAACTCGGTGTTGAACTGGAGCTCCATATCCCCTTCCCAGTTTACGCCGACAGTGGAATCGTCATCGTCGATTATCTGGAGGAGCACTCCGTCCTTTACGTTTATCTTCGCCTTGCCGGACACGTTAAGCTTTATTCCGCCGCAGCGCAGCAGGAACGCGGCGTTCTCGGTGTTCATCTCAGTCTCGTCGGTAACGGTGATATCGGCCAGGCCGTGGGCCATAATGCCGAAGCCGTCAGAATTGAGGACGGAGATATTCCCCTTGCCCTGTCCCTCGTACACGGTCTTGCCGGTGGCCGGGGACACAAGCTTAACCGGCCCGCGGGATGATTTATAAATCGCGCTGCCGTCGCGGGCAATGCCGATATAGGTGCCCACGTTCATGGTGACGCCGTAAAATTCCTCGTGAGTGCCGAGGATATATGTGCCGTACCCGCTGCCGTATTTCTTAAAGTAGGGATTTTTCTTCTTTTCCCCGTCGTTTCCCACAAGGGTGAGATCGCAGTCTGCAACGGTGAGCACCATGCCGTCGCCGTTATCGGTGGAGAGCACTCCCCAGTTTCTGGCCTTCACGTCGCAGTTCACAATCGCGGTAGCGGCCTTTTTGCCCATAAGGTTTGTGCCTCTGGCATTCCCTATTATGCCCAGCACCCAGGGGGGAGCCACCATGTAGTTAAAGTCGGCGTTATTTATGTAGCCGTCGTAGACCTTGCCGCCCATAACGCTTATCCTGGAGTCCTTCACCACAATATCGGAGCCGTCGTCGCAGAAAACGGAGCACTTGGCCACGCCCACCGTTTCTATCTCCGAATTTTCGATTTTAACGCTGGCGCCGTTGAACGCTCCCACTGCGGCTCCCAGGCCCGCAAAGTCGCAGACCTTTTTGCCGTCGCTCTCAGTGACAAGGCTGAGCCTGGAATCCCTTATCTCATACTGGCCGCCGTTTACAATAACGCCGCTGAAATCCGGGCTTGTACCGGTGATTGTCACTCCCTCGGCCTTTTTCCCGTCGAATTTGCCGCCGCTTACGGCCTTTACGACGGAAGCCGGGTTAAGCCCGTCCTTATCCACGCAGACAGCGGCGCGATAGTCGCAGGATTTCCCCTCCATCAGCTCGCAGCTATGGGGAATATCCAGCTTGTCCGTGAGAACAAGCTCTGCGTTTTCATATTCTTTGCCGGGGATAAGCTCGGTTTCCACGCCGTTTACAAACAGCGTGCCCAGCTTGCCCTCAGGCACCTCGAATGTCTTTCCCATTCCAGACCTCCTGTTTAAAAAGTTTATAATATATTATATTCCACCCGTACTTACTTTTCAATCACTATATGGTTTTTTTCAAAAAAATTTGCCTACACTATTGTGCCGCCTGCCACCACCGTGTCGCCGTCATAGAGCACCGCCGCCTGACCGAAGGTTATGGCCCGCTGAGGCTCGTCATACTTTACATGTATCCGGTTTTCACCGGTCTGGGTGACCTCCGCCCACTGCTCGGCCTGCCGGTAGCGGCTCTTCACCTTAAAGCGCTCAGTGCCGCAGAATTTTTCGCAGGCGATGAAGTTCACATCCTCCACGTCGAACTCCCGCGAAAACAGCCCGCTGTTCCCGCAGAGCACCACAGTGTTTGTCTCCATGCACTTTTTGCAGACGTAGTGGGGCTTATCCAGTGCAAGGCCCAGCCCCTTCCGCTGGCCGATGGTATAGCGCACTATGCCCCTGTGCTCCCCCAGCACCTTCCCGTCCACATCCACGAAATCGCCGTGGGGGTACTTTTTACCGGTGTAGCGCTCCAAAAATTCGCCGTAGTCGCCGTCCGGCACAAAGCAGATATCCTGGCTTTCCCGCTTTTTCGCATTTACAAAGCCGTTTTCAAGGGCAATCTCCCGGACCTGCTCCTTGCTCATGGTTCCCAAGGGGAACTGGGTGCGGCTCAGCTGCTCCTGGGTCATGGCGTAGAGGACGTAGCTCTGGTCCTTCACGTTATCCGGGGCTTTTTTCAGAATGTATCTGTCCCCTGATTTCTCCGCCACGGCATAGTGACCTGTCACCACCCAATCGCAGTCAAGCTCCCTGGCTCGCTCATGGAGCTTGCCGAATTTCACAAATCTGTTGCAGTCGATGCAGGGGTTCGGCGTGGCGCCGCGCTCATACTCCGACACGAATTTGTCCATGACCGTTTTCCGGAACACCTCCGAAAAATTAAAGACATAAAACGGCATGTCCAGCCGGAAGGCGACGCTTCTGGCGTCCTCCGCATCGGAAACCGAGCAGCAGGTGCTCTCTTTCGGCAGGCCCGCCGCCTCGTTATCGTACAGCCGCAGGTTTGCCCCGATACAGTCGTAGCCCCGGCATTTCATAATATATGCGGCGACGCTGCTGTCAACGCCGCCGCTCATTGCAATTACAGCCCGGTTATTCATCTTCTCACCGCTTTCGGACGCCTGTATTTATTGATAACAATATTCAGCGCGTTGCCCATTATTACGATTATCCCGCACATATACGTCCACACCA
Organism: uncultured Oscillospiraceae bacterium; assembly: GCA_964495095.1. Lineage (GTDB taxonomy): Bacteria > Bacillota > Clostridia > Oscillospirales > Oscillospiraceae > CAZBUH01. Next base: position 26,804 of record CAZBUH010000007.1, on the reverse strand, counting down.
TAACTATTATCACCGACGCAAGTGAGCCGTAGACCAGCGGGTATTTCACCGACTCGGATATCATGGCGGAAAAACATATACTCAGCACCACAAGGGCCATGGACGCCGCAACAGCGCCGATTATGCGCTGTGTTTTTACCGCCTCTTTAGGCGCCGCGATGCGGTATATGGAGTATATAACCATCAGCATCAGCACAAAGAGGAATGCAAATCTCAGCCACTGCCAGAAATCGCCCATGGCGCCCAAATCAAAATAGCGCCCCAGCAGGTTTAAAAACCACCGGCCAGTAACAACTATAGCGGCCGAGGCGTATATGACCAGGAGGAAAAGCAGGGACATTATAAAGCTGAATATCGTCCCGAAAAGGCCGTTAAACCTCACGCGGCCCTGTATATCCTCCATAATATGGAGCAGGGATCTGAATGCCGCCGAGGAGGATATGGTCATAACCACGATGCCGGTTATCACCATAACTATGGACTGGTTTTCATTCACATATTCGAGATAGCTGGCTATTATGCTTATCACGCCTTCAGGCAGTATGCCGTGGAAAGCCTCCAGGATGCTGCTCTCAGTAATATTAAAGCTGCCCAGTATGGCGTTTACGCATATAAGGAAGGGAAAAACAGACAGCATAAGATAATAGCTCAGCTCAGCCGCAGACCGTGTCACGCGCTTTTTAAGGTAAATTTCCACCATATCCGTCAGCGGCTGCGGAATCTGCTTTTTCAAGCCTCCACTCCCTATCTGTTAAAATAATTAAAGCGGTTTACATGATCCGCCTCGGGCGAGTACGGCCCGTTCAGCTTCCTGTAGAGCCTAAAGGCCAGAACGGCGGAGGCTATGGACAGCGCCAGTGTGCCCGCTTCGCCCACAAAACCGTTGGAAATGGCCCCGCAGTAATACAGCTCCTCAGGTATAAGGATAACCATGTGCATTCCAACTGCCATAAGGCCGTATTTTATGCCGCGGCTCTCGTCGGACACGGCGTACCAGATAATCACGGACATGGAGACTGCCGTGACAAATATGGCCGCGAGGCCCAGGGCGTATATCAGAAACTCTGTATAGGGGGTCTCCGCCAGGCTGGTCAGCGTCTCCGTAAGCTGCTCCTGAAGCTCCTCCTCTACAGATGTGAGCACAGTTTCAAGCCCGTTATTGTTAAGGGCTGTAGCGGAGGAAATATTCACATACATATTGCTGCCGCCGATAAAGAGCAGCGGTATCGCAGCGTAGCCGATGCCGAAGCTCAGCGGCACTCCCCTGCCGTCCAGCTTGTTTCTCAGAAGGAACATAAGCAGATACCGGCCCATCTCCTCTATTATGCCAAGGGAGACGCAGGTTACTGTGGCGTACAGCACAGGGCTGTTTTTCACAGAGGAATTTTCACCGGCCGCAATTCCCAGCCAAAGGTTTGACAAAAGCATTCCAAAAACCATATAGCACAGTATCCCCGCGAAAAGGTCCCGCACCTTCAGCACCTTCCTCGCATAGATGGCGTAAGCCACCGGCAGCGCCACCGCCGCTACCATTGCCAGGCCCATTGCTATTATGGAATTCTGGGAAACGGTAAGCTCCAAAACAATCATCCTTTACATATTTATTAAAATATGGGCGGACAAAGAAGCCCGCCCATAAGTAAAAATCATATTTATGGCTTATTTGGAATTAAAAATCTTAAAGATTGTGTCAAAAGGGTCCTCTTCGTCGGCGGGCTTCGTCTCGGCTTTCGGCTCCTCGGACTTTTCCTCGGCGTCGGCGGGCTTCTCGTTGAGCTCTCCTGAATAGAGCCCGTCCTTTTTCTTGTCGGGCATTTTCGCGGCGCCCTTCTCGTCAAAGCGGGTGGCGATAACAGTGACCCGGATTTCGTCCTCCATGGTCTCGTCAAAGGCCGCGCCGAAGATGATGTTTGCCTCAGGATGGGCAGCCTCCTCAACAAGTCCCGCGGCGGCCTCGATATCGTCAAGCCCGATATCCATGCTGCCGGTGATATTTATAAGGACGCCCTTTGCGCCGTTTATGGAGGTCTCCATCAGGGGGCTGGAGACGGCGGCCCTTGCCGCATCCTCCGCCTTGCCCTTTCCGGCGGCGGTGCCAACGCCCATATGGGCATAGCCCGCGTCCTTCATAATGGCGGTCACGTCCGCGAAGTCAAGGTTAATAAAGCCTGTGTTCTTAATAAGCTCGGATATGCTGGAAACTGCCTGCCTTAAAACATCGTCCGCAATGGCAAAAGCGTTTGCGAAGGTGAGCTTCTGGTCAGTGGCGTGCTTTAAGCGGTCGTTGGGGATGATAAGGAGAGAATCCACCTTTCCAAGAAGGGCGGAGATGCCGGCCTCGGCCTGCTGCATCCTCTTTCTGCCCTCAAAGCCGAAAGGCTTCGTCACAACGCCCACTGTGAGCATACCGGCCTCTTTTGCGATATCCGCAATTATAGGCGCGGCTCCCGTGCCGGTGCCGCCGCCCATGCCGGCAGTGATAAACACCATATCAGCGCCTTCGAGCGCCTTGGCTATGGCATTGCGGCTCTCCTCAGCGGACTTCTGGCCCACCGACGGGTCCGAGCCGGCGCCCTGCCCGTGGGTAAGCTTTTCTCCTATCTGAATAGTCTGGTTTGCCCCGGAAATGGCAAGGGCCTGCTTATCGGTGTTTACCGCGATAAACTCAACGCCCTGAGTTCCGGACTGAACCATCCTGTTAACGACATTATTGCCTGCTCCGCCTATGCCCAACACCTTGATAGTAACAACGTTGTCGGGTCCTGTCTCAACTGGAAACGCCATGTTAAATCCTCCTATATCTTCTGTATGTCAATGGCGGCGGCGCCGCCGGCTGTGCTTTCTCTGTAAGGTGCGCATAATTACGCAATTATTTTCTATATTTTATAACTAAACTTTCATGAGGTCAAGTGCTAACCTGCTATTTACCGAAAAAAAACGCACTATTTTGTCAAAGCACCCCAAAATCTGCCGTTTTTTATTCATCCGGCTTAAAATGCGCCTCGTTTCCGGCGGTGAGATCAAGGGTTCCGGACTCATAATTTGTGAGCTGCTCAACAGAGCTTATAAGCATTCTGAATTTATATTCAAGGTCTTCATTGGAGCCCATCTTCACCGTAAAGCGTCCCTCATAGTTTATGGTCATATTGCCTATGTTTGATACGTCTATCTCATATACGCTTTCTGTAAGCCCGTTTTCCTCTATTATCCTCAAGGCGTCTTTTACATACTGAAGCGCTGCGGAATTTTCTGTATCAGCCGTGAGAACCTTGCCCACCACCGGCGCGTTCACCTCCAGGCCCGCTATGGCTATAAGGCCCTCGGTGCCGGATTTATTGGACTTATCCAGCACCTTTCCGGCGGCGTCCGTTATCCAGTACTCCCCGCCGGAATATACCGCGGCGGTACCGTAGCTCTCGGTTATCTCTATGCGCATTATGCTGGGGTAGCTTTTTGATATCTTCACAGTGTCGATATAGGGAAGAGTCTGCTTTATCCCGGCGACGGAGGATGAGGTGCTTACAAAGAACAGATTTTCTCCATACTCTATCCCGGAGGCTGAGATTATCTCCTCCTCCGAATAGATCGAGTTTCCCGTCACCTGTATATCCGTGACCCGGAAAAATATACTCAGGCTGAACAATATGGCTACTACGGAGAGCAAGATCGCCACCGGTCTGTATATGCCGCCCCTGTTTACTTTCCTGACCTTTTTCCGCTTATCCTCCCTCACTGCCATAATGCGCCCGCTCCTTATCTCATAAATAGTATTTTGCTGTCCCCGTTTGGGGAAGTCATTATTGTTTTTTATTCAGCCTCCGCGTCCGCCCCAAGGCTCCGCAGGGTGCCCTCTATGTCCTCATAGCCTCTTGAAATATGGTTAACGCCCGTAATTGTTGTCTCACCCTCGGCCGCCAGCGCCGCCACCGCAAGCGCCGCGCCGCCTCTAAGATCCGTGGCCTCTACCGCAGCCGGGTGTATCTCCCTTTTTCCGGCGACTATTGCCGTTCTGCCCTCTGTTTTTATGTCCGCTCCCATACGGAGAAGCTCCCCTATATGCCTGTAGCGGTTTTGAAAGATATTTTCAATAAATACCGCCGTCCCGCGGCATCTGAGACACGCCGCCATCACCGGCGGCTGCGCGTCCGTGGGGAAGCCCGGATAGGGCCTCGTGGTTATAAGATCCGGCGCCTTTACGCGGCGTCCGGCCTTTATTCTTATCTCACCGGCCCCCGCCGAAATTTCACAGCCCATCTGCCGGAACGTCTCGGTAACCGCCGTAAAATGGCCCGGCACAACGTCTCTTAAAAGTATCTCGCCCCCCGCGGAGGCTGCGGCGGCCATGTATGTGACCGTCTCTATCCTGTCGGATATGACCCGGTGCTCCGGGTTTATGCGTTCTCCGGCCCCCTCTACCATTATCACCGGGGTGCCGGCACCCGTTATCTTCACGCCCTCTTTTCTGAGGAACTCCTGCAAATCAGAAATTTCAGGCTCTGCAGCCGCATTGTATATCATTGTTATCCCCTGGGCGCCTGAGGCCGCCAGCATGGCGTTCTCCGTGGCTCCCACGCTCGGAAATGGAAAATTTATCCTGCCGCCCGTAAGCTTTGAGGCGCGGCATATTATGCCGCCGTCCTTTTCCTCTATCTCCGCGCCCAGCGCCTTCATGGCGGCCAGATGCATATCCACCGGCCTCGGCCCAAGCTCGCAGCCCCCGGGAAGCGATATTCTGGCCTCCCCGGTCCTGGCCAGCACCGCCCCGAGGAAAATAACCGATGAACGCATCTCCCGCATAAGGCAGTCCGGGACCTCGTTCCGGCACAGGCTGGAGGCGTTTACCGTCACTGTGTCTCCCTGACGGGAGGTACGGCAGCCCAGATATTCGAGAATTTTACGGGCCGCATCCACATCGCTGAGCCGGGGGCAGTTATGTATAACGCTCTCCCCGCTTAAAATAGCGGCGGCGAGTATCGGCAGGACGCTGTTTTTCGCGCCGTGCATCCGGGCCTCCCCATATAGGGGTCTGCCGCCTCGGATACGCAGAATTTCCATATATATCCCCCGCATTTGAGTTTTTTGTAACCCATCTTATGCGGGCGTCACGATTTAAGTTAATTCTTCGCCGCTAATGCGAGTATTTCAGACACTATCCTGTACGTGGCGTCCGGTATGCCCATTTTCACGGACGCCTCCGCCATTTTCCTGAGTATCGGCGGATTGTTTACGAGAAACGCCGTCTCTTTATAAAGGCCCTCTCCCGTACAATCGGCGTCGTGTATCACCTTTGCGCCGCCCGCTTTCCGGAGCACCGCCGCGTTTTTCTCCTGGTGATTATTTGTCACATTGGGCGACGGCACAAGGATTGCCGGCCGGCCCACCGCCGTTATTTCGCTTATTGTGGAGGCGCCGGCCCTGCACAGCACAAGATCCGCCGCGTCCATCACCGCCGGCATATCATAAATATAGGGCCGCAGATCTATGTTGTTTTCAAGCCCTGCCGGTATTCCCCTCTCGCTGAGGGCGTCTCTCATTTTTCCGTAACCGCTCTCGCCGGCGGCGTGGATATGGTAAAAGCCCTCGTTTTTGTAGTTGAGCTCGATAAAATCGAGCATTATATCGTTCATTCTCGAGGCCCCAAGGGAGCCCCAGAAAGAGACTACTATCGGTATATCCTGCGGAAGCCCCAATTGACGCCTGGCCTCCTCTTTTGTCCGGCCCACAAAGCCGCCCCTTACGGGGGTGCCGGTCACCATGACCTTCTCCGGGTGCTTATAGGCTTTTTCCAGCCCGTTGAAGGCGACCATTATTTTATCAACTTTGCCGTCCAGCAGCTTTGTGGTAAGGCCAGGGACGGCGTTTGACTCATGGATCACGGTCGGAATCCCCATGGCCGCCGCTTTTTTGAGCACCGGGTAGCACACGTAGCCGCCCGTTCCAACGGCTATATCGGGCTTAAACTCCCGTATAAGCTTTCCTGTCTGCTTTGAGGCGACCTTTATATTTATAAGCGCCTTTATATTGTGGGCAATATCTTTAGGCGTTATTCTCCTGTTAAATCCGTTTACGGATACGGAAGTAAAATCGAATCCCTCCCGTGGTACAAGCTCCTTTTCCATATTTCTGTCCGTGCCAACGAACAGAAATCCGCTCTCCGGCATTACCTCCCGCAGCCTTCCCGCCACGGCCAGCGCCGGATTTATATGTCCTGCGGTCCCGCCGCATGTAAACAGGAAATTCATGTGCCGCTGTCCTCCTTCTGCAGGGGGACGTCTCTTGACACCGAGAGCACCACACCCATCTCCGCAAGCTGTATCCACAGGGCCGTTCCGCCATAGCTGAAAAACGGAAGCGAAATGCCGGTACACGGTATAAGGTTTGTAACGACGGCCACATTCAGAAACACCTGTATGGCCAGAAGGCTCATTATGCCGGTAACTATAAGCGCACCGTATCTATCCTTCGCGTGCAGGGCTATCCAGAAGCCTCTGAGTATGAGCAGCGAGAAAAGCGTAAGCAGCAGTATCGCGCCCACAAAGCCCATCTCCTCGCAGTACACCGCGAAGATATAGTCGTTGTGCTCCTCAGGCAGATACAGGTATTTCTGCCTGCTCTGCCCCAGACCCAGTCCCAAAAAGCCTCCCGAGCCTACGGCATAGAGGGATTGAAGTATCTGAAAGCCGTCTCCCTTTGGATCTGATTCCGGGTCCAGCCAGGAGGTTATACGTGACGAGGCGTAGGAGAATTTTGTCATCACCAGCACTGCGGCCACGCCCACCAGCGCCAGCACTATGCCAAACCACTTTATTTTTGTTCCCCCGGCAAACATCATTATGCCGCCGATGGCGATGATTATTATGGACGCCGATATATGGGGCTCCAGCATCAGCAGTATCACCACGACGCATATGACGCCCACAAAGGGCAGGACGCCGTATTTGACAGTGGACATTTTTCTGCCGTAGGTACATATCATGTTCGCAAAAAGGAGTATCATACTGAGCTTTACTATCTCCGAGGGCTGAAACGAGGTAAAGCCTAAATTTATCCAGCGCTTTGCGCCGTTTCGCGTCTCGCCAATCAGCGGCACCATGGCCAGAAGCGCTACGGACACCAGGAATATTAAAAGTGAAAACCTTCTCAGAGTATTCGTTCTGAATCTGGAGGTGAGCCACATTATGCAGACGCCGCTGACGGCAAAGCCCAACTGCCGCAGGAATATATATGTGGGATCGTCGTAGAGGTAATAGTATCTGGCGAAGCTCGCCGACAGAACCATCACAACGCCTATTGTCAATATCATTATTACAAGCACCAGAAACGGCAGATCCATCCGCCCTCTGCCGGAGGAGGTCTCGTCGGTGTAATCCCTGAGCTCACTGTCCTCCAGCGTCTCCGGCCCCTCTGTCTGCTGTTTTAGAAATTTTTCAAATCCGCCTGCCAAAAGCTTCACCTCCGGGGAAAATCAGTCTTTTAATCAGATAACATACCGCCACATGACCCCAATAAATGAGAGCACGGCGAAAATCGCGGATACGGCGGTAAACACGCCGCACACCTTATATTCGCTCCAGCCGCACATCTCGAAATGGTGGTGCAGCGGGGCCATTTTGAATATCCTTTTTCCGTGGGTGAGCTTAAAATACGCCACCTGTATTATGTCCGACAGCGTCTCCGCGATATACACGATGCCGAGGGTTACAAGGATAAGGGGCATATCCATTGCAAAGGCCATGGCGCAGACGGCCCCGCCCAAAAACAGGGAGCCGGTGTCGCCCATAAACACCTTCGCCGGGTGGAAATTATACACCAAAAAGCCCACAAGACCGCCCGCCAGCGCAGCGCCGCAGGCGCCGAGGGAGGAATAGCCCCACAGAAACGCCACAGCCGTATAGCATATTGCAACCGGCAGCGTCACCCCGGCGCAGAGTCCGTCCACGCCGTCGGTGAGGTTTACCGCGTTGACGCAGCCCACTATTATAAAGGCCGCCAGGATCACGTACACCACCTCGTTTATATGGACCGTCACATTGAAAAACGGTACATACAGGCTGGGGGTGAGAAAGCCGGAAAATCTCAGCAGCATTATAAACGCCACCGCCGCCGCAAGCTGAAGCAGGAATTTCTGGAGCGCCGTAAGGCCGAGATTCTGCTTTTTCTTAAGCTTCTCGTAGTCGTCCAGAAAACCGATAGCGGCAAAGATAATTGAGAAAACGAAAACAAATATAAATCTGAAGTCGCCCTTTGCGGCGTAGAAAATACCGAAAACAAGGCAGCACACCGCCATTCCCGCTATAAACATTATGCCGCCCATTGTGGGGGTGCCCTGCTTCGACATATGCCAGGAGGGCCCCTCCTCGTAAATATTTTGTCCGGCTTTCGCCCGGCGCAGAGCCGGTATGAGGAATTTCCCCACCAGCAGCGTCACAAGCAGTGACAAAATAAATGCCGCAATTACTATAAGTGTCATTTGTTACATTTCCCTTCGCTTTTTATGCTCCGGCCCCGTATCCCCTTACGATATCTCTCTCGTCAAAATCGTAGCTTCGGCCCTTTATTATCTGGTAAGTCTCGTGACCCTTGCCCGCCAGCAGGACAACGTCCCCTGCCCGGGCAAGCCCCAGCGCGGCCCTGATGGCCTCGCGCCGGTTTTCTATCACCGCGTATTCCCCGCCGGAGGTCTCCAGCCCCGGGAGAATATCGTTTATTATATCGCCGGGGGCCTCGTTTCTCGGGTTATCGGAAGTCACTATGGCGTAGTCCGACAGCTCCCCGGCGATCCTGCCCATCTCAGGCCGTTTCGTCTTATCCCTGTCTCCGCCGCAGCCAAATACAGTTATCAGCCTCCCCCGCACCACAGGCCGCAGGGCCGTTATTATGTTTTTCAGGGCGTCCGGCGTGTGGGCGTAGTCTATTATCACCGTGTAATCCCGGTTTAAGTCCACTACCTCCGCCCTGCCCTTTACGCCTTTGGTGTTTTTCAGGGCGTCGGCCATCTCCTTTTCGCCGAGGCCCAGGGCCGTCCCGGCCCCAACGGCGGCCAGGGCGTTATAGACCGAAAACATGCCCGGTATCGGAAGCTGCGCCCGCCACAGTCTCCCTACTGACAGGACGCAGAAATTGGAGCCCTTTTCCCCAAGGCGGATATTTTTTGCCGTAAGGTCCGCCTCATCCTTTTCCGTTGAATATGTCACCGCGGGGCATTTTATACGCTCCATGAGCTTTTCGCCCCACTTGTCGTCGATATTCACCACGGCTTTCCGGCACATCGTAAAGAGCTTTGCCTTTGCCTCAAAATAGCTCTCCATTGTACCGTGGAAATCCAGATGGTCGTGGGTGAGGTTTGTGAAAACCCCGGCCTCAAACTCTATCCCATGCACCCGGTCAAGGCTCAGGGAGTGGGAGGACACCTCCATCACCGCCCATCGGCAGCCGTTTTTCTCCATGTCCCGGAACATCCTGTGCAGATCGCAGGCGTCCGGCGTGGTGCGCTCCCCCGGCTCCATGCCGCGGCCCACGTCACAGCCGTTGGTGCCAATAAAGCCCACCGGCTCTCCGGTCGCCGCCTCTATCATCTCTTTTATCAAGGTCGCCGTGGTGGTTTTCCCGTTTGTGCCTGTGACGCCGACTATTTTTAATCTGTCTGCCGGCATACCGTAAATTTTCGCCGCCATCTCAGCCATTCTCAGCCGCACGTTATCCACCAGGATATACGGTACGTCCGCCTCCGGCTTTTCCTGACAGAGCACTGCCGCAGCGCCTCTTTCAAAAGCCTCGCCTATATAGGCCGCTCCATCCTCCTTTTCACCCTTTACGGCGGCAAAGATGAAATCCTTTTCAATCTTCTGAGAATCACAGCTTATTCCGCTTATCTCTTTATCAGCATAAGCCGTAATCCCACAGACGCCGCACTCAGGCAGAATCTCTGAAACTTTCATGCCATGACCCTCCTTTAACAATTTCCAGCCTCCGCCGCCCCTCAGTGGGCGGCCAAAAGCGATGTCAATATCTTCCCTGATTACTGTTATCCACCATCGTAACGCCCACGACGCTGCCGTAGGCCACCTCTGTGCCGGCCTCCTGTGTCTGTTTTGAAACGGAGGTGGAGGACGAACTGGACACATAGCCGTTTGTGGATAGGTAAAGCCCTCTGGACTCCAGGGCGGATTTTGCCTGGTTCAGCGTCATTCCCGTAAGGTCGGGCACGGACACCATTGTACCAGGCTTATCCTCGCCGGCGTACAGTATCACCTTCGTTCCCGCGGCTACCGTGGAGTTTGCCGCCGGGAGCTGATCTGTAACGGTATCACCGTTTCCGACCACCTTAACCTCAAAGCCCTCAGCCTCCATGTCCGCCGTGGCCTCGGACACTGTTTTCTCCTTAACGAATGGCACCGTCCTGTCGATATCTTTAAGCTCCTCGTCGGTGTACTCAGGCTCAACTCCCAAATACGGCAGTATGTCGGCCATCATCTTTCCAACTGTCGGCGCCGCCATGACGCCGCCGCTTATATATATGCCCGTGGAATCGCTCGGAGTATCCAGCAGCACCAGTATTGCTATCTGGGGGTCATCCGCCGGGGCAATGCCCAGGAAGGAGACTATGTATTCCTTTTCACCGGTAGCAGCCTCGTTTGCCACCTTTTCAGAGGTGCCTGTCTTGCCGCCTATGCGGTAGCCCGCCACATATGCGTTCTTTCCGGTGCCGTCCACCGGGTCGCCTACTACCTTCTCCAATATGCTGCAGACCTTCTCGGAGGTCGCCTCGCTTATTACCTGCCGGACAACGGTGGGCTCGTGGGCCTCCACTATGCCTCCGTCAGGGTCGGTTATCTTCTCAACTATATACGGCTCCATAAGATATCCGCCGTTTGTTGCGGCGCACACTGCCGTTATCATCTGCAGCGGAGTCACGTTAAACGTCTGGCCGAAGGAGGCCGCCGCAAGCTGCGACTGGTTAAGCGGGTCGCAGAAAACGTCGGAGGACCACCATATGCTGCCGGACTCGCCGGAGATATCTATGCCTGTAGTCTCGAAAAGCCCGAAGGCTCTCACATAGTCGTAAAATTTCTCCGCCCCCACCTTCAGACCTATGTTTACAAAAGCCACGTTGCAGGAGTGCTGCACCACCTGGGTAAGGGTCTGGGAGCCATGGCCGCCGCTTTTCCAGCAGTGGCGGGGGGTCTTATCGCCCTGGACCTGCACAGTCCCGCCGCAGAAGAAGGAATCGCTTTCTGATATCACGCCCTCCTCCAACGCCATGGAGAGGGTGATTATCTTAAACACGGAGCCGGGCTCGTAGGTGTCGCTTATGGCCTTGTTGCGCCACTGCTTTCTCTGGGCGTCTGCAAGTGAGGTTTGCCTTTCGTCCTCATCCTCTATTTCGTCAAGCTCCGTCTGTACCTTTTCGCTTACCGTAAGATAGTCGTTCAAATCGTAGTTATCCAGGCTTACCATGCCCAGTATGGCCCCGGTGTCCGGGTCCATGGCTATGGCGCAGGCGCCGTTCTGCACGTCGTAATCCTCCACCGCCTGCTGCAGATGCTTTTCCAGGTAATACTGTATTGTACTGTCCACCGTCAGCGTCACATCGCAGCCGTCCTCGGCGCTGTAGTAGTCCTCATAGCTGTCGAATATCATGTCAGTGCCGCGGGCGTTGGTCATTCTGACCACCTTCCCGTCCGTACCCTCCAGATATCCGTTGTAATATGCCTCGGTGCCTTCGAGGCCGCTGTTTTCGCTGCCCACAAAGCCCACCAGATGGCAGGCCAGCGTACCGTAGGGGTAATATCGCTTGGAGTCCTCCTCGAGGTGTACGCTCTTAAGCTTATTTTCGTCTATAAACTCCCTTACCTCGTCGGCAAGTTCCTTTTCAATTTTCGTTTTTACCGTTTTATACCAGGACTTCGTATCCTTGCTCTTTTCAATTATTGAGTCGTAATCCACCTCAAGGATCTGCGAAAGACCCCGGGCTATAAGCTCCGCGTCCTCCTCGTACTGCACCATCTCGTATGGGCTTATGTAAACCGTCTCCACAGTGGCGCTCATGGCCAGTATTTTCCCGTTTGTGTCGTATATGGTGCCTCTTGCAGCGTGGATGGTGGTTTCCCTCGTCTGCTGCTCCACGGCCTTTCCCTCGTAGTAATCGTGCTGGGTTATCATCACATGGTACAGCCTTACCGCCAGAACTAAAAAAGCAACTATGCCGCACACCGCCATAAGCGTCAGTGTGCGGCCGACCAATATCTTGTTTGGGCGTTTTGCCCCAGTTCCATCGCCATTTTTTGCCATTTAACTGTTTCTCCTTGCGTCACTCACTTATGGCTTGCTCAATGCTATCTATATCGCCCTATTTTTTAAAATATTCCAACAGGGATGACATAAATGTCCGGAACTCGCTCCATGCTGAATTCTTCCCGGCGTCATCAATAAGTATCTCCGCCCGGTCCTCTCCAGCGGCGTTTTCAAGATTGATCTGAGTCTCGTTTGCCTTTACCATTCCCAATACGCTTGTGGCGTACTGATCTATCTCATTTAAGTCTATGGCGCTCTCGTACCGTATACGCAGCATACGCTCCTGGTTCTGAAGCTCCTCAAGCTGGCTCTGGAGCTCCGATGCTTCGGAGGAAACCACCGTAAGCTGCAGGTTTGCCAGCAGTATGAACACCGCCAGCACAGCCGCCGCCGCAAAGCTCATCATCCCTACCAGGGACAGGCCCTGCACATTTTTCGCTTTCGCGTGGCTTTTGGCTTTTTCCCGTACCGGGGCCCCGTCCAGCTCCGGTTCGTCATAAGCCGGGATAGCATTCAAATCGTAGGCGACACTGCCATAAGTAGCCCTGGGCGCGTATTCGATTTTAATTTCTTCAGCCTGCATTTAAACCGTCCTTTGTGTCCTTTACACACGTTCAGCTATCCTCAGCTTTGCGCTGCGGGAGCGCGGGTTTTCGCTCAGCTCCTTTTCGCCCGGGGTCACGGGCTTTCTTGTTACGGACTTGAGCGTTCTCTTGAATCCGCACACGCACACCGGAAATTCCGGCGGGCAGGTGCATCCGTTTTCTCTTGAATGTATGGCGTTTTTTACTATCCTGTCCTCCAGGGAGTGGAAGCTTATAACGGCCAGCCGGCCCCCCGGGTTAAGCCTGTCCGCCGCCTGGGAAAGCATATCCGATATCTCGGTAAGCTCGTCGTTTACGGCGATGCGTATTGCCTGGAACGACCTTTTTGCCGGATGCTGCTTTTCTCTCAGCGCCTGGGGCGGCATCGCGGATTTTATCACATCCACCAGTTCCAGCGTGGAGCCTATGGCGGCCTTCTCACGTTTTTTTACTATCGCCGAGGCTATCCTGGCCCCGTATCTCTCCTCGCCGTACTGGAAAAGTATCCTCTTTATTTCGGCCTCGGGCCAGCGGTTTACCACCTCCCAGGCCGTAAGCTCCGAATCCTTGTCCATCCGCATATCAAGCGGAGCATCGTTCATATACGAAAATCCACGGGACGCGTCGTCAAGCTGCGGCGAAGATACGCCCAGATCGAACAGCATTCCGTCAGCTTTTTTAACTCCGGCGGAATCAAGAAGCTCCCCCAGTCTGCCGAAATTGCCGTGGATAAAGGTTATCCTGTCCCTGTAGTGCCTGAGGCGTTCTTCCGCCTCTTCAATAGCCCTCATATCCCTGTCGATGCAGAAAAGCCGTCCGCCGGTGAGCCTTTCCGCTATTCCCTCCGAATGGCCTCCACGGCCCAGAGTGCCGTCCACATATATGCCGTCGGGCTTAATATTCAGCCCCTCCATGCACTCTCCGAACAGGACAGGTATGTGAGAAAATTCCATCAGAAATCAAGCTCCGTATAGACCTCCGCAATATTTTCCGGAGTAGTCTCGATAACATCCACAGAGTTCCACGTATCCGTATCCCAAAACTCCGCGCACTCGCCATTGCCGACGACGGAGACGTTTTTGACAAGCCCCGCGAAATCACGCAGCGCCTGGGGCAAAAGTATGCGTCCCTGGGAATCAAGCTCGCATTTTGCGGCGTGGGCAAAAAGCGGACGCATCTTCACCTGCTTTACCTTGGGCATGGCGCGGATTTTCTCCTTGAAGCTCTCCCAGCTATCGGAAGAATAGGCGGAGAGGCATTTTTCCATGGAGAGCGTCACATAGAAGGTGTCGCCCAGCTCCTCACGGAGCTTGGCCGGGATAAAAAGACGTCCTTTGGTATCAAGGCTGTGCTGATATACGCCTTCCATCTTCTTCTCCCCACCTTTCTGTTTCTTTGTGAAGTGTGCCCCATTTTCCACCACTTTGATGCACATTTTCCCCACATTGGCTTTATTATAAAACGCGCCCAGATAAATTGCAAGAGTTGTTTTTAATTTTTTTAAAGAAAAATATAAAATTTTTCTCGAATTTTCAGGATTTTCGGAACTTAAAACATATGTTCGATTGCATTTTTCATTTTTATAATTCGCCCTGAAATTATATATTTTGTGGAATTTTTGCGCAAAAAAAGAGCACAGACGCCACATGTTGTGGTGCTGTGCTCACTTAATCAATAACTGCGGTGGCCGGCCCCGGGATCATTTCCCGGGTTCAGTACGGCTCCGTCAGCTCATTTATTTTCGTCACGGTGTACTTATATTCCCTTATGTATCTCAATATCTCCGGCAGCCGCTGGGCCGCCTCCGGGTCGGAAGTAAAAACCAGCCTGTCGCGGCTGTACGGTTCAGTACTTATCTCCCCCGTGGTCCGCAGCAGGGCCGACTCCGGCTGAAGCTCCCACACAACGGCGTTTATGCCGCCCGGGTCATCTCCCCACACGGCCGCTATATCCGCCTTGATTTTTGCCGTCTCGTATAAAAGCCGGGCCGTTTCCTCAAATTCCGCGCCGTTTTCGCAAAGGACGCCCACAGTATGGCCCCTGCCGTCTATCTCCCGCACAAGCTCCGGGTATGCCGCCACGTCCTCTCCCGTCACAAAAAAGCAGGCGTTAAAGCCGTTGGCCGTCAGGGAGTTGAGCATCGCCTCCGTACTGTCGGAAAGCCCTGTGAAAATAAGGGCGAGCCGCACCCGCTCATACGTCACCGGCGTGGGAGAGGGCGACGCCGTGACGGAGGGCCTCGGTGAGCCGGAGACCTGGGGCTCCGCCGTACCGGAGGCGCCGTGGTTCCTGTTATACTCATTGAGCTTTGAGCGCATGGCGGAGAGGGCCGCGTCTGTAAAAACAGAGTCGCTGAGGACAGAGGATGATGACCGGATCCGCACCATGCCGCCGTAAGACGTCTCAATATAGGAGTATTGCAGTCCGAAATAGTCGGCGGTAAAAAGCGCCGGCACATAGGCAGAGCCGTTTCTTATAATCGCGGAGTCGTCGTACTCGTTGCCGTTTTTATCACGGCACCCGCCGTTGCTCACGTCGAAATATATCTGCCTTGACGAAGTAAAAAGCGCCAGATCCCCGGTGGACAGCGTGGAGGAGTATATCCGCAGCGAGCTGGATATGAACACCGTATACGGCACATACATCACCCCGCCGTAGGACACGGGCATGGTGCTGTCGTTCAAATCCATAAGGCTGTCGTTTACGGAGGTAAAAAATACAGCCCCCGCGTGCTGGGAAAAACCGGCGCACAGTGAAAAGGCGACGGCAATGGAGAGAAATACGGATATCACCCTTTTTCTCATATTGCCGCCCCCTTTACATTACATTAAAGTATTACATGCCCGGATTATAGCATATAATCATGTCCTTTTCAATATTTCAGCCAAAGACCTCCTCGGCATACCGCACCGTGTCCATGGCGTCCCTGGCATATTTATCCGCGCCTATCATGTCGGCATACTCCTGGTTTAAGACCGCACCGCCTACCACGACCTTGCACCAGGGGGCTTTCTCCCGCAGGAGCTTTATTGTCATCTCCATGCTCGGCACCGTGGTCGTCATAAGCGCGCTGAGGCCCACAAGCTCTATGTGCTCCGCCAAAACCGTCTTCAAAACCGTTTCCGCCGGAACGTCCCGGCCCAAATCTATAACGTCAAAGCCGTAATTTTCAAGCAGGACGCGCACTATGTTCTTGCCTATGTCGTGTATGTCCCCCTTAACGGTGGCCAGCACTATTTTTCCCCGTCCTCCGCCGGCCGCGCCGGAGGCCGCCATGGCCTTCTTTACCGCCTCAAAGGAGGCGGAGGCGGAGTCAGCGCTCATAAGGAGCTGGGGCAGAAATATTTCCCCCGTCTCAAAGCCCTTGCCCACCTGGTCAAGAGCCGGTATCACCATATTATTTATAATGTCCATTGGCTTTTCCGCCAGGAGGGCCTTTTCCGTAAGCTCCGCCGCCAAATCCCTGAGGCCGTGGACTATGGCGCTTTTAAGGTCCCCATCGGCGGCCGGGCTCTCCTTTTTCCCGCCCGGAGCCGAAACGACCGCAGAAACCTCCGCGTTCTCGGCAAAGCCTATATATTCAAGGCAGTCCTTATCCATGCCCAAAAGCGCCATGGACGATTTGTAGGTTTTCATCATTTCCGCAGAGAAAGGGTTCATAATCGCGGCGTCAAGCCCGGCCCGGAGCGCCATGGCGAAAAACGCGCCGTTTATAAAGTCCCTGTTGGGCAGGCCGAAGGACACGTTTGAAACCCCCAGCGAGGTGCATACTCCCAGCCGCTCTTTTATAAGTCTCACAGCCTCCAGCGTCACAAGCGCCGCCCGGGGCTCCGACGATATAGTGAGCGTCAGAGGGTCCACTACAATATCCTTCCTGCCTATGCCGTATTCCGCAGCCCGGTTTACGATTTTCTCCGCTATCTTAAGCCGACCCTGGGCGGTGTCGGGTATTCCGTTTTCGTCCAGCGTGAGGGCGATTACGGTCCCGCCGTATTTTGCCGCCAGCGGGAATATGGCCGCCATGCTCTCCTCCTTGCCGTTTACGGAGTTTATAAGGGGCTTTCCGTTATATACCCGCAGCGCCCGCTCCATAGCCTCCGGCGAGGCGGTGTCTATCTGCAGGGGCAGCTCCGTCACGCCCTGGAGGGCCTTTACGGCGGCGGTGAGCATCTCCGGCTCATCTATCTCCGGAAGGCCCACATTCACGTCCAGGATATGTGCGCCCGCCTCAGCCTGTCCGGTACCCTCTTTTAAAATATAGGACATATCCCCGTCCCGGAGGGCCTGCTTCAGCTTCTTTTTTCCGGTGGGGTTTATGCGCTCGCCGATAAGCACCGGGCCTTCGCCCAGTCTCACCCATTTGCTGCCGGAGGTGACCGCCGTCACCGATTTCGGCGTCACAGGCAGAGGCTCAATATCCTTTACGGCCTCTATCATTTTCCTTATGTGCTCCGGAGTCGTGCCGCAGCAGCCGCCCACGCCTCTGGCGCCCATTTTCACCATTTCCGCCATATACCCGGCGTATTCCTCCGGGCCGATATCGTAGACCGTCCCGCCGTTTACCACCCTGGGCAGCCCGGCGTTGGGGTTTACCACTATCGGCACCGAGGCGCTGGCCCAAAATCTCGGCACCAGCTTTTTCATTTCGGCGGGGCCAAGGGAACAGTTCATGCCGATGGCGTCGGCTCCCAGGCCCTCCAGCATGGCCGTCATGGCTTCAGGCTCCGCGCCGGTCATAAGCTTTCCCGACCCGTCGTAAACGTTTGTCACGATAACCGGCAGGCCGCAGTTTTCCTTTGCAGCCAGCAGCGCCGCTTTTGTCTCGTAAGCGTCGTTCATGGTCTCTATGAGCACCAGGTCGGCCCCGTTTTCGGCTCCGGCCCGTACCACCTGGGCAAAAACCGACACGGCCTCCTCAAAATCCAGATCCCCCAGAGGCTTCAGCAGCCTTCCCGTGGGGCCTATATCCAGGGCGATATACCGGTCTTCAAATCCCTCAACGGCCTTTTTGGCGCAGTCCATGGCGGCCTTCACCAACTCCGCCGTCCTGTCTCCGTATTTGAGGCCGTTTATGCCGAAGGTGTTGGCTGATATAACGTGGCAGCCCGCCTCAAGATATTCCCTGTGTATGGCGGTTATCTCCTCCGGGTGGGTTCCGTTCCACAGCTCCGTGCCCTCCCCCGGCTTAAGCCCCCTGGCCTGGAGCATGGTGCCGAAGCCCCCGTCAAAAAACGTAAGGCCGTCGTTAAGCTTTTCAAGAATTCCCATATTCCAAAATATCCTTCAGGTTATTTTTTATAGCCGCCGCCACGTCCGCCTTATTCATCGAATAGACGTGCACGTGCTTTACGCCGTTTGCGTACAAATCCACTATCTGCTCGGTGGCGTAGGCAATTCCGGCCTGCTTCATGGCGGCGGGCTTATCGCCGAATTTATCCGCTATCTGCTTAAACCTGGCGGGCAGCTCCGTGCCGGACAGGGCGCAGATACGCTTTATCTGCTTGCCGTTTGTAACGGGGATAATTCCGGCCACCACCGGTATTGTCACTCCGGCGCTTCTCGCCTTGTAGAGGAAATTATACATTATGTTGTTATCAAAGAACATCTGGCTTATAAAGAACTCGCAGCCCTTCTCCTCCTTGAGCCGGAGATAGTCTATGTCCTCCTTCTGGTTTTTCGACTCCAGATGCCCCTCCGGGTAGCAGGCCCCGCCGACGCAGAAATCACCGTGCCCCTTTATGTAGGCGATAAGGTCGGAGGCGTGCATAAAATCCCACTTTGTCTCCTCCGTGTCCTTCGGTATATCGCCTCTCAGGGCCAGTATGTTCTCCACGCCGTTTTCCCGGAGCTTTACCATAGCCGCGTCCACATCCTCCGCCCTGGTTCCGACACAGGTGAGATGGACCGCCTGTGAAACGCCGTATTTCCTTTTAAGGTTTCCGGCTATGTCAAGGGTATAGCTGTCCCGCTGCCCTCCGGCCCCATAGGTCACGCTCATAAAGTCCGCGCCCATAGCCGCTATCTTCTCCGTAGTCTCCCTGACGCTGTCGAAGGTAGAAGTGGTTTTCGGCGGGGACACCTCAAAGGACAGGGAAAATCTGTCCTGGCTGAATAATTCCGTAAGCTTCATTTTTAACTCCCATTTCATTTGATTTGCTTATATGTAGTATTTCACCTTATCCGGCGGTTTGTCAAGGGGATTTTCACTTTTTTGTCCTTTATCTTTGCGCACTGCCCCGTTTAACAGCCCATAAAAGCTGACCGTATGCAGCCGCCGGCAATATAATAGCAAAACTCACTTTACTTTTACCGCATTTGTGATAACATATAAGTGACGGTATTGTGCGTAAATTACAAAAAGGAGCGTTCCAAATGATAAACACAATTATTTCCGACTCAGTAAAATACATTGGCGTCGAGGACAGGGAGATAGACCTGTTTGAATCCCAATATCCGGTCCCCGACGGCGTAACCTACAATTCATACGTCATTCTCGACGACAAAATCGCAGTAATGGACACAGTGGACGCTGACTTTACAGAAAGCTGGCTGAAAAACCTCCAGTCCGTTCTGAACGGCAGGGCCCCGGACTATCTTGTAATCTCCCACATGGAGCCCGACCACTCCGGCTCCCTCAGCGTCCTGGCGGAAAAATACCCGGAGATGAAGCTTGTGGGCAACCCCAAGACCTTTATCCTTTTAAAGCAGCTCACAGGCAGCGACTACTCCGGCCGCACTGTCTCCGTAACAGAGGGCGACGTGCTCGATTTGGGCAGCCACAGGCTGAAATTCATAATGGCCCCCATGGTGCACTGGCCCGAGGTCATGGTCTCCTACGAGGAGACTGAGAAGCTCCTTTTTTCCGCCGACGCCTTCGGCAAATTCGGTGCCGATGACGACCAGGACTGGGACTGCGAGGCCAGACGGTACTACTTTAACATCGTGGGCCGCTACGGCCCCTCGGTGCAGGCGCTTATTAAGAAGCTCGCCCCCGTCGAAATACGCCGCATATGCCCCCTCCACGGCTCCATTTTATCCGGCGATTTGAGCCATTATATCGAAAAATACTCTCTCTGGAGCAGCTACGCCCCGGAGGACAGGGGCGTCTGCGTCGTCTGCGGCTCCATCCACGGCAACACCGCTGCGGCGGCCGGGAAGCTCACAGAGCTGCTCCGGGCCGGAGGAGCGGGAAAAATCGAATACTTTGATTTGGCCCGCTGCGACATTGCGGAGGCCGTGGAGGCAGCTTTCCGGTACGACAAAATGGTCGTGGCCTCCATCACAAAGGATACGGAGCTTTTCCCGCCCGTCTCCACCTTCCTGGGTATGCTGGCAAACAGGAACTACCAGGGCCGCTCCGTGGGAATAATCGAAAACGGCTCATGGGCCCCCACCGCCGCGCGGCTTATCACCTCGGAGCTTGCGAAGATGAAGAACATCACCGTCCTGCAGCCAACTGTCACGCTGCACTCAGCCCTGTCCTCTGAGAGCGCAGAGCAGCTGTCCGCCCTTGCCGCCGCCATTATGGGCTGGAGAGCACCGAAAAACGGAGCGGCGCCCCTTTAAAGTGCGCCATTCCGTCCCAAACGCTAAAATTCCTTGACATCTCTTCAGCGCAATGCTATATTATTGTTGTCTTCGAGCCTTATCTCCTGTGGCTTTGCTATGGAGGTCCGGCCGGGGTCGTTCTGGAAACGGGGCGGCCTTCCTTATTGAAAAGGAGACGGAATACATTGCAGTGCACGGCCTTGCCCCTTGCTTTTGTATCCGTCTTTTAAGAAGACGGATATTTTTATTTAAAAAGGAGAAAAAAGCAATGAAAAAGACCATCGCACTCATTCTGGCACTCTGTATGTCCATCTGCCTTTTCGCCGGCTGCAGCAGCGGCTCCGGCGATGACTCCGCAACCGAGGCTCCTGATAACGAGTCTGTGGAGCTTATCGTTTTCGCCGCCGCCTCCATGCAGGAAACTCTTACGGAGCTTGGCGAAAAATACATGGCAGATAACGAAAATGTAAAAATCCTGTTTACCTTTGACTCCTCCGGCACGCTCAAAACACAGATCCAGGAAGGCGCCGACTGTGACATTTTCATTTCTGCCGGTCAGAAACAGATGGATCAGCTTGATATAACCGCAAGCGCTGATGTAAACACCGAGGGACTTGACTTTGTTCTGGATGGCGCCCGCTTTGACATTCTGGAAAACAAGGTGGCTCTGGCGGTTCCCGAGGGCAATCCCGCAAACATCAACTCCTATGACGACATGAAGTCCGGACTGGAGAGCGGCTCCATCGTGCTTGCAATGGGCAACTCCGACGTTCCGGTTGGCCAGTACACTCAGAAGATTCTGGCCTATTACGGCTTAAGCGAAGAAGATCTGGCATCCTCCGGCAGCGTCACATACGGCTCAAACGTCAAGGAGGTTACGACCCAGGTCTCTGAGGCCACGGTCGACTGCGGCATCATATACCAGACCGACGCCTTCTCCGCCGGACTCACGGTAGTGGATACGGCCACCGCCGAGATGTGCGGTCAGGTCATCTACCCCGCCGCCGTGCTGAACATCTCCAAAAATCCCGACGCCGCTCAGGCTTTCCTCAGCTACCTTACCACGGACGAGGCTGACGCCGTATTTGAAAATGTCGGCTTCACCCCCGTTGCGTAAAAAAGTCTCACATAATTTGCGGGCGGCAAAACGCCCGCAAATTTTATAAATAGGAAAAAGGAGGAAAATATGGATCTGTTTCCTCTGTGGAACTCCCTCAGGATAGCGCTTATCAGCGCTGTGGTGGTATTTTTTATCGGCATTTTCTCGGCCTATTACATCGCCAAAGCGCCAAAGCTCGTAAAGGGCGTTCTGGATGTTATATTAACGCTGCCTCTGGTTTTGCCCCCCACGGTAGTGGGCTATCTTCTTTTAAGGGTACTTGGGCCGAAGCGGCTTATTGGCTCCTGGTTTCTGGAGGTTTTCGGTCTGAAGCTCACCATGACCTGGTGGTCGGCCATTTTTGCCACCGTGGTGGTAATATTCCCGCTTATGTACAGGACTGCCCGGGGCGCTTTCGAGAGCTTTGACGACACTCTGGCCTATTCCGGTAAATCCATCGGCCTTTCAAACACCTATATTTTCTGGCGCATACGCATCCCCTGCTGCCGTCAGGGGATCATCGCCGGCACGGTGCTGGCTTTTGCCCGGGCTCTCGGAGAATACGGAGCCACAAGCATGATAGCCGGCTACACTCCCGGCAGGACAGCCACGATTTCCACCACAGTCTACCAGCTCTGGCGGACAGGCAACGACGCACTGGCCTTCAAGTGGGTGCTTCTCAATCTGGCCATCTCCTTTGTGGTGCTTCTGGCGGTAAACATGCTGGAAAAAAAGCGGCGGAAAGGAGCGGTGTAAAGTGTCTGTTTTTGTGGACATTGAAAAGGAACTCGGCTCCTTTCACCTTAACGTAAGCTTTTCCGGCGATAATGAGGTAGTAGCTCTCCTTGGAGCCTCCGGCTGCGGCAAGAGCATGACTTTAAAGTGCATCGCCGGGATTGAAAAGCCGGACAGAGGCAAAATAGCCGTGGACGGCGTAACGCTTTTTGATTCCGATAAAAAAATAAACCTCTCCCCCCAGGAGCGGCACACGGGGCTTCTTTTTCAAAACTACGCCCTGTTCCCCAATATGACCGTTCTGCAGAACATCCGGGCCGGTGCGAAGCGCGAAAAGGACAAGTCCAGACGGGAGTCCCTCTGCCGGGATTTTATACAGAGCTTTGGCCTGTCGGAGCTTTTGAATCACTATCCCCATCAACTCTCCGGCGGCCAGCAGCAGAGGACGGCTTTGGCCAGGATACTTGTCTCAAGCCCCAACATTCTGCTTCTTGATGAGCCCTTTTCGGCGCTGGACAGCCATCTGCGCTTCAGGCTTGAGCAGGAGGTCCGCAGCGTTATCAGAAAATTCGGCAGGACGGTGATCCTTGTCTCCCACGACAGGGACGAGGTGTTCCGGCTTTCGGACAAAATAGCCGTTATGAATAACGGCTCCATCGACTGCTTCGGCGCAAAAAAAGAGGTGTTCGCAAATCCCCGTACCCGTGCCGCAGCCGCCCTCACCGGCTGCAAGAACATCTCCCCCGCAAAAATTATCGACAGCAACCATGTAAGGGCATCGGATTGGGGAATTGACCTGAGTGTTCCGTCCATCCCCCCGGATACGGAATATGTCGGCATCAGGATGCACGATATCCGGCCCGGCCCGGGCGCAAATTCATTTATATGCCGTGTAGTCTCGGAGATTGAAAACCCCTTCTCCTACACCGTTATGCTGACTTCCGCCGACGGGCAGGGCAAGGCCCCATTTGGCTGGGAGCTGGATAAGGAGCTTTGGCGCAGCCTGCGCCGGGAAGCTCTGGAGGTGTGCCTCCCGGAGGACTCTATCATTTTACTGAAGGGCTGAAAAATATGGAAAGTTATATCAAGCTGCGGGACAGGCTCATATCCCTTTTGTCCCCTGTGGGCACGGAAACAGTGCCCCTTGAGGACTGCACCGGACGTGTGCTGGCCGAAAGGCTCACGGCCGCCGGTGACGTGCCCCCCTTTGACCGCTCCCCCTACGACGGCTACGCCTTCCGCTCGGCGGATCTTGAAAGCGCGTCACAGGATAGCCCGGTCACACTGAAAATTTTAGAGGAGGTCCCGGCAGGGGCCGTGCCCGCCGTTCAGGTGACACGGGGAACAGCCGTAAAGGTGCTCACCGGAGCGCCTGTGCCGCCGGGGGCCGACGCTGTGGAAAAATTCGAGGTCACGGAATATACGGACAGCACCGTCACCTTTTTCGCCCCCGTAGGCTCCGGCTCCAACATCGTAAGAGCCGGCGAGGACGTTAAAAAGGGCGCCTGTCTGGCGGAGGCCGGCACTGTTATCGACCCGGGCCTGTCCGCCTCTCTCGCCGCCCAGGGCGTCTCCGCCCCAAAGGTCTATAAAAAGCCGGTAATCGGGCTTATCTCCACGGGAAACGAGCTTACAGAGCTTGGAGACAGGCTCAGCGACGGAAAGATATATAATTCAAACCGCTATTCCATAGGCACCGCACTCCAAAAGCTGGGCTGCGAAGTTAAATATCTGGGTCTTGCCGGAGACGACGCCGGGGACATCGCCCGGCTTATAGCCGCAGGGCTTCAAAGCTGCCACGGCCTTGTGCTCACAGGGGGCGTCTCCGTGGGCGATTACGATATGACCCCGGAGGCCATGGAGCGCGCCGGCGCGGAGCTTCTGGCCCGGGGCGTGGATTTAAAGCCGGGAATGGCCTGCGCTTACGGCATAAAGGACGGAAAGCCCGTCTGCGGCCTCTCCGGGAATCCCGCCTCCTCCATAATCAATTTCTACGCCGTGGCCGCCCCCGCCATAAACAGGCTCTGCGGCAAAAAAGAGCCGGTTCCGCGGGAGATAACGGTGACTCTGGAGACCGGCTTTAAAAAGGGCGGCAAATTCACAAGGCTTCTCCGGGGCACTCTGGATTTAAGCGGCGGGGACGTTAAAATGCGTATTCCCGGGGACCAGGGCAACGTGGTGATAAGCAGCTCCATAGGCTGCGATGTCATCGCCATTGTGCCGCCCTCCGGCGGCCCCATCCCTCCCGGAACGAAGGTGAAAGGATTTTTGATATGAAAAAAGTCAATGTGGAAAACGCCGTCGGCATGCCCCTGTGCCACGATATCACAGCCATGCGGGACGGCTTTAAGGGCGCCGCCTTCAAGCGGGGCCACGTTATAACGGAAGAGGACGTGCCAAAGCTTCTGGACCTTGGAAAGCGCACTGTTTTTATCTGGGAGGAAAACGCCGGCGAAATACACGAGGAGGACGCGGCGCTGCGCATGGCCGCCATGGCCCCGGTGGACGGCGCCCGCTACACCGGCCCCTCGGAGGGCAAGGTCCTTCTCACGGCAGACAGCCGCGGCATGTTCCGGGTGGACACGGAGCTTTTAAACAAAATTAACTCCATCGGCGATATAACCATATCCACAATCCCCGACCACTACCCCGTGGAGCCGGGCATGCGCCTCGCCTCCATGCGCATAGTGCCTCTTGTGACAGAGGAAAGGCAGATAATCGAGGCCGAAAAGCTTTGCGGCGCGGGAAAGCTCCTGGAGCTGCTGCCCTACAAATTTTTAAAGGCCGGCGTCATAATAACGGGCTCCGAGATTTTCAGCGGAAGAATAAAGGATAAATTCGAGCCGGTGGTCAGGGCAAAGCTCAAAAACTACCCCTCGGAGATACTGGGCGTCTCCATCTGCGACGATGATTTGGACATGATAACCGGCGCCGCGAAAAAGTATCTTGAGGCCGGGGCGGATTTTCTCATATTCACCGGCGGCATGTCGGTGGACCCGGACGATCTGACGCCTACGGCCATACGGCAGTTGGGTGCGGAGATAATAAGCCACGGCGTCCCCTCCCAGCCGGGGAACATGACCCTTACGGCATATCTTGGCGACGTCGCCGTAATTGGTGTGCCCGGGGCCGCGATAAGCCTCCCCACCACAATTTTCGACGTGCTTCTGCCCCAGATATTCACCGGCCTGAAGCTCACGAAATCCGACCTTATAAGGCTCGGCGACGGCGGTCTTTGCCAGCAGTGCAAAAGCTGCCATTACCCCAACTGCACCTTCGGCCGGTACTGATATCCGGCAATCAATATTATTCAGGGCTGTGATTTAAAATGGTTGATTTTTTCGGCAGAGAAATAACTTATCTCCGGCTCTCCGTCACCGATCTGTGCAACCTCCGGTGCCGCTACTGCATGCCCGCCGACGGCGTGTGCCTCAAATCCCATGAGGAGATGCTCACAGAGGACGAAATGATAACTGCGGTGGAAGCGGCGGCAAGCCTGGGCATAAAAAAGCTCCGGATAACCGGCGGCGAGCCTCTTGTAAAAAAGAATATCCTCTCCATATGCAGCAGGGCCTCCGCCGTAGAGGGCATACAGGACGTGTGCCTCACCACAAACGGCACCCTCCTTACGGAGTTGGCAGGCCCTCTCCGTCAGGCCGGAGTACAGAGAGTTAACATAAGCATCGACACTCTTGACCCGGAAAAATACGCCTACATCACCCGCCGGGGCAATGTTGACGACGCGCTCCGGGGCCTTAACCACGCTTTGGCGGCGGGATTTAAGAAAATAAAGGTAAATTCCGTCCTTATAGGCGGCTTCAATGACGATGAGATAGGCGAGCTTGCGTCCCTTACCAGGACTTATCCTGTGGATGTGCGCTTTATCGAGCTTATGCCCATGAGGGATAACCCGGACTTTGGAAAAGGCGCCTATATCCCCTGCTCCGCCGTTCTGGAGCAGCTGCCGGAGCTTATACCCCAGGACAGCGACGGCGGGGTGGCCCGGCTCTATAAGCTCCCCGGTGCCCAGGGCAATATCGGGCTTATAAGCCCTCTCAGCGACCTTTTCTGCGGCAAATGCAACAGGATCCGCCTCACGTCGGACGGCAAGCTGAAATCATGCCTCCACTCCGCCGACGAGCGCTCAATAAAGGGCATGGATATAGACGGTATGCGGCAGGCCATGGCGGAAACCATAAAATCAAAGCCCGCCTGCCATCCGGAGCTGTCCGCGGAGCAAATAAGCCAGGCCGGGCGGAATAT
Source organism: uncultured Oscillospiraceae bacterium (assembly GCA_964495095.1). Taxonomy (GTDB): domain Bacteria; phylum Bacillota; class Clostridia; order Oscillospirales; family Oscillospiraceae; genus CAZBUH01. The sequence goes on along the minus strand of CAZBUH010000007.1, from coordinate 281 downwards.
GAATCAGATAGGCGGATGATATTATGAGCGATTTTACACACTTTAACGATCAGGGCCGGGCAAAGATGGTGGACGTAGGCTCAAAGGACGTCACCCGCCGCACGGCGTCGGCTGCGGCAAGCGTCCTTGTAAATGAGGAAACCTTCCGGCTTATAAAGACGGGCGGTATGAAAAAAGGCGACGTGCTCACAGTGGCCCAAATAGCCGGGGTCATGGGGGCAAAGCGCACGCCGGACCTTATACCCATGTGCCACCCGATAATAATAGACGGCATCGACCTT